>JAJFKF010000063.1 GCA_021773365.1 Gammaproteobacteria bacterium | reverse complement strand
GGGGCACCCCCCCCCAAAAATGTTGTTACATTACCCCCACCCCCGCCCAACCCAATCACGTCCCCCAGGGAACACTGGTCGACACAGAGAACACAACACGCCCATCCCCAAAATCCGGATCATCAATATCCGTATCCACATACTTCACTGCAAACTCGAAGTCACCAAACGCCCGCGTAACCCCGATCGAATAATCGATATACGAATCCCCAAACCCCTCATCAATGCCATCGCCGCTGCTGTGGCCGGCATGCAGCGCCAGACCAAACCCGCGCGGCAATTCAAAGTTGAGATTACCCTCAAGGTACAGCGCCGAGTCGCCCAGGTTCACGTAGTCGTGTGTGTACCAGAGCTTGATTTCAAGCGCCTGGAACCCGAAGCCCACGTAAGCCTCCGGATAATTGATGTCATCACCATCGGGCCAGTAGGAATAGTAATTGAGGCCGACATCCCATATCAGGCCGCCGTCAGTCTCGCCGGCATAACCGAAGCAGGCATCCACCTCCACATCGGAGTCACTGTCGAAATCCACGTTGCTGCCCCACAGCCCCGCATACCACCCGGTAGCACCTTCCCAGCCCAGACTGGCCTGCAGCGCCGGATCTTCCAGCGTCTGGCTCACACCGCGAAAGTCGTAGTCGCTTGTCGCCGCTATTGTCCCACTCACGGTTCCGCCAACCGTACCCTGCGCCTGCGCCTGCGCCTGCGCCACACCCGCCAGCAACAACATGCTCGATCCCAACAGCTGAAAAACTCGCATGATGACCTCCCGCAGGTATGCACCGGAAAACCCGGGCCCGATCGCAGCTTATACCGCGCCGGGCCCGGTCCGGTCCCTACAGGCATTGCGGCCAACTAACAGCGGCTCAGGACTTCTCGTTCACCTGCGCCAGGCGTTCACGCGAGGCCTTCAGCTGCAGCGAAAGCGCTTCCACGGCGCGATCGGAATCCTCCAGTTTTGCATTCAGCGCCTCGGTCTCCTTGCGGGAATCCTCCAGTTCCTCATTCAATGCCCGGGCATTCTTCTTCTGCGTATCCATGCGATCACCAATCCAACCGCCGAAGGCCATGCCCAGCACCAGCCCGAACGGTCCGCCGGCCAGTGCGCCGATGCCGGCCCCGCCAACCAGGCCCAGGGACTCTTCCCTGGATGGATACGGCTTCTCCACAGGTGTTTCCGCGCCTGCGACGCCGGCAAAGGTGAATACGACCAGGCTGGTGCCGAGTATCAAGGCTTTGAGTTTCATAAACCCTCCTCATCCGATCAGGTAGCAAGGCCGAATCGGCCTCGGGAACCATTGCAGCGGAAATGCCCGCCGCCGCCGTGGCGACAAGATGGCAGAGCGCAGAAGAATCAGGGCAAAATCGGGCGGGGCCGCCCGCCAGTGCAGACTTCAATGGCAGGCGGCAATAGCGGAACTTTGCGCCCCGCCCCTCTCTATGGATACGGGCGAACCAGACACCGGGAGGCTACCGTGCGCGCACATGACTGGACCGGATTGCGGATTATCTTCATCGCAGCGGGCCTGCTGGCCCTGGCCGCGGCAGGCGCACAGCCTGTCACCGTTCTGCCGGAACACTACCTGGCGCTGAAGTCAGTGGGTTCACCGGAGATTTCCCCCGACGGGCGCTGGGTGGTGTACACGCTGCGCGCCTGGGATCCGGACCCCGATCCCCTGGGGCCACAAAATAAGGACAAGAACAAGGAAAAGGAAGAGAACGCCGACATCGCACCCGCGGAGAAACAGACACAACCGGAGGAGCAGGAGAAAGAGGGAAAGGAAGACGCAAAGAAAAAGAAATACAAACCGCAGAGTCACCTGTGGCTGATACCCGCCGATGCCACCTCCGGCGTGGAACCGCGCCAGCTCACCTTCGGCGCCAAAGGAGAAGGCAATCCACAGTGGTCACCGGACGGCAAGTTCATCAGCTTCGTCACTTCGCGCAGTCAGGGCGGGGAAGCGAAGGAAGCGCGCACCCAGATCTGGTTGCTGCCAATGGCCGGCGGCGAGCCCTACGCGATTACCGAGGCCAAGGAGGGCGTAGGTGGCTATGGCTGGTCGCCCGACGGCAAACAGATCGCCTTTCAGTCCATGGACGCGCTGCCCAAAGCAGAGAAGCAGAAACGGGAAGCGGGCGACGATCCGCAGGTCTTCGAGGAAGACTTCCGCCATATGCATCTATGGACGGTGGAAGTGTCCACGAAAAAGGCCTCGCAGATCACCAGTGGCGAGGACTATACCGTGACCTCCGCGCCGAACTGGTCGCCCGACGGCCACCGTCTCGCCTTCACAGCGAAGTACACCACCCTGCTGCGCGATCCGCGCAGCGACGCCTACATCGTCGATGTCGCCACGAAGACTGCACGGAAGATCATCGACACCACCACGGTACGATCGACCCCGCAATGGTCGCCCGACGGCAAAACGCTCGCCCTGACAATGCTGCCTCGGCACGAACGCTCCACGAAGGAGTTTCCCGACTGGGGAATCTATCAGGCGCGACTGTATCTGTATGACATCGCTGCCGGCACACTCAAGGATGTGTCCAGCCCGGACTTCGACCAGGCGGTATCCCTCCTGGAGAAAGCATGGAGCCGCGACGGCAGGCGGCTGCTGCTCACCAGCGGCAACGGTGTGTACACGGATGTGTATGCGTATGAGATCAGCGGCGGCCGCTACTCACGCCTGACCCGCCAGAGTCTGATCAACGGCGCCTCCTTCTCTGCCGACCGCGGTCGCGTGGTGTACGTTTCGGAGACACCCACCACACCGGCGGACCTTTACCTCGCGCGTGGGGATTTCTCCTCGCCCCGCCGCCTGTCGCACACAAACCCACAGGTGCAGAACTGGGCGCTCGGCCAGACCGAGGTTATCCAGTGGGAAAGCACAGACGGCTGGCAGGTCGAGGGCATACTGGTCAGGCCGGCGGGCTACCAGGAAGGCCGCCGCTATCCGTTGCTGGTGGACGTACATGGCGGGCCGACAGGCGCCCATACCAATGGCTTCAAGCGCGACGCACACTTCTGGGCCGGCCAGGGCTGGGCGGTGCTGTATCCGAACCCGCGCGGCAGCACCAACTACGGCGAAAAGTTCATGCGCGGCAACATCCCCGACTGGGGCGGCGGGGACTATCGCGACATCATGACGGGCGTCGATGCGCTCATCGGCCGCGGTATCGCGGACGAGGACAAACTGGCGGTGATGGGCTGGAGCTACGGCGGCTACATGACGGCGTGGATCGTCTCGCAAACCGGCCGCTTCAAAGCCGCGATGATGGGCGCAGGCCTATCGAACAACCGCAGCATGTACGGCACCACGGATATATCAGGTTATCTGGGCTCCTTCTTCGGCGGCTATCCGAACGAGGAAACCTCACCGCTGTTCCGTGAGCGCTCGGGACTGACATATGCCGACGACATCACCACTCCGCTGTTGATCCTGCACGGTGAAAACGACAAACGCGTGCCGCTGGCGCAAGCGCTGGAGTACTACCGCGCGCTGAAGGTGCGCGACAAACCGGTGCGGCTGGTGGTGTATCCGCGTGCGGGGCACGGGTTGAGCGAGTACTACCATCAGCTCGATCGGGCGTGGCGGCAGTACCGGTGGATGGCGGGGTATACGCTGGGGGATGGGCCGCTGCCGGAGGCCTCGGTGGATTGACGTCATCGCCCCCCCGGGCTGCAAAGCCCGTGAAACTTACGCCACGGCTGCCGCCGGCGGCGTACAGGTACGCAGCCAGTCAATAAATGACCGCACCGCCGGCATGGCCGCGCGGTCCGAACGTACTGCTGCGTAGTAGCGCTTCGGCGAGCTGACGCGCGGCGCAAAGGGCGCTACCAGGTCGCCACGACGCAGTTCGTCTTCAATCAGTGCCGCATGTCCAACCAGCACACCCTGCCCCGCCACTGCGGCATCCACCGCCATGGTGTACAGCGTGAAGTACAGGCTGCGCCAGCGCTTGGGCGGCTCCAGTCCCTGCGCGCTCAGCCATATGCTCCAGTCCGACTCCCAATAGGTGTCATGCAGGGCGGTGAGACCAAACAGGTCCTGCGGTGACTGCAAGGCATGCTTCGCAGCCAGTTTCGGACTGAGCACCGGAAACATTTCCTCGCGAAACAGCTCGACCAGCTCACAACCCGACGGCTCACTGCTGCCATGACGCAGGGCGACATCAAAGGCGCTGTTGGCCAGATCCAGCACCGCAGACTCGGCCGAGACAATCACCGTGATATCCGGGTGCAACTCGTAGAATTCCCCCAGCCGCGGCACCAGCCAGCGCTGGGCCAGCGCCGGCATGGCCGTCACCCGCAGCGACTGATGCTGCGCGCTGGAGCGCAGTTCCGCGCTGGCCTGGGCGATCTGGCGAATGGCCGGCGCAATGGCGCGCGCATAGGCCGCTGCGGTCTCGGTGAGCTCCACTCCGCGTGCCTTGCGCACGAAAAGCTCCACGCCCATGAATTCTTCCAGTTCCTTGACCGTGCGGCTGACCGCGCCGGCACTGACGGACAGCTCGCGGGCGGCGGCCACGAAATTGCCGTGCCGCGCGGCGGCTTCGAATACCCGTACCCAGAGCAGCGGAGGGAGGCGATCAGACATCAGGACAACTTATAGCGGAATACAGTCCGCTGGCAACGGGTGCCGCCTTGCGTCCTCGCATGGCGAGCTGCCGCCGGGGCTGCAATCCGCTGCCTGCGAACACCTGCATCCACGCTAGAATCCATGCCTGCTTTCGCTACTGATCGAGGTTTCCCATGGCGCACATGCAACCCCTGCCCAAGGCGGCTCACCCGGAACTGGCCGAGGACTTCGCCCTGTTCGAGCGCATCCTCGGCTTCGTACCCAACAGCCTGTTGACCATGCAGCGGCGACCGAAGATGGTGCAGGCCTTCGGCGAGCTGACCCGGGCGGTCATGGACCCGGAAGGCGGTGTGGACCTGGGATTCATGCGACTGGTGGCGCACTTCTGCAGCCGCGCGGCAGGGTGCCAGTACTGCGAGGCGCATTCGCTGGTGGCCGCGAAGATTCATGGCGTTTCGCAGGAGAAGATCGACGCGCTGTGGGACTACCAGACCAGTCCGCTGTACAGCGAAGCGGAACGGGTGGCGCTGGACTACGCGCTGGCGGCCGGCGCTGTTCCCAACGTGGTGGATGCGGAACTGGCGGCAAGAATGCGCGCGCACTGGAGCGAGGAGCAGACCGTACATATCCTGGGCGCGGTCTGTTTGTACGGCTTTCTGAATCGCTGGAATGACTCGATGGCCACCGACCTGGAAGATTCTCCGCGGGCCATGGGCGAGCGGGTGCTGAAGCAGGGTGGCTGGGACGGGCGGCGACATCTCGACCTGGACAAACAGCCCTAGGAGCCTGTCCTAGTCCAGCCGCTTGTGCACACGCGAGACGGCAATACCCAGCACAACCACGATAAAAACACCCAGCGCAGCCAACGAGCCCCACAGCTCCGCCAGCCCCGCGCCGCGCAGCATGATGCCGCGCACCAGCCGCAGAAAATGCGTGAGCGGCAGGATTTCGGCGAACCACTGCGCCGCCACCGGCATACCGGCGTAGGGAAACATGAACCCCGACAGCAGGATCTGCGGCAGGAAGGTGAAGAACGACATCTGCATGGCCTGAAACTGGCTGCTGGCCAGCGTGGACAGGAACACGCCCAACGCAAGGCTGGCGACGATGAACACCAGCGACGCGATGTACAACTCACCAAGTGACCCGCGTATGGGCACCGCAAACAGCCAGCTGCCCAGCAGGAGCACCAGCGTCACCTGCACCAGCCCGATACCGACAAAGGGCAGCACCTTGCCGATGGTCAGCTCCCACGGCGAGACCGGTGTGGCAATGAGCATCTCCAGATTGCCGCGCTCACGCTCGCGCACCAGGGCGACGGCAGTGAACAGCACCATGGTCATGGTGAGGATGACGCCGACCAGGCCCGGCACTGTATTGATCGCTGCGCGGCGCTCGGGATTGTAGAAATTCACTACCTCTATGGGCGCGACCTGCCGCGTCCAGCCGCGCGTTCCATGCACCGGGAAGGCCGCAAGCTGGCGCGCGGCGGCCTGGATCACCTGCTCGGAGCCGTCGACGACGATCTGCAGCGCCGGTCGATCGCCGCGCTCGAGGCGATTCTCGAAATCCAGCGGCACGATGACCGCCGCGCTGATGCGCCCCTCGCGCAGCAGATTCTCCACCTCCTGCCCCGAACCGACACGATAGGCAAAGTCCATGACGTCGGTGGCCTGCAGCTGGGCAATGAGTTCGCGCGAACGGGCCGTGTCGGCCTGGTCGAACACGGCTGCATCGAGATGACGCACATCGAGATTGATGGCGAAACCGAACAGCACCAGCTGCATGGTGGGAATGCCGACGATCATGGCGAAGGTGAGCCGGTCGCGGCGCAGCTGCAACAATTCTTTGACCACGATGGAACCCAGCCGGCGCAGGTTCATGTCCGCGCTCCATCCGGATCATGCGTTGCGACGACAAACACATCCTCGAGATTCGGCGGCGCCGGCCGCACCTGCGCCTCAATTCCGGCCTCGCGCAGATGGGCGTCGATCCTGCGCTCCAGCTCATCGCCATCTTTGGCCAGTACGCGCAGCGATGCACCCACCTGCGCCAGCGCGATCACGCCGGTGAATCCCTGCAGCGCCTGCTGCGCGCGTCGCGGCTGCGGACTTTCGACCAGCAACGTGCGCCCGGGCAGGTTGTCCAGCAGTTCGCGCGGCGTGCCGTCGGCAACGATGCGCCCCTCATCGAGAATGGCCAGACGCATGCAGCGCTCGGCCTCATCCATGTAGTGGGTGGAGACCAGCAGCGTGGTGCCCGCATCGGCCAGCTCAAACAGTGATTCCCAGAAGTCGCGTCGCGATTGTGGATCGACGGCACTGGTGGGTTCATCCAGAAACAGAAGATCGGGCTTGTGCAGCACCGTGCCGGCCAGTGCCAGGCGCTGCTTCTGCCCACCGCTCAAAGTGCCGGCAAGCTGGCCGCGCCGATCGACCAGCCAGTACCGCTCCAGCAGTTCATCGATGCGACGGCGCGCCTCGGCACGGGGCACGTCATGCACCGCGGCCAGGAACGCCAGGTTTTCATTGACCGTCAGGTCCTCGTACAGCGAGAACTTCTGCGTCATGTAGCCGATGCGCAGCTTCAGCGCCTCGGCGTCGCGGGGAATGCTGAGCCCCAGCACGTCGATCTCGCCTGCGCTGGGCAGCAGCAACCCGCACAGCATGCGAATGGTCGTCGATTTGCCGGAGCCGTTCGGACCCAGGAAGCCGTAGACCTCGCCGCGACGCACCGTCAGATCGATGCCGTCGACGGCAACCAGATCACCGAAGCGACGCGTCAGTCCACGCGCCCTGATCGCCGCGCTGGAATCACTCTCCTGCATCGCCGGACGCGTCTTGTGGCGTGGCAGTCAGCGGCAGACCGGCAGGCAACTGCGCGGCGTCCGCGCCCTGCAGCACCAGCTCTGCTCGATACACCAGCCGGCTGGCATCATCGCCAGCCAGCGCGTAGTACGGTGTAAAGCTCGCTTCGTTGCGGATGCTGCGCAGGATTGCCGGAAATTTCTGCTGCACGCCTTCAACCTGCACGTCGAAGGCGTCACCCGGCGCAAAGGCCGGACGGCGCTGCGCGGAGACAAACACGCGGGCGTAAGGCGCCTCGCCCACCAGCAGGCTGGCCACTTCCGCACCCATCGGTGGTTGATCGCCGGGTTTGAACGGCAGTGCATCCACCCTGCCGGCCCGCGGCGCACGTACGGTGAGGCGCTGGCGCGTCAACTCCGCCTGGCGCACCGCCGCGCGGGCGGCATCGACGGCCGCAGCGGCCTGTTCGATCTGCTCGGGCCGCGTTCCCGCCGTGAGTTCTCGCAGCTGCGCCTCGGCGGCCCGCGTTTCGGCCCGGCGCTGATTGCGCACGGCAAGCGCCTGGTCGAGCGCGGCGGCGGAAACAAGTTCCTGTTTGCGCACGGCATCGACCCGCGTGTACTCGCGCTCGGCATCCTCCTGCGCAGCCCGGGCACGAGCGAGGTTTGCGCGCGCGGCATCGATCACCTCGATGCGGGCGCCGCTGGCCAGTTCACTCAGGCGCGCCTCCACCTGTGACAGTTGCGCCCGCGCCTGGGCGAGACGAGTGTCCTGCCGTGCAGGGTCAAGCTCGAGCAACATCTCGCCTGCCTCCACACGCTGCCCTTCCGCAACCGCCCAGCGCAGTACCGGCTCCGCCAGCTCCGCTGTTACCGCGATACGGTCCCATTCCAGGGAGCCGACCAGCGGCGGCGACTCCTGCGCGCAGCCGCCTGCGAGGACCAGACCCAGGACAACGAACGCGCTTCGTACTGAATATTTAGCACCCATTCATGCCTCCCATACCCTGCTCCAGCAGGGCCAGAGTGTGATGTTCAAGTTGTGCCGCATCGACCTCACCGGCGTCGAAGACCCGCTGCCAGATCGGTGCGGCAGCCAGCGGAAACATCGTCAGCCCCACCAGGGATACGACGAGCAGGCGCGGATCAAGACTTTTGTTGAGCGAGCCCGACTCTCGCGCAGCGGCAAAGCGCCCGGCCAGCATTCGGGGCATATCGGGCGATATGACCTTGACCAGCATTTCACGCAGGCCGCCGCCCTCGGTCAGTACCTCCCGCACCCACAGTGCGGGCAGCCACGGGTGACGGGCGACCATGGCGTGAACGCCCTGAACAAACGCCCGCGCAGCGGCATGCGGGTCATCACCCGCACTGGCCAGGCGACCGCGCAGATCAGCGAACATCGGCATGAGTCGCTCCTCAATCACGGCCTCACGCAAGCCTTCCTTGCCGCCAAAGTAGTAGTTGATCAACGCCGGCGTGACGCCCGCCGCCGCGGCAATCCGGCGCACGCTTGCGGCCGTCATGCCTGTACGGGCATAGCACTGCACGGCCGCATTGAGCAGCCCTTCCCGCTGGCCGGGCTGATCGATGCCAGGGGCTGCCGGCCGTCCCCGCCGCCTGGGCGCAGGCCCTGACTGTGCGCGTTTCTTCACGAAGCGTAATTTAAACGCACGTTTAATTTATGGCAACCGGATTTTCGAAGGGTGCCAGCGGGCGATTCCTGGCCAGGCATATGGAGGTGCGGCCTCCTGATCCGGTACCGTGGATGATGCAGTTCATGGACGCACCCCTGCTAAGGTGCCAAACTGCCATCGACTTCTGATCTCACCGCCAACGGATTCCCTGATGAATGCAGCTGCACTGAACCCGGCTCTGCCGAAGAGCCTCCGTGCCCTGTGTGCGGATTTCGCCCGACCGCACCTGGGCAGGGCACTCTGGCAGATGACCAATACCTTGGTGCCATTCCTCGCCCTGTGGACGCTGACGGCCTGGAGCATCGCCGCGGACTGGGGGCTGGGCTGGACGCTGCTACTGCTGCTGCCCGCGGCGGGCATGTATGTGCGGCTGTTTATCATCCAGCACGACTGCGGCCATGGCTCCTATTTCGCCAGCCGCAGAGCGAATCACTGGGTAGGCGCCTGCCTGGGCCTGGTGACCCTGTTTCCCTTCAGCTACTGGAAAAAGACCCATGCCGTGCATCACGGCACCTCGGGCAACCTCGACCACCGCGAGTTCGGTGATGTACACACCCTGACCCTGCGGGAGTACCGGGCCCGCCCCTGGCTGCAGCGCCTGTGCTACCGGATGTATCGCAGCATGCCGGTGCTGCTGCTCATCGGCCCTGTATATCAGTTCGTGATCAAACATCGGCTGCCCTTCGACCTGCCGCTGACCTGGAGAAAGGAATGGGCCAGCGTGCTGCTCAACAACCTGACGCTGCTGGCGGCCGGCCTGGTCTTTGGCACGTTGATCGGCTGGCAAACGGTTCTGCTCACGCACCTGCCCATCGTGATGATCGCCGGCGTCATGGGCGTATGGTTGTTCTACGTGCAGCATACCTTCGAGCACGCCTACTGGTCGCGCGCGGAGCGCTGGGATTCGCACCATGCCGCGATGGCCGGTAGCTCCTACTACAATCTGCCGCAGGTGGTGCACTGGTTTACCGGCAACATCGGCTACCACCACATCCATCACCTGGCGCCGCGCATTCCGAACTACCACCTGCGGGCAGCATTTGAATCCAGCCCGCTGTTGCGCTCCGCGCCGCACCTGACGCTGCGCTCCAGCCTCAGATGCGCGCGCATGAAACTCTGGGACGAGGATGGCGGCCGGATGATCGGCTTTCCGGGCTAGGCTTGAGGCAACGGGAGAATCACGATGAGCAAAGGCATGGATCGGAAAAAGCAGGAAAAGAAAAAGCCTGCAAAATCCTTCGAAGAGAAACGCGCCGCCAAGCGGGACAAGAAATCCAAACGAGGCTTCCTTCAGGCCCCTTGATTTTTGCGCATCGGGCCCTTGCGGCCCTGCTTGTGCCCGGACGCCGCCTCGCGCTGCAACGCCTGCGTCTGTGACTTCAACGCCCGGCTGATATGCAGCTTCTGCCCGGCAGCGCTGACTTTCTGCAGCTTGCGCAGGATGGCTGGCGGCATGCCGGCCGGCAGATCCACGAAACTGCAGTCCTCGCGAATCACGATGCGGCCGATACGCCGACCCTCGATGTCCGCCGCATTGGCAATGGCCCCGACGATGTTGCCAGGCTCCACGCCATGTACGCTGCCGACTTCGACGCGATAGGTTTCCATTTCTTCACCGTCGCGGCCCGGCCGGCCGGAATGGCCGGAACGATCAGGACGGTCAGAACGATCCTGCCCGCCCTTGCGCTCCGGACGCGGTGAGTCGCGACGCGCGGCGCGATCCGGCGCCGGGTCAGCGGCTTTGTCCGCGCGCGATGAACGTTTGGGCTCCAGCAGCAGGGGCTTCTTGCCCTGCGCGATGCCGGCAAGCACCGCTGCAATCTCCAGCGCCGGCACGTTGTGCTCGTTCTCGTAGCGCTCGATCAGCGAGCGAAAGGGCGCGCCCTCATCGGCGGCCAGCGCCAGACCAATGCGTTCGTTGAAACGGGCGATACGCTGTTCATTCACATCGTCCAGCGTCGGCAGCGACATCCGCTCCACTGTTTGCCGTGTCAGCCGCTCGATGACACGCAGCATGTTGCGCTCGCGCGGGGCGATGAACAGGATGGCCTCACCGCTGCGGCCCGCCCGGCCGGTACGGCCGATGCGGTGAATGTAGGACTCCGGATCGTGGGGCACATCGAAATTGATCACATGACTGACACGCTCCACGTCCAGCCCGCGCGCGGCAACATCGGTGGCCACCACGATATCGATCTGGCCGGCTTTCAGGCGGGCCACCGTGCGCTCCCGTTGTATCTGAGCCATATCGCCGTTCAGGGCTTCGGCGGCAAATCCGCGCGCTTCCAGCCGTTCGGCCAGCTCCTCGGTCGAAACCTTGGTGCGGGTAAAGACCAGCATGCCGTCGAAGGGCTCGGCCTCCAGGATGCGCGTAAGGGCATCGAGCTTGTGCATGCCATCGACGATCCAGTAACGCTGGCGAATGGTGGCTGCCGTGCCGGTGCGGGTCTTGATGGTGACTTCAGCAGGATTGCGCAGGTGCTTGCGGGCGATCTTGCGCACCTGCGGCGGCAGCGTGGCGGAGAACAGGGCCACCTGCCGGCCAGCCGGCGTCTGCTCCAGAATCCACTCCACATCGTCGATGAATCCCATGCGCAGCATCTCGTCGGCTTCGTCCAGGACCAGATGCTTCAGATCACCCAGTTTCAGCGTGTCGCGCTTCAGGTGATCCATGATGCGGCCCGGCGTACCGACGACCACATGCACGCCGCGCCGCAGGCCCTGCAGCTGGGGCGTGTAGCTCTGCCCGCCGTAAACCGGCATGACGTGAAAACTCTTCATATGCGTGGCGTAGCGCTTGAACGCCTCGGCAACCTGGATGGCCAGCTCACGGGTCGGCACCAGCACCAGCGCCTGGGGGGCGCGCAGCGCCAGATCGATTCGCGACAGGATCGGCAGGGCAAAAGCGCCTGTTTTTCCCGTGCCGGTCTGCGCCTGGCCGACCAGGTCGGTGCCCGCCAGCAGGTGCGGGATGGTGGCGGCCTGGATGGGCGTTGGCGATTCATACCCCAGCGCCTGCAGCACCTTCAGCACGGACTCGTGCAGGTCCAGGCTGGCAAAAGTGACAGTATCGGCAGGGGAATCGGGGGCGGCGCGCATGGAAACCTCGAACTCGGCAGGAAACCGGGACGGGAGGTCGACCGGCGCGCCATTCTACCGGGCCGGTCGCCAATAGTCGCGCCGGACGGATTACCCGGCGATTCACGGTTCACGCGGTCCGGCTTGTGACACCAAAGAAGTTGTCGCCATTGGCGGGCAAAGAACCCTGCGAATCCACCCGTGCCTTCCTCGCCCTGCTGCTCATGCTTCCCTGCTGCAGATCCGGCGGGTCATCAGCGTAATCGTGGGTTTCGAGGCGGACCGACTTGACTGTGGCACTTCATCCGATGCCCCCAAACAGTGTCCTGTTCTGCAAGCAGCTGTGCCTGGACACGATTGGATAACCTCATCCGGATACCAATTTCCACGGAATCACTTTTACCCCTTCGCGGGTCAATGCCTGCGAACCACCGTACACGACCTCTTTTTCCACCACCTGGAACATCTTGCCGTCCACCAGCACCTGCGCAAACTGGTGCAATCCCTTGAAGAAATCCCCTGCAATCGTCTCGGCGGACTTGATTTCCACCAGCCGCGCGGCGGCGCCATCGACTTCCAGCAGGTCCACTTCCACGCCCCGGGATTCGCGGAAATGGAACATCTGTGGCTCCCTGCCCTGGTGAATCTGTTTCTTGTAGCGCTCGGCGATCACCCAGCTTTCGAAGACTGCACCGCGCAGTGGATGATGGCGCAGTTGCGACGGCTCACGGATGCCCAGCAGGTAGCACACCAGCCCGCTGTCAAAGAAATGCAGCTTGGGTATCTTGACGATCTGATTCTTGATATTGCGATGCCAGGCCGGCAGACGGAATACCAGGAAGCTTGACTCCAGCACCGAGAGCCAGGCGCCGGCAGTGTTGTGCGAGACACCGGCATCAGCGCCCAGCGTGGAGAGCTTCAGCTCCTGCGCCGTATGCGCCGCGCACAGCCTCAGGAATGTATTGAAGCGGTTCAGATCGCCGACGTTCAGTATCTGCCGCACATCGCGCTGTACATAAGTCGCCACGTAATCGGCCAGCCATTGCTGCGCTGGAATGCCGCGGTCGTAAATGCGCGGATAGCTACCGGTCCACAACAGCTCGAACAGCTCCGTCGGCGCAGTCGGAAACTGTCGCACTTCATCGCTGCTCAGCGGCAACAGATGCAGGATGGCCGCCCGGCCCGCCAGCGACTGGGAGAGGCCGTGGGAGATTGCAAGATTCTGCGAACCGGTCAGGATGCTGCATCGCCGGCCCTCCATCAGCCGCATGGATTGTAAATGCCATTTACAATCCATGCGGCGACGGCGGCATCTTCGATGCAGCAGTGGAGGCTTCAAGCCATTTGAGAAGCCGATGAACCGCCCGCCGAAGCGGGCGGTTGGCGCCGGGACTACCTGAATGACTTCGTGATCGAGATCGAATAGCGTCGCAGGCGTGGGTCACCCTCGGTGGCGTAGCCGGCGTACAGCGAACTGGCGCTGGCCAGGATGGGCGGGCTGGTGTTGAGCACGTTCTGCACCGACACCTGCAGCTCGGTGTTCTCCAGCAGGCCGCGGGCGAAGCCGGGCGCGTTGTCGAAGCGGTAGCGGCCGTAGACATCGTGATAGGTCTGCGTGGGGATCCACGCCGAACCCTGGCTGAGCACCGCCGAGTCGCGAATCGTGGGCGACGCGGTGCTGACATACACCCTCGAGGCATCGTAGTACTGCATGTTCCAGCCCAGCTCCAGCGCGCCGCGGCTCCATCTCAGTCCGGCGTTGGCGCGCCATTTCAGCGGACCATCGCTGTAGCCCACGGTGTTCAGCTCCTGCGTGTCCGGCGCCGGCTGCTGCGCCAGCCGCGGCTGCACGGTGGCCATCACATTGGCGGTGAAGGCGCCCAGGCGCGTCTCCCAGGTGTAGTCGGCCTGGAGGTCCACCGCCTCCATCAGGCTGTGGGCGATGTTGACTGACCCCACGTTCAACTCACGAATCGTGCCGCCGGTGTAACCCAGCGCCTGATCAGCCGGGGTCAGCGGATTGCGCACGATGGCGCCCGGGAAGCTGTCCGCCAGATCGATCAGCACCTGCGTATTCAGGAAACCGATCTCATCGATCTTCTCGATGCGGGTGTAATCCAGCGACAGCCTCAGGCCCGGCAGGCTCACCGGGGTGAGAATTGCTCCCGCCGACCAGCTCTGCGACTGCTCCGGGCGCAGCGCCAGGCTGCCGAGGAGGGAGAATTTCTCGACCGTGGCGCTGGTGATGAACTCACCATCGCGTTTGGGGTCCCTATATCCGTAGAACGCAAGATAGGCCGGTAAGGTGTCAAACTCGGAGAGCTGCGAAGGCGATGGCGGCAGTATCCCTTCGCCATAACTGACTCGCAGCGCCAGGCTTTCCAGGGGCGTGTAGCGCAGGCCCAGCGTGTACTGATGGCCGGTGACGTTGTTGATCTGCATCGGCACATCCGGAAAGGGGCCATCGGCAGAGGGCACGGTTATTGATGAGCCAAAAGGCTGCGTACCGGTCCGGGTGCCATCGTAGCGGTAGGAGGCCTGCAGATCGAGACCGGCAAGCCCCCGCCGCGCATTGCCCGCGGATACCAACGGCGCGGTCAGCTCGGTGTACACGCTCTCGGTGGTCGAGCCCACTTCAGGATAGTAGGTATAAGTCGGAGTGGTTGCGCCCGGGGTAGGCTGAGTCGAGAGCCGATCCCCGGTGTATTGCTGCCGCTGCTCCAGCAGTGCAGCCAGCCGCAGCGGCCCGCCAGACAGGTGCAGCAGCGGGCCGGCCACCCGCAGCGTCGCATCCTTTTGCACCGACGGCCATTCCACAGCCCCGAAGAAATCGCGTTGTCCCGGGCCGCCTGGAATGTAGCCGGAAAAATCCATCGGAAAGGCATTCACATCGCTCAAGGGAGACAGTCGCCCATCGACCAGGGCGGCAGCGCCGTCCGGGATCAGCAAATCTTGCGGGAAGTCATAAGTGGGATTCGAGCGGCTCCAGCGGTATTCAGCCTGCACTGTCCACTGCCGCGGCAGGCGCACGATCAGTCCGCCGCTGACCTGCTCCGTCAATAATTCAGAGTGGGTCAGCAGCCAGCCAGCATCGTAGCCGGTCAGGGGTACGGACAGCCTCACCGCCTCCGTGAATGGATTGTTCGCGCCCACCGGCAGGGTGACATTGGCATCGGCCGAAGCGACCGAGCTCCCCATTCGCAACGACCGGCTGTCATTGCGGGAGACATCGACGAATGCCTCGACACGATCGGTGAACTCACGCCGCAGATTCAGCGCCAGCGAGCTCACTGTGGGGGTGAATAACAGCGAGTACTGGTTGCCGATGGAATCGTTGGCCAGGTCCAGGTTGTAGCGCCCGGCGGTACCCAGAAAGGCCGCGCCATTGTCACTGGCCGGGCCCGCGTACCCCGCCGGCACATAGGCGATGGGTGAATTCAAAGAGCCACCTACGAGCAGCTCCAGGCTTCTACCACTGACGCTTCTCACGTTGGTGGTGTAGCCATGAAGCGGATCTCTCTGGGCAATCAAGGCGCCGCGATTGTTCTGATCCTGCAGGCGGCGGGAGCGGGCCGTGAAATCCCGGTCGGCGATGTACAAGGGATTGCCATCGCGGTAGCTGGCCATCACCATCACACTGGTGCGTCCACCCTCCAAGGTAAAGCCGCCGGTGGCATCCAGCCGTCGCTCGGCGCCGCCGCCGGCGAAGGTGCCGTCGTAGCGGGCGCTGAGTTCAAGGTTGTTGTAGTTGCGTTTCAGGATGATGTTCACCACCCCGCCGGTAGCCCCGCCGCCGTAAATCCCGCCCGCCGTAGAGGGCAGTATCTCGATGCGCTCCACCGCCGACATCGGGATACCGTTGATGTCCGGCTGAGTGAAGTCCCCAGCAGTGGCCACGCCCGGCATGCGCCGGCCGTTGACCAGGACCAGAGTCTGATCGGCGCCCAGGCCGCGCAGGTCGATGGCGCTTCGATTGCCCTGCGCCCCACTGAGACTCTGGCTATTGCTGGCACGCGACTGGTTCATCGGCAGACGGGTCCTTAGAAAAGTGTCCAGGTCCGGCGCCATGGACCTGCTGATTTCCTCCGCATCGAACACCACGTAGGGTTGCACATCGTCCTCGGTGCGGCGGATGTCGGTGTTGGAGGTGCGGGCGCCTTTGACGAGGATTTCGGGAATACCCCGGCCATCTTCCTCCGCCGCATCGTCCGTGTGGCCGGCCGAACCCTTGGGTCTGCTCTCCTGCCGCGCGGCTTGCGGCGCCGATTGCGCTACTCTGAATCCATCCGTACTGACCGGCTCCAGCACCGTGGAAGACGCCCTTTCCAGTGCCTCCCGCGAACCGCCGCCCTTCGGATTGATCGCGACGGTCTTCGCGTTCACGTAGCGGTACGACAAACCCGAATCCTTCAGCAGCAACCGCAGCGCGGCATCGGCAGTCAGCGAGCCTGAGACCTGCGGCGCCTCCTGGTCCATGGCCACCTCGGTGGGGAACAGCAGCTGCAAGCCGGTGGTCTGGGCGAATGCGGTCAGGGCCGTGTCAAGGCGCTGCGCCTGGATATTGAATGACAGCTGGACCGGGTCGGACGGCTGCGCCGCGCCCGCGGCGCAGCACAGCAGCGCGGCGGCCAGTAGCAGAGAAATTCGAGTGCCGATCATCTTGCGTTCCCCTTTCCAGACACGGCCGCAGCGGACCGTACGGGGCGAGAGTGGGGTGTACAGCCGAAACCCCGGTACCGACTTTAATCGAGTACCGGACTTTTCCCAAAAGGCGCACTCTACGGCCGATGAGTGGATTTTTGCCCGAAAACACCCGCGCCGGCCGCGCCTTCGCCGATACGGTGTTCCGCGCCTACCGGGCGGAGCTGCATCGCTGGCTGCTGCGGCGTCTGCGCACGCCGGAAGCGGCGGAGGATGTGGTGCAGGAGGTGTTCACGCGCGCCCTGCGGGTGAACAACCCGGATTATGTGCGCAAGCCGCTGGCCTACCTGTTTGGCATCGCCTTCCACGTCATCAGTGAACGGCAGATCCGCGAGGACGGGGAACGGCTGGTGTCGCTGGACTCACAGGACTCCGAACGCTGGCGCAGCCATGCAGCGCTGGTCGCACCCGACGAGCTGGCGGAGCGGCTGAACCTGCAGCGCCAGCTCGAGAAGGCCCTGATGGAGCTGCCGCAGCAGTACCGGATGGTCATCCTGCTGTGCAAACGTGACGGCATGACCCATGAAGAAGCCGCGGCGGCCTCGGGCCTGTCCGTGCACACGGTGGAGAAATACCTGGTGCGGGCCAAGTCCATGCTGATGTCGCTGGCCTGGGACCGCTGAACTCAAGGTGCGCAGATGCAAGCATCCGAACAGATCGACAAACTGATCGCCGAGCAGGCCGCGGAATGGACCGAGCGGCTGGCGCGCGGCGATGAAGGCGACAGGGCGGCGTTCGCGCAGTGGTCGCGCAAATCCCCGCAGCACATGCGCCAGTTCCTGATGATGATGGCGCTGGATCAGGAGCTCACGCGGATCGACCCCGACAAGAGAATCGAGATGCCGTCCGCGACGGGTGCGGGGGACGTTGTTTCATTGGGCAGGTCGGCTCACCTCGCTGGCGCGCAGGCTGATCGTTCACGCCGCCGCAACCGCTGGGCCATGGCGGCGGCACTGGCGGTGGTTTCGATTGGCGCCGCGCTGTATTTCGGATTGCACCACGGCGACCGGCAGGACTATTACACGGCGCGGGGCGAACAGCGCGCCATCGAGCTCGGCGACGGCTCCATCCTGCATCTCAACACCCAGACCCGGGTGCAGGTGCGCCTGTCCGCGCACGAACGCAACATCCACCTGCTGGCAGGCGAGGCCCTGTTCAAGGTCGCAAAGGATAAAGCGCGCCCCTTCCGCGTCCATACGGATGATGCCGTGGTGCAGGCCATCGGCACGCAGTTCAATGTCTATGCACAGTCGGGCGGAACAAAGGTCTCTGTGCTGGAAGGCCGGGTGCGCGTGTCCTCGCAGGCGCCAAACGAACCGGATGCAGCAATAGAATCCCTGGCACCCGCCGATGTCGATCTGGGCGCGGGCGATGAAGCCCGCGTGGATGCCAAAGGTCTGATCAAGACCGACCACACCGCTGAAGTCACTGCCATGGCCGCCTGGCGCCAGCGCCGCCTGGTGTTCGACCGCAATACGCTGTCCGAGGTGATCGCCGAGTTCAACCGCTACAACCGCGCCCCGCAGTTCCGCCTCATGGAAGAGACGCTTGCCACCCGCCCCTACTCCGGCGCTTTCGATGCGGACGATACCGAGTCATTGCTGGAACTGCTGCGGCTGGATCCGGAACTGGAGTTGGAAACAGGCGAGAAGGAAGTGCGCATCCGCAAGCGGTAGTGGCAGGACGTCGGCGCACTCACGGCGGACGGATCAAGTCGCGGACTACGCCCTGGTCTTACAAAGCGCCGACTGAGAAGTGGTGGTGATGGGTGGAATTGAACCACCGACCTGCGGGTTATGAATCCGCCGCTCTTACCAACTGAGCTACATCACCACGAAGGCGGTCGCAGACACCGGCGACAGCCGCTTGGGGCCGTGGATTGTCCGGGCGCTGGCCGGCAGTGTCAAGGAAGCGGGAAAGGCTGTATTTTCAGCTACTTACAGAGCAACAAGGCAAGCGAGTCCGCTCATACGTTGAAACGAAAGTGCATCATGTCCCCTTCATTCACCACGTACTCCTTCCCCTCCAGCCGCACCTTGCCGGCCTCACGGGCGCCGGCCTCGCCCTTGCCGGCAATGTAATCATCGAAGGCGATGGTCTCCGCGCGGATGAAGCCGTGCTCGAAGTCGGTGTGGATGGCGCCGGCGGCCTGCGGGGCGGTGGAGCCGGCGCGCACCGTCCAGGCCCGTACCTCCTTGGGTCCCGCGGTGAAGAAGGTCAGCAGGCCAAGCAACTTGTAGGCGGCGCGAATGACGCGATCAAGACCGGCCTCCTCCAGCTGCATGTCCTTGAGAAACTCCGCGCGGTCGGCCTCTTCGAGCTGCGCGATCTCCGCCTCCATGGCCGCGCACACCGCAACAACCCCTGAGCCCTCGCCGGCGGCGTGCTTCTCCACTGCCGCCAGATAGGCATTGTCCTTGAAGCCGTTCTCCGCGACGTTGGCGATGTACATCACCGGCTTGCCGGTCAGCAGGTGCAGCTCCTTCATGAACGGGCGCTCCAGATCGGAGACCTGCAGCGAACGGGCGGGCTTGCCGGAGTCCAGGTGCGCCTTGAGGCGCTCACACAAATCTCGGCGTGCCATGGCTTCCTTGTCGTTGGCCTTGGCGGCCTTGATGGCCCGCGGCAGCACCCGCTCGACGGTGTCGAGGTCGGCCAGCCCGAGCTCGGTGTGGATCACTTCGATGTCGGACAAAGGGTCGATGCGGCCGGAGACATGCACCACATCCTCATCCTCGAAGCAGCGCACCACGTGCGCGATGGCGTCGACCTCACGGATATGGCCGAGGAACTGATTGCCCAGGCCCTCGCCTTTGGAGGCGCCGGCCACCAGGCCAGCGATATCGACAAACTCCACCGTGGTGGGCACGGTTTTCTCCGGCTGCGCGATGGCGGCAATCTGCGCCAGCCGCGGGTCCGGCACCGGCACCACGCCCACGTTCGGATCGATGGTGCAAAAGGGGTAGTTCTCGGCCGCGATCTGCGCGCGGGTCAGCGCATTGAAAAGAGTGGACTTGCCGACATTGGGCAGGCCGACTATTCCGCATTGAATTGGCATGACGTTGAGTCCAGTGGAAAGCGACGTGATCAGTTGGCATCTTTGCGATGCAGATGGTTCAAGACAATTTCCGCGCCGTGCTCAAGCAGTGCGGGACTGCTGGCAACGGCCTCGCCCACTGCGGCAACGATGGCGGCTTCGTCCTCCTTGCTGGCGCGGTTCAGCACGTAGTCGAGCACCCGGTCGCGATCGCCGGGATGACCGATGCCAAAGCGCAGGCGCCAGAATTTCTCGCCGACCTGCGTGATGGTGTCCCGCAGTCCGTTATGCCCGCCGGCGCCGCCGGCGGATTTCAGCCGCACCGTGCCCGGCGGCAGGTCCAGTTCATCATGTGCCACCAGAATCTGGCTGGGCGCCAGGCGCAGATACTCCGCTGCCGCGCGAATGGCCATGCCGCTGCGATTCATGTACGTCAGCGGCTTGAGCAACTGCACCTCGCGCTCGCCGATACGCACCTTGGCCAGCTCGGCCTGGAATTTTCTTTGCTCGCGCCAGCGCCCGTCGTGCTTGCGGGCCAGCATGTCGACAAACCAGAAGCCGGCATTGTGGCGCGTAAGGGCGTGCTCGGGGCCCGGGTTGCCGAGGCCGACGATGAGCTTGATGGGCTGGTCGGACATGGAGAGGCAGAAAGGCAGCAATACTCCCCCACCCGGGCTCCCCGCTCTCCTGAAGTGGGAGAGGGGAAAACAAAGAAGGCCGCTCGCTAGCGGCCTTCCGGGTGCAGGACTGGCTGGCTACTTCTTGCCGCCCTCCTTCTTGGCGCCTTCGGCTGCGGCAGGAGCATCGGCAGCCGGAGCAGCGGCCCCCTCGACCGGCGCTGCGGCATCCGCGGCCGGGGTCGCCTCCGCCTCCTCTGCGCGTGGCGAGTGAATGGACACCACCGGAGCATCGCGCCCGTGAGTGAGTTCCACCAGCTCAATGCCCTCGGGGAGCTTCAGGTCGGAGAAATGCAGAGTCTGACCCAGGCTCATTTCCGAGACGTCCACCTCGATGAACTCCGGCAAGTCCTTCGGCAAACACATGACCTCCACCTGGCTGACCTGATGGGAAACGATGCCGCCCTGGGTCTTGACGCCCGGAGCCACGGCTTCGCCGGTGAAGTGCAGTGGCACCTGCATACGCAATGTTTCCGTTTCGATCACCCGCTGCAGATCCATGTGCAGGATCACGTTCTTGGCGGGGTGGCGCTGCACGTCGCGCAGCACTGCCATCTGCGACTTGCCGTCAAGCTGCACATTGAGGATGGTGGAATAGAAACGCTCGTTGTCGAGCAGCTGTATGAGCTTGCGATGCTCCAGTGCGAGCGCCTGGGGCGGCTGGCCGCCGCCGTACATGATGGCCGGCGCCTGGCCCGCACGACGCAGGCGGCGGCTCGCACCTTTGCCTTGTGTCGTGCGGAACTCGGCGGCGAGTTCAAATGAGGTTTTCATGAATGACTCCGAATTGACGTTACAACAAAAAAACAACTCCGCGACCAGAGTTGCCGGGGGATGAACTCTAATCCATGCCTAGTCTATATAAAGGGAGCTGACAGACTCCTCATCGCGTATGCGACGAATGGTTTCGGCCAACAGGCCGGAGACGCTGAGCTGGCGGATCTTGCTGCAGGCCTTCGCCGCGGGGCTCAACGGAATGGTGTCGGTGACCACGATCTCGTCCAGCACCGAGGCGCCGATGCGCTCCACGGCACTGCCGGAGAGTACGGCATGGGTGATGTAGGCCAGCACCCGTTTGGCGCCTTCTTCCTTCAGGGCCGCAGCGGCCTGGCACAGCGTACCGGCGGTGTCGACCATGTCGTCGATCATCACGCAGGTCTTGCCCTTGACCTCACCGATGATGTTCATCACCTTTGATTCATTCGCGCGCGGACGCCGCTTGTCGATGATGGCCAGGTCCGCATCGTCCAGGCGCTTGGCCAGCGCACGGGCGCGCACCACGCCACCGACGTCGGGTGAGACCACCACGATCTTCTGATAAGCCTGCTTCCACACATCGCCCAGCAGGACGGGCGAGGCGTAGACATTGTCCACCGGAATGTCGAAGAAACCCTGGATCTGCTCGGCGTGCACATCCACCGTCAACAAACGATCAACGCCAGCATGGGTCATCATGTTGGCAATCAGCTTGGCTGTAATCGGCGCGCGCGTGGCGCGGGTGCGCCGGTCCTGGCGGGCGTAGCCGAAATACGGCACCACAGCGGTGATGGTGGCAGCCGAGGCGCGGCGGCAGGCATCGACCATCACCAGCAGTTCCATCAGCGTGTCATTGGCCGGCGGACAGGTGGGCTGCACGATGAACACATCGCGCCCGCGCACGTTCTCCATGATCTCGACATTGACCTCGCCGTCGCTGAAGCGGCCCACCTGGGCGCGACCCAGCGGCACCGTCAGGTGACGGGCTATTTCCTGTGCCAGCGCCGGATTGGCGTTGCCGGAGAACAATGCAACGGAAGTCTGATCCACAATCCCTCTCGACAGGTCTGCAAACTCGAGTGAGGCAAGCGGACTCGAGCCCTAAAAATATAATATAAATCAGTTAGTTATCGGTCACGCGGCACCCGGAGCCCCCGCCGCCGCCCCACGTGGCCACGCGTTGGGCTGCATATCCTGCGGCAACCCGGAATTCCGCCCCAAACCGGGGCGCGAATCCTACCACAGCGGCCGCTGTTGCCCGCCAATCTGCGCCAGAAAAGGCTGATAACAGCTCCCCGGCGGCGGCCTCAATCGACCACCGCGTGACTCTCGCTGGTGCCCAGCAACTCCGGTTGCGTGGCACCCTCGCGCCGGCGGTGGAGCGCAATCCGGACCACACGCTGGGAATCAGCAACAACGCCAGCGCCACCAGCAACATGCGCCACCACACCAGCGGCAGCGCCGGCAGCGTGATCAGCTTGCCGAGAATGGTTGTGAAACCCACAGGAGCACGCAGAAATGAATCTGCGCGGGCCTGGTTGATAGGTTGCATGGCAGTCGTGGTGCTGAGACGGGGCAGCGGGCATTCTAGCGCCGACTTGCAACGGTGATTTCCTGCGAACAAGGATCGGTCCGGCAGGCGGCGTAGGCGCGAAAGGCCAGGAGATCCCTGGGCTTCGCCTGACCGGCGTGGCGTTGCAGACACTCAGATCAACGAATCCCACCAGCATTCGCCCAATGCGTCTCGGAAATGATCGCGATCGGCGCACCGTCATTTCGATACTGCATCGCCTTTTCAATCTTCCTGCCAAAGGTTTCGTGTATCCAGCTATCGGTAACGTAGGTTCCCAGGACAAGATAGTTCAACGTCTTACTCACGCCCTTGGCGCACACGCCGCTGAGTTTTTCGGTGACGTCCTGGCATTGTTTGCGGGTTCCATAGGCGCAGGTCCCCGTAAAGAGAAATGTCCTGCCTTGGAAGGTGACCGTTGGCGCAGGCTCGCAGAACGGCAACGAGGCACTTTTCGCTATCTCGCCAAATTCGGATGGCTCACCAGTGATTTGACGCAGGACACTCAACAATTCCTGGGTCTCTTCGTCATCCAGAATGCCATCGCTCAGCATGGAGCTCACCTTCGACAGCAGGTTGACGATGATGGGGTGGTCAGTGGACTGACGGCTCCGTATCAGCCATTCGAAAAGAAACTGCGCCTCTAAGCCATCGATCTTGCCGTCCGCCAGCAAACCATGGCTCAGTCCAATAAGGGTGTCGATCTGGCGATCGTCTATAGATTTTCGATTAAACTGGACAAAGATGCTCATGTTAGTTCCCAAGTAAACAGCCTATAGAGCCTAATAGCCGCTGTGGAGCCACTAAGCCGCAGCAATCCGAATTGAACGCGAGAGCGACGCTGTACGATTGGCGCGAATTACGCGATAATCGTCAGGTGCTCTCCCTGCCACTGAAAGGATCCTTCGTCGATCAAGCGGTGCACGCGAGCCTCAATGATCTCGCGGAGCTGGGCACTAGTGCTTCGATAGCCAAACTTCCGCGAAACACAAAGGACCAGCTCTTCGAGCGTAGCGCCCAAATTTTCAATAATTGTCTCCCGCAGCGCCAAGTCGATTTCCTTAGGCGGGAGGTACTCGGGTCGCCTCAGACCAAGCGAGCAAACGTTGCTGCGGTCACGGACTTTGATAGAGCCAGCCGGCAGACACAGGAAGCTTTCATCGGCAATTGCGATTTCTCCTTTCTCATGAGCATGGGAGATGGCCACATCGATCGCCGCCTGAATTCGCCCTCCAGTTCGCTGTAGACCCCAAATAGATCGGATGCGTGCAACTACTTCCGCGCGGTGCACCGGGCCCTCGATGTTAACCACCTGCCGCACGATACTGGCCAACATCGAGCTTGGGAGCTCGTGCAATTCACGCCGACTGTGCGATGTGCGAAAGGCAGCTTCTTCGTACGGCTCTACCGTCGACGATTCATCGACCGGCGCCATTCCGACCGCGACGAACTCGCCTCGCTGAATCGTCGCCACTTCGACGGGTGCGGCTCTGGACGGGGCGGCAAACGGCTCCGCTCTGGCATCGACTTCGCTGCGAGCCTTCCCGATGGCCGCGAGCAGGCGCTCCAACTCGGCCTGCGGACGATGAAACCAATCCGAGATCCAGATACGATGCAGGATCCAGCCCTTATCTTCCAGCACATATCTGCGCAATCGGTCCCGATCTCGTGCACTTCGCGCCTTCCGATACGAACTGCCATCACACTCGATACCGAGCACATAGCGTCCGGGTAACTCCGTATCCACCACACCCAAATCCACAAAGCACCCGGCGGTTCCGATCCTCAAATGTACGTTGTAGCCGCGTTCCTTCAGTGCCTCAGCCACCTGATCAGCGAATGCATTTCGCAATTCGTCCTCATGTTCGTTCGTGATCGATAGCTGACCAGTGCGCGCATAGCGAAGGAAACATTTGAAGGCTGCGACGCCCTTGCCTCTAGCGCGCTCGAGATCGATATCTTCATCATTGATAGATGAGAAGATCTCGCAACGACGTTTGGCACGGCTTATCAATACGTTCAACCGCCGTTCCCCACCTTCGCTATTTAATGGCCCGAAAGACATCGCTACGCGTCCTTGCGCATCCCGGCCATAGCCGACCGAAATGAAGATGACATCCCGTTCATCACCCTGCACGTTCTCCAAGTTCTTGACAAAGAACGGCTCATCTTCGTGAGCACCGAAGAACGTTTCGCTGTCGGGCCGCTGACGGCGAAGAAGCTCGAGCTCATCCATAATTGCCCGCCGCTGCTTGGTGGAAAACGTGGCGACACCCAGGCTCATTTGCGGTGTCGCTCGAGCGTGCTCCAAGACGGCCGCGGCGACGGCTCTGGCTTCGCCAACATTGATACTTTGCTCACCCCGATCGTATGTATTCTCCGGCATGTGCCGAAGGCGCAGCCCCATGCCGGCTTCAGCGTTATACGGGCTCGGCACGATGAATAGCTTGTTGTCGTAGAACTGGCTGTTTGAGACCGCGATCAGCGATTGATGACGACTGCGATAGTGCCAACGCAGCATGCGCTGCGGCAGTCCACGGGCGCGACACAGCCCGAGAATGCTTTCAATATCCGCAGTCGAGGCGCCCTGCTCATCGTCGTCCCTTCCGTCGTCCAGCAATCTCGAGAAGAACCGCGTCGGTGGTAGCTGCCGCTCGTCACCGACGATGACCAGCTGCTTGGCACGCGCAATCGAGCCCAATGCATCGACCGGCTGCACTTGGCTCGCCTCATCAATCACGAGCAGGTCGAACCGCACAACTCCAGGCGGTAGGAACTGCGCGACTGACAGCGGACTCATCATAAACACCGGCTTGAGTGCCTGGACGGCCGCATGGCAGCGCTGCATCAGCTGCCTAATGGGCATATGTTTACGGCGTCGCTCCATCTCCGCACGCAAAATTCCTGTCGGTCCAGCGGCGCCCCCCGCCCGAGGAAGTTGTCCATGATGGGCTTTTAACACCTGCTGGACGGAATACCTGATACGTCGGCGATCAAGAACTCCGAACGCACTGACGTACTGTGAGTGCTTTAGTCCATCGAACTTCGCGAGATCGGGCCACACCGCAATGCGCTCAGCCAGGATCGCCTCGTAGTACGCCAGATCAAACGCGGCGGCGGCTAATTCCGGAGCCAGAACTCCCTGATCGAGGGCGTCGACCAGCTGACTCAGTCCCTTTCGACGGCCCTCATTGGCTTGTGCGGCAAACGCGACCCATTCCTTGAGCCCCTCGGCATGTTCATGCCAGCGCACAAACTGATGCAGCAGAGTCTCGAGAGACGCTTCACTTACTTCGGCAGGGAGTGCTTTGTTCCCTTGGAAACGAAGTCTGGCGAAAATTCCTTGAATGCGCGGCTCGAAGCGATCGACGTAGCTCACCGCTTTCTCAGCAGCCACGAGCAATGCCCCAGGATTGCGCGTTCGCGAGGCTAACTCTCTAAGCACGGCATGCGCAGATATCCACTCAACAGCCTGATGCAGCGTCTCATATTGAGAGTCCAGGCCATGCCAGAGCAGACCGAAGGTGGAGCGGCCCGCTTCTTCCTGACTCTTTGAGTATTCGAGCGACTTCTGTGCTCGCCGCGTCAGCACAATGCGGTCTATTAGATCGTCAACCGTCCGCGCTGGGACGCAAGTCAGCCCGCCGCATTGATCCAGCACATCTTTCCAAATAGCAACTTTTTCCACTAGCGCCGTCAGAGGAATACGGCCCGGCAAGGTCTCCTGACCCCAGGGAAACTTTCGAGCCGCAATGCAGCCTTCATTTATCGGGACCAACAACTCCCGCATTTGCTTCAAGACAGGCCCTAAACGACGGTTCAACTCTGCCGCCAACTCCCGGTCCGCAAGATCTGCCACGCGCTGCCGCGCTTCGAAGCCCAGCGGCCGCAGCTCGCGCATCCACGCAACTACACTTTGCAGGAACCCTACGTCTGATCGATCGTGGTCCCAGCTCTGCCCAAAGGCTTCACGTGCCTGGGTCTCGCGTGCTCGCAGCAGATCCTGCGAAGCCCGCGCAGTCAGCAGCAGATCGAGCGCGCGGAGTAACTCTTCACTGCTTAGTTTCACGGAAGTCGCGAGTAGCGATTTGACCAAGCGGTGAGATCGACGCCAGTTCCCATTGAAGAAGCGCAACCAGTTACCACCCAGCGTCGCGAGATGGTTGCGAACCTCTATGAGATCAGTGGTCCAGGCGAAATCGCCAAACACCGACGCAAGAACCTCTCGGGCGTGCTGCACTTTCTTAACGTTTTCAATTAGCTCAACGATGGACTCAATGCCTCGGTCCCAGATGTGCGACACAAGCGCTTCGCGCTGCAGCTCCGGCACACTCTCGGCCCGCTCGGCCATCGCAAGCAATCGCTGGACCATATCAAGCGTGATTGGCGTTTGCTCACCAAACAACTGAACCAGTCGCCGAATATCGGCTTGACTTCGCTCAAGCAGACTGTGCAAGACAATAACGTCGGCCAGCTCCCCTTCCCACGTAAACGAGCCCGGCAGCTCAGCAATAGCCGATGCGGCAGAAGACCAATTCAGCGACAGAACATCGAATGCGGCAAATGCCTGTACTTCTTGACTGAGGCTCTGTGCCAATTCCAGCGCCTCAATAATTCCACGCGCCTGCTGAGGATCATTCCACAGCGGAGATAGAAATGCGTCCGGCCCAATTCCCGGCGCCTCGACGAGAAGCGTGGCGCGCGCCTGTAAATCCGACACCTCGCAGAAGCGTGTCGGCGGTTCAAGACCTAGCTGACTGGACAAGGAGCGCAGGAAAGTGAGCCACGATCCGAGATTGGCGCTCAGTTTTCCAATGGAATCGACGAGGCGATCGCGATCATTCGGCAGCAGCGCATCGTTACCGACTCCCGACCAAGCGTGGTTGACGGGCGTACCCATCTCCTTGATACGTTGTGAGAGATCCTGCACGATGGATTGCCGCTCGGTCTTTTCGTGTGGCCGCCATCGCGCGGGCTGATCCAGCTTGAGCCGACCAGTGCTGTGACCGGCCCGTTTCAGCCTCACCAGTTCAGCGATCACCTCATAGGCTGTCAGCTCGGAAGGCAGATGACGCTCGTGGAGGCGAATCGCATGATCGTTCAGACGATCACGAGCTGTCCCCAGCTGCGACACGATCGACTCGCCGGACTCACAACGAGGGGGAGCCAGCTGCCACGTCCGCTTGAGCTCCTCCAGTACCGCCCGCTTTTTCGCCTTGTTGCTATGCAATTCTAGACATGCCACGCCAATACCAACTTCGTCCAGGCGACGCTTCACGACCTCGAGCGCAGCCATCTTCTCCGCCACGAACAACACTCTCTTCCCGTCAGCTACCGCTGCGGCAATGATGTTGGCAATTGTCTGCGACTTGCCCGTACCTGGCGGACCCTGAACGAGCAGATGCGCGCCCTGGCGAGCATCATGAACCACGAGCGACTGCGAACTATCGCTATCCAGCACATGGAGCATATCGACTGGCTGAATCACCGCATCGACGTTCGTATCGTCATCGATCAGATTACGCTGAGGAAAGCCGTCTGAGACGACACCCCGCAACGTTGGAATCGCCTCGAAACCTCCAGCGTCTTTCCACTGTTCTGGGTCCAGATCCCGGTACATCATGAATTTGGCAAACGAGAACAGACCCAGCACGGCGTCATTACGCAGCACAGCCCAATGCTCCTTGCCCTCGACCATCGTCTCCACGTTCGCCATGTAGTCGTCAATAACCAACGCTTCAAAGTCATCGATATCGGGAAGTCTCAAACCAAAATTTCGCGCGAGAAACGCCTGTAGCGAGAGATTCGCTTCGATATCTTCACCCGACCAGCGTAGATGGAACTTCTCCCCAGCCGTGCTGCGTTCCAGCGCCACTGGCACCAGCACCAACGGCGCATAACGATCTACATCCGGCGTCGTGGTGTCTCGCCATTTGAGATAACCAATGGCCAGATACAGAATGTTGACGCCCTGCTCTTCCTGAAGAGTCCGGGCGTCGATATAGAGATCCAACAGACGTTTCTGCAAACCGGCGGACGTCATACGCGTCGACAGCTGCCCGTCCCAACACGCCGGGGGATCACCCTGCTTATCTAGCTCAGCGTCGGGCTGTGTGAGCGGATCCTCAGTCTGTAACTCATCCTCGGTATCAGTGCTAGCGCCTGATTTCGTCTTCTGATCGGTGTCGCGCGCCGGGGAAAATGTAAACCGTTTCTCGTCAATGACGAGCGTCTGGTACATCGCAGCCGCCAGTTCGTGCACGACTTCGACGGTCCGTGCCTTGCCACTGCGCGGTGTGCTGATCAGGCGATTTCGGGCGGAAAGATCCAGAAGCTCGAGCCGCGCCCGCGCGATCTTATCGGTGAGCGGCAGCGCTTCAGTCAGAACTGATGACTCTGCCGCTGGCATGCCGTTCTGATCCATCATCCCCCCCATGGGTCGGCGTTCTTTTCATTGGAATCCGTACTCCGATATCATGCCATGAGACGGAGCCCAAAGTTAAGGCAGCCTGGCCAAGTATCCGCAGATAGCCACAGAGCAGATCGATGGGAGAACTCAAGCAGAGCGAGATCTACTGGGTCATGAACACCTACATTGGCGTTGCTGAGGGTTATCTGGGTGATTTTACCTATCGGACCCATCGCGAGTTCTACCCCGGATTCTGCGATCTCGACATCAACCCGGACGATCTGGAAGGCACGACGCGGGAACGCTTCCTTAAGATTTTGAGCTCCGCGGACGGGCGGATGCAGGCGGCCATCCTGCGAGGCGTCGCCAAAAAATATCCAGTCGATTCAGCGGTATCCCGAACCGCTGTAGCGACCAAGCAACTAAAAGCGCTTACGCTGCGATGCAATAAGACAGCAGCAGTCGATGCAACCGATTTGCGGTTGACCAGCGAGCTTCTCGAGCGTGTCCTGGCTGACGCTAAACTCCTGCTCGTCTCCAGCGGCCCCTCCAGCGCAATCGACCGCGTGCACACCGCGTTACACGCCTATATCAAGGCGGCTTGTGAGACCGAGTCAATCCCAGTGCCTGCAGATGCCCCCATGACGTCTTTGTTCAAGGCACTCCGCCAAAAACATACTCGCCTGCGGAATTCCGATCCGCACCAGGACACCGTCGGGAAAGCGCTGCTGGGGCTTGCCTCCGTGATTGACGCCATGAACCCCGCTCGCAATCGCGGTAGTCTCGCGCACCCTAACAAACAACTGCTCGGTGACGCTGACGCCATTCTGTTTATCAACCTGGCCCGCACAACCCTTCAGTATCTGGATGCCAAATTGCTGTGATATTGAGATTCATTGCCGGACATGCGAATCCGAAAGAATCGAATCCGGTGCTCGGCATCGAGAACCCTCTACGCTGCTATGTGCCCCCTCCATTCCGCCCAGATACACATAGCTGGCGCCAAGGTGCGTACTAGGATTGAGGCACCTCCACGGGCGTTTCCTTCGGGTTAGCCGTGCCACGCACCGTCACGCCACTCGATAGTGACAGTGGCCCCTGCTGCAGCGGCGCGCGAAGGCGCCAGAATGAATACAGCGACGGCTTCCAGGACTTCCTCAAATTCCAATCTCGAGTCAGCTCCGATTCTGGAGACAAACGCCCTCCATTGCCGCTGATGCGCGGTGTCTTTGGCATAGGCTGACGTCAGACCGATAGGCAGTTCTTCAGGCACCATCATATTTCTTCGCTTGAAAGTCGCCCGAATTGCTGACGCCAGTACAGACCCATGAAACTGGAAGTGGCGCGACAGATACCAGATATCGTAGTAGTCCTTGATCCGCGTGTTGGCCATACCACGCTCCACCATCGCCTGATATTTTTCGGCAATGACTGTTTCCTGCGGATAAGCGCGGATTCGTGCGCGAGGCTGGCCCAGCATGGAAGGAAATTCCTCATGAGTTGCCGCCGGCGTAACCGCGTCGCCAAACCCGACGTCGACCTGCAACGGAATTAATGCCGTCCCCAGCCTCGCGGTCAGCAGCACGCGCAAGCCGCCATATTCCTCTTTGATCCGGATCTCGCTGATACGCATACCCGCCGGATCAAAGGTCAAACCATCATCTTCGACAGGCTGCCTGCAGATTACGGCAAAGGCTTCTTTGAGGCTCTCGCTCTCCTGGCGTACAGCGCCCAGCAAATCCAAATCCTTCGTCGCCCGAAATTCTGGCCCACCCCATACTCGAAAGAGCATCGCCCCTTTAACTACAAAACGGTCACCGTATGGCGAGATCGACAGCCGATATAACAGCCGCTCGAATGCGTACCAGAGCAAAGTCAGATTTGGGTCCAGTTTGGCAGCGACGCCATAGTTCAGCAACCGCTGTCGAATGGACGCGGGCATGTTGCGGGGTTTGTCTTTGGCCACTAGCGCGTTCCCTGAATGCCTACAGCACTTCAAGATAAGGACGAATGACGGTCGTGACCCGGCACACCTTCGCCGCTGCCCATAGCTCGTCACGCGTAAACTGCTTATCCACCAGCCCTTCGCGCAGCGCTTCGAGCGCCACGTCAAGACCTATCTTGTTGCGAAACTTAAAGCAATCGGCGACCGCTTTCGGCGCAGAGTAGATTTTCACCTGAATGCCGTCGATCTCGTACCGTTCAATTCCGAAAGTGAATGCCCTGCCTGAAAAACGCATGACGCGGACCGGCGGATAGTCGACCCGCGGGCGTGTGTTCCGGCGCTCGACCGCGATCCATACTTCATGCGGAGCTTGCGTGCCCAGGTTATGAAAGCGAAGCGCTGAAAGCAGGCAGACGACAGCCTGGGGCGCTGCCACGGCTGCCAGCGCGAGGCCGATGTTCTCGGAGGGCTCACTCTTTGGCAGCAGATAACGGCCACGGCCGGCGCGGGTCAGTTCGCCCTGCTGCACAAGACGGCTGACGGTCTGGGGATGAATACCCTGCTGGGCGAGATCGCGCGAGCGCAGAACGCCTTTCTTCCGCGAGGAAGCGGATATCTCCTGGAGGGGCTTTTTAGAAGGCACCATGTGATAATTTATACCCACATATTTATAAGTGGTGATACTTTATCATGAGATCACTGACAGGGATTAGTCATTTTCTTCTAACCCCCGAATCCATGCACTATGAGGAAGAGACAATGGAAATCTACGTGAGCACCGATGTCGAGGCCGACGGCCCAATCCCCGGGCCGAACTCCATGCTGAGCTTCGGGTCGGCAGCCTATACAGCTGGAAAGGAGTTGCTCGGCACCTTCAGCGCGAACCTGGAAACCCTGCCGGGCGCGACGGCGGATCCGAAGACAGCGGAATGGTGGGCGAAGCACCCCGAGGCCTGGACCGCCTGCCGGCAGAATCCAGAGGCGCCAGAGGTCGCGATGCCGCGGTATGTCGCCTGGCTCAAGGCCCTTCCTGGCAAACCTGTATTCGTCGGCTATCCAGCCGGCTTCGATTTCCTGTTCGTGTACTGGTACCTGATGCGCTTCGCGGGCGAGAGCCCGTTCAGCTTTTCCGCGCTGGACATCAAGACCTATGCCATGGCGCTGCTCAGAAAGGACTACCGCAAGAGCACCAAGGGCGGCATGCCCAGGCACTGGTTCGACGCGCACCCTCATACTCACATCGCGCTCGATGACGCCATCGAACAGGGCGCACTGTTTTGCAACATGCTGGCGGAGAATTTGCGTGAGGCTTGACAAAGAGTCGGAGACACGCTGTGGCCATGCCCTCCTCTACTGCCCGCGTTCGACTGCATGAAGTGAGTTCAACGCATCGATGTCCTGCTGGAGCCGGCGCGCCGCTCGCTCGTTGACGAACACGCCTGTGCCTATCACAAGAATAGTCCACCCGACCCCGAACCAGAAATGCGCCCACGGCGCCGGGTCGAACTCAATGAGGATACCCGCCAGCAAGAGAACGATACCCGGTGCGAAAGGCAGCAGGTACCACCGCCAGTTGCTCTTGCGCACGTCGCGCTGGCGCTCGAGCTGGCGGCGATAGAAGGCCAGCGCATCCAGTACGCCCAGGTCCGCCGCTACATCCTGTGCCGCCGCGTTGCGATGCCAGCGAAAGATCACCCATACCCCCGCCAGGCCCGTCAGACCCATGCCGACCTTGAGGATGGGTACATGCAGCGGCATTGCCCAGATGAACCACGCACTGACAATGATGCCCAGCGCGCCCACTACGTACTCGAAGGCGTTACGGCGCCACGCGCGGCGCTTGAGATCGTGAATCCTGCTGCGCACGAACTGAAGCGAGATGCGCGGTGCGTCGATGGACTGCGCCTGCCACAGTGTACGCGGATCATTACCTTCCGATTCGTTGCTCATGAATGCCTCGCATGTGAAACGCCTTGACCAGAACGCGCTTGATTCGATGAACTTTGGTCGCGACATTACCGGTGGACAGGCCTGTGATCTGCGCAATCTCCTCGGTCGTAAGCCCCTCCAGGTAGGACACGAAGAGCTCACGGTCCGGTGACTGAAGTGTGTGCACCAAAGCGATCAAACCGTCCAATGCCCTGGATTCGTCAACACGCCGCTCCATGTCCGTTTCATCCGCGGCGATTTCGACCTCTTCCAGACTGACAAGCCGGTGGATCTGCTGGCGCTTACGGCGCAGGATATGCGTGGCGCCCACATTGTGCGCTACGCGATAGATCCATGTGCGCAGGGCACAGCGCTGATCGAAGGCGGCCAGACTTCTCCAGATCGCCAGATGAATGTCCTGCAATAGATCCCGCCTGAGATGGGGATCGGCTTCATACGCGCGGGAGAGCCGGGCCAGGGAGGCGCCATAATCAGCCTCTACCTGTTCGTAGAGGCCATCCTGCCCGGAGGATGGGCCAGCAAGGCCCGCGGCGTTCAGGGAAGACATTTGCAGTGAAGCGGCCATATCTTGGTAGTCCCCGCCGGCGCGGCTTCCTTACAGCATTTCATACGCCCCAGCCAGCGCGATAACGAACGCTATAGCCACCAGTGTCAACATCACCAGGTCCCAAAGCGTCAAACGGCTGAAAACGAAGATGGCCGTCACCGTGTAAGCCAGGCCTGCCAGGATGATCGCCGCCTGTTTTGCCGGTACTGGATTGTCGAGTCCGTTGGTACGCTGTGGATCCATGCGGTCGGCCGGGGGTACTGGCTGCTTTTTCTCAGCATATCCTGCGCCACCTGCGCAGACTTTTCCAAGCATGCCGGGAATGTTCTGGATGCGCCGGATTACCCATTCAGGTAGACTCTTTTGATGAGTCCACTGCAAAGTCCGGCAATCGTTCTTCCTTCAGTGGCTGCTCCACCCTGACACTACATCTGCTCTGCAGGCTGCGATTGAATCGCTCGTTTCGCAGCTCGCCGCCTCCCGGACACTTGATTCTCCTTGCCGCTGAGTCCGTCGACCGACGGGCTTACAAAAGAAAATTTGCTATCTGATGTTTAAATCTGTTCGACAGGATTGGTTCTCCAATGTGCGGGGCGATCTGCTCGCCGGTATGGTCGTGGCGCTGGCTCTGATCCCGGAAGCCATCGCCTTCTCGGTGATTGCGGGGGTCGATCCCAGGGTTGGCCTCTATGCCGCATTTTCAATTGCGGTCGTCATCGCCTTCACGGGCGGCAGGCCCGGCATGATTTCCGCAGCGACGGGCGCCATGGCATTGCTTATGGTCACGCTCGTCAAGGAACACGGATTGCAGTACCTGCTGGCTGCCACGCTGCTCACAGGCGTGTTTCAGATTCTGGCCGGCGTGTTCCGCCTGGGCGTTGTGATGCGCTTCATCTCCCGCTCCGTCATCACTGGCTTCGTCAACGCACTGGCAATTCTGATCTTCCTGGCTCAGCTGCCCGAGCTCATCGGTGCGAACTGGATCGTCTACGCGATGGTGGCAGCAGGGTTGGGAATCATCTACTTGTTTCCCTATGCCACGCGGTCGATTCCTTCGCCACTGGTGTGCATCGTGGTACTCACGGGCATCGCGATCTGGCTGGGACTCGACGTACGTAGCGTCGGCGACATGGGGGAGTTACCCAGTACGCTGCCAATGTTCTTGCTGCCACAGGTTCCATTCACGCTGGAAACGCTGCAGATCATACTGCCCTATGCCCTCACCCTGGCTGTCGTCGGGCTGCTGGAGTCGCTTCTGACCGCCGCGAGTGTCGATGATCTCACCGACACGCAGAGCAACAAGAGTCGCGAATGCGCAGGTCAGGGGGTAGCCAATATCGTCTCCGGCTTTCTGGGCGGCATGGCCGGCTGCGCGATGATCGGTCAATCGGTGATCAACGTGAAATCCGGTGGCCGCGGCAGACTCTCGACACTCGCGGCCGGCGTGTTTCTGCTGCTGCTGATCGTGTTCCTGAGTGACTGGGTGGAACGCATCCCAATGGCTGCACTCGTGGCGGTCATGATCATGGTCTCGATCGGCACGTTCAGTTGGGATTCCCTGCTCAAGCTGCGAGTGCACCCCAAAAGCTCCAGCATTGTAATGATCGCCACCGTGATTGTCGTCGTCGCCACGCATGACCTGGCCAGGGGCGTGCTGGTCGGAGTCCTGCTCAGCGCCCTGTTCTTTGCGCGCAAGGTGGGGAAAGTCCTGCACATCGGCTCGACGGTCGTGGATGAGGGCAAGGCGCGTCACTACCTCGTAACCGGGCAGATATTCTTCGCCTCGGCGGATAGCTTCATCGCGGGCTTCGATTTCAAGGAAGCCATCGAGCGCGTCCGCATCGATGTCAGCCATGCTCATTTCTGGGACATCACGGCCGTGACGGCCCTCGACAAGATCGTCCTGAAATTCCGCCGTGAAGGCGCCGAAGTCGAGATCGTCGGCATGAACGAAGCAAGTACGACACTCGTCGATAAATTCTCCGTCCACGACAAACCTGAGGCCGAACGCCTGATGGGGCACTGACGAAGAGAGGTGAGGAATGAACAAGGTACTCGCATGCATCGACGACTCCGTGTACACGCAGAGCGTTTGCGATCACGCCATCTGGGCAGCGAAACGTCTGGGCGTGGCGCTGGACTTTCTTCATGTGCTCGATCGCCACCCCGAAACGGCGCCAACGAGAGATTTGAGCGGGAGTATTGGCCTCGATGCACAGGAACATCTGTTGTCGGAGCTCGCCGCGCTCGATGAGAAACGCAGCAAGATTGCTCAGCAACGAGGCCGCGGGATACTCGACAATGCGGCTCGACAGGCAAAGGAAGAGGGGATCACGCACGTCGAACCTCGTTTGCGACATGGCTCCCTGGTCGAAACATTGTGTGAGCTGGAGGCCGAAGTCCGGCTCTTCGTCCTGGGAAAGCGCGGCGAGCACGCGGACTTTGCCAAGATGCATCTCGGCGCGGAACTCGAGCGCACCGTTCGCGCAGTTCATCGCCCGCTGCTAGTCGCCTCGCGGCAATTCAGACCGATCGCACGCTTCGCCATGGCCTTCGACGGCAGTGAGACCACCCGCAAGGGAATCGATCTAATCGCTTCGAGCCCACTCTTCAAGGGGCTGCCCTGTCACCTGGTGATGGCCGGCAACGACACGGCCGATGCCCGCGCCCAGCTGCAGTGGGCGCAGCAGAAACTGGCTGACGGTGGATTTGAAAGTCACGTGAGCATTCACCCCGGTCACGCCGAGGCGGTAATCGCACAGTACGTCACCGAAAACACGATCGATCTATTGGTGATGGGCGCCTACGGCCACTCCCGGATCCGCCAGCTCATTATCGGCAGCACCACCACGGCGATGATTCGCACGTGCCGGATTCCCATCCTGTTGTTGCGCTGAGACAGCAGGTGTCATAACCCATCTCGATGGCGGCCTGAGGAAAGTCCAGCAAGCCACCACAGCCGCAGATGGTGCGGTAAACCCAGCGCTTGCCGCGGGCAATGTACACCGGCAGTGCCCCCGTACTTTTAGCTATGGCAAAAAATGGCGGGATTACCCAGTGCGTAAGAAGTGTTTGATGTTCTCTGGCGGAGCAACGTCAGTATACAAATGGCCTCGATTTCGGCGCAGCGTCAGCGATCCACACCGGCCTTTGCCAGAGCCACCAGCAGGCGCGGGTCCTCGTTGCCCCAACCGTAGCCGAATCCGCCGTAACCGGAGACAACATTGCCGTCGCGACCCACTACGTAGAACGATGGGAGGCCGCCTTTGAACTTCGTCAACTCCGCATTCCAGTTCTCGTCCGTCACGTCAGCACGGGCGTATAGGAAGTCGTACTTGCTGCGGTTGTCCTTCACCCACTTTTCGTACAGTGCCTTGTCTTTCTCGAAGTTCAACGCCATGAACACGACGCCCTTGCCGCTCAGTTCCTGGCGCATCCTCTCGTAAAAGGGCATGGCCTCCTTGCAGAATCTGCACCACGTTGCCCAGGTCTCCACCACAAGAACCTTGCCGTGATAGTCCTTCCAGTCCAGCTTGTGGCCATCCTCGACAGTAGCTGCCAGTGCAGGGAGGGGCTGCCCGTTGGCGCTAAATGAATCCTTGATGACGGGAAACGAACCGCCGACCACCATCAGCTTCACTGCTGCTTCCAGCCGCGCCAATGTGAACTGTTCGGTCGGATCGACTTTGCGGACGGTATATTGCTCCTCCGACCACTCCTGTGAAACGCCTGGAATTTCAGTCGCGACCAGTTGCCGGCGCAGCAGACCATCTTCGGTGCCGAAGTAATAGGTGTGAACCGAATCGCCGGGCTTTCCGGGCAGCGCGGCGTTCGCTTTTCGCGCCTCTTGCCAGATCTGAGGAAGGACCGGCACAGTGAACTCAACTCTGTCGCACAGCACTCCACCGATCAATTCGCGTCCCCCGTAAGTCATCGCAACAGCTTTGTCTGCGCGGTATGCAGCCACCGAATACACCTGCATCGTCAAGGGAGACAACAAGGACAGATGCACGTTGGGATAGGCGTCAAATGTGGCGCCGGAAATGGTGCCGGCTGCCATTTTTGTGATCGTCTGCGGCTGGCTGCCTTTGAACGTATAGTGAGACTGTCCGTCGGCGAGTTTCACCGAGTCCCGATCCGTCCCGCCGCTATCGCTGAAGGCCCAGAGACAGGCGGGTGCACGGAAAGAGTAGCTCTCTTTGGAGCGACGCGGCACAGCTACCGCATTGTCATTCCTGGTCAGATAGCGCTTCTCCACCTCTGCGGAGTATTCCCGTGTCTGTGCGGCAGCCTGCATCGCCCGGTCGATGACCTGCACCGCCTTGGAAAACTTGACGGCGACGACGTCGGTCGCCGCACCTTGATTTACTTCACCGCCAGCAAACGCCGCGCCGGAAAATACTGCCACAAGAAGATAGAGACTCTTTTTCATGGTCCATGCCCTACCCTGGAATTACCGAAGTCGAAGCGATCCGGCTGGCGGCAACCGAGTCGCTCACAACTACGTGGGCCGCGCTCAGTTGAAACTCTTCCGTACCGAGATCGTGTAACGTCGCAGGCGCGGGTCGGCATAGTTACTGTAGCCGCCGATAGTCCCGGTCGTTGCCAGGGTGGGTGGCTTCTCGTTAAACAGATTCTGGATGCCCAGCGTAACCTCGCTGTTGGCGAAGATTCCGCCCAGCAGTGTCGGCGAAGAGTCAAAACGATAACGTGCGAACATATCGTGGTAAATCTGCGCCGGGATCGTGGCGGAACCCTGGTTCAGCACCGCGGAGGCCTGCGTCGCACCGGCTGACGTGCCGGAATAGCTGAAGAAGGAATCGTAGTACTGCGCACTCCATCCCACTGTCAGCGCACCGCGATCCCAGTCCACCCCACCATTGGCTCTCCATTCAAGCGGGCCACCGCTGAAATCCGCAAAATTGATGAAAGGCGCGCCTGCCGCAGCTTGGCGTTCAAATTCCGGTTGCCATGTTGCGATGGCAAAAAAGTGAAAATCACCCGCCCGCGTGGTCGGCAGCGTGTAATCGGCTTGCATGTCATAGGCTTCCAGTCGCGTCGCTGCGATGTTAGCGAAGCTGATATCTATCTCGGTGATGACTCCACCCGTATAACCCAGCGCGGCATCGCCCGCTGTCACTGCGGCGCGCGTCACCCGGCCGGGAAACGAATCCTCCAGGTCGAGCAATGCCTGGAATACGAAATCGGCAATTTCATTGGTCTTCGTGATACGAGTGTAGTCCAGGGAAACACGCAGCCCCAGCAACAAGCGCGGCGTGAAGATCGCGCCCGCTGACCAGCTTTCGGAATCCTCCGCGATCAGGCCAGCGTTTCCGCCGGAGACAAACGAGAATGCCGGCACGGTGGCAGAAATCCCGCCGCGCTTCGGATCGATCAGGGTCTGAACGCCGGAGATCCCCCCGGGTATGCTCACGATCTGGTTGATGGACGGTGGCAGAAAACCGGTGCCGAAACTGGCGCGCAGCACCACGTCCTCGACCGGTGAATATCGCAACCCGAGGGTGAACTTGGTGGCCGTCACCTCATTGTCGACATAAGTCAGCGCTGGATACGGTCCCGCCCGCGACGGAACGACGGCAACCGCGGGGTTTGGCGAATCGGTCAAATACCTATCGTGGCGGATCGAGGCCTGCAGATCGAACGTTCGCGCGGCCCGGTAGCCTTGGGTGGCTGAAATCAGCGGAACCTGCGACTCGAGATAGTAAGACTGGACAGTTTGCGAACGTCCAGGCCACAGGACAGAAAACGTGGCGCCTGTAGCGGTTATGCTATCGCGAAACATGGTCCGCGCCTCCTCTTCGCGCCGCTCGATGAAGGCAGACAGGGTCAGGGGGCCGGCGGGCAATGTCATGACCGGCCCGGAAAGACGCAACGTGGCATCCTGCATGATGGTATCTGCCGGACCGAATATGAAATTCGGCGACGGCATCAGGTAGGGCGTGTAGTCCAGGGGGAAAGCGTTCAGGTCACGCACAACGTTCAGCGCACCGCTGGCCAGTGCGGCCGTTGCCGCAATACCGGGACCTGCTGCTCCATCCGGATCCCCGAGGGCTGGGCTCGTCGAAAGGAACGAAGATCGCGAGCGGCTCCACACATAGTCGGCCGCGGCTGACCATCGACGCGGCAGGCGCACAATCAGCCCCGCGGTGCCGCGCAGCGTCTCGGAGCCGGTATCACGCAGAAAGGAAAGGCCGGGTGCCGGAAAACTCACATTGATGGCGGAATCGAAAGGATTGTTAGGCGCATTGGCGGGGAGCGTAACGCTGGTCGCGATACCGCCGGCAAAATACGTCCGGCCGCGATTGTCGAGCCAGGAAAAATCCGAATAGGCATCAATGCGCTCACCGAATGCGCGCCGCAAGCTGAGCGAGGCGGAACTGACCTGCGGATTGTTGAGCAGGCTCTGCTCAGCACCCAGCAGATCCCGGGGCAACTCCAGATTGTAGCGGCCAGCATTGGCCACCAGTGCGCTGCCGCCGTCGGCAGCCGGACCGGCATAGCCGACAGGCACAAAAGTATGGGGCGAATTGAGTTGCGTGCCGTTATCCAGAACAAGGTTCAAACCATTCTGGCTGCGGATGTTGCTGGTGTACCCCACAGGCGGAGTGGCCGCGGTGAAAAATGCTGAGGCATTGTTGGCAAACTGCCGCGCCCTGGCCTGGGCCGTGAAATCCCTGTCCCCCACCAGCAGAGAGTTGGAATCGGTGTGGCTGGCGGAAACAAGCACGTGCGTACGGCCTCCCTCCACGTCGAAACCGGCGCTGACTTCCAACCGGCGCTCGGCGACGTCGCTGTCGAATGCGTTGCCATAGCTCGCACCCAGATCCATACCGAGATACTGCCGGGTAATGATATTGATGACACCGCCAGTGGCGCCACCGCCGTAGATGCCGGAAGCGGTGGATGGCAGCACTTCAATACGCTCGATGGCTGCCAGTGGTAATCCGTTGATATCTGGTTGATTGAAAACACCGGCGCCGCCGACGCTTGGCATGCGCTTGCCGTCCACCAGAATCAGCGTCTGATTGGCGCCCAGTCCGCGTAAGTTGATAGAACTCTGGTTGCCCCGGGTGGAGCTGCCGGACTGACTGTTCGTGCCCTCCACCGTATTCATCGGCAGGCGCGTCTTGAGAAAATCCTCCAGATTGGAGGACATTGAGCGTTCGATCTGCGTGCGGTCGAAGACCACATAGGGCTGGGCGGCATCCTCAGTTCGCTTGATGTCGGTGTTCAGCGTGCGTGTGCCCTGGACCAGAATCTCGGGAATACCTGCAGTATCCGCCTCGGTGACCGGCGGAGTCTCCACCGTGGACGCGGCGGCTTGCGATTGACCTTCGGCATCGGCAAGCGCCAGGTGCTGCAAGGGCGCCTCACCGGCCGCAGCACCGGCCGTCGCTGGAATCACTTTCTTTTTCGCGCTGATCGCCGCCGCGATCACAAACGCACCATGCTCCCCCCGCGAGACCGAGAGCCCAGTCCCCTGAAGCAGAATCGTCAATCCTTCCACCACCGGGTAGTCGCCCACCAGCGCGTTGTTACGCTTTTCATGGACCAGTTCCCCGTCAAACAGAATCTGCTGTCGCGAGGTTTTGGCGAAGGCCCGCAGAGCAGAATCCAGTGTCTGTGCTGGGATATCGAACTTGTAAACGTTGTGCTGCGCGGCAGCAGCGGCGGTAGCGAATAACGTCCCGATAATCAGATTGCGAATCCACTTCAACATGCGATTCCCCAAAGTTGTGTGCTGGCCGGAGTGTCGATCAAGGGATAAGACGCATGAGATTCGCCAAGTCTCACATGCTATTTTCCACTCAGCACAATCCGGCCATCTTGTTCCCGCACCTGCACCGCGTAGGCGGTACTCACCGCCTCGACAAAAGCGGCGGAATCCCCGGTATTGAAGACCCCATCAATGAGGATAGCGGCGGTGGTCTCATCGGTGACTACAATGGTACTGCCACTGTAGCGATTGATCCGCTCAACGGCGAGGCGCAGCGGCTCACGCATGAAATTCAGTTGTCCCGACTCCCAGCTGAGCGACCGCGCCAGGTCAACCGGTTCGATTCGCGACTCGCGCTGGCCGCGTTCTGCGACCAGCTCACTACCAGGCTCCAATATCCGTTCGCCCGCTCCGTCATCCACTGCCACGCGGCCCTCGTACAGAATCACGCGGACTTCGGTTTCCAGCACTTCCACGCTGAAAGCGGTGCCGATGGCGGTGATGGTTTTCTCCCCTGCCTTGACAATGAACGGACGCATCGCATCTCGCGCGACATCGAACTTGGCGCGTCCTGCCACCAGCCTCACATCCCGCCGCCGCTCACGGTAGTCCACGTCCACCTTCGTCGCTGCATCCAGCGACAGACGAGAACCGTCTTCCAGCAGCACGGCGCGGTGCTCGGCGATTTGAGTCTGATAGCTGGGCGCGCGGCCATGAAGAAACACACCGGCGCTCACCAGCGCGAGAATGCACGCAGCCAGCGAAATCTGCCGCCACTTCCCGGTCATCGGCCGCGACCACTTGCGCGCATAGGTACGCCGCATGGTTTCCAGGGCTGTCGCACGCAGGCTGATGATCTCCGGCGAGCGGCCGATGTCGTAGAGCCCCTGCCACACTGCAAGCGCTCGATCGAACACCGCTCGATTGGTCGGGTCGGCATTCATCCAGCGATCGAACTCGGTCTGCTCTGCCGGCCCGAAGGTTGCGCCAGCGAGCTTCACGCACCATCGTCCGGCTTCCTCTTCAGCGGTTGTCATATTCCCCCTCGGTACACGTAATCAGTTTCGCCATGGCGCGGTAGACATGTTTTTCAACCGCGCTGGTGGAAATGCCAAGGCTGTCGGCAATGGTTTTATAGTCCAAGTTTTCGTAGCGAAACAGCAGGAAGATCAGCCGCGTGCGCTCGGGTAGATCCCTTAGCCCCTCCGACAGTCGCTCCAACGCCTCTCTGCCTGCGACGATGCGCTGGGGATCGAGCAGCTCGTTTTCCTCGTCCAGTCCGGGCTTGAGCTCCGCCAAGTACTGATCCCGCACCTTGTTGCGACGCACGCGGTCCCGCAGCAAGTTGGCCGCCACCTGGAAGATATAAGCTTCCGCGGATTTCATCGCGGCCCCGCCACCCTGCGCGATCCGTATGAACACCTCCTGCGTCAGGTCTTCGGCTTCTGCATGATTGCGTACCCGGCGCAAGAAAAACGCCATCAACCCGGGGCGGTAGTCTCGGTGAAACCGCGTTAGGTCGCTGATTTCGGGCATAGGCATGGCCATTACAATAAGACGCGCGAGGGGCGGAAAGACACACATCCCGCGTGTTCAGGCCGGCCACGGGTGCTGTAATAGTCCCTCGCTGCCAGCGTAATCAACAAGTTACCAATTTTGCTGATCAGCTGATCCCCTCCACTTCCCTCCAGTACCCTTCACCGTCACCAAAGCTGGCGCCAGGTAGGCGTCCGGCAAACCCATCATTGCCAAATTTTGCCAAGCAGGCTACGGTCTCGACATGACCACGATGAACATTTCCCTGCCGGAGTCCATGAAGGACTTTATCGACGATCAGGTAAGCCACCGCGGCTTTGGCACGTGCAGCGAGTACCTTCGGGAACTCATCCGTAAGGATCAGGATCGGTTGCAGTTGCGTGAGCGGTTGCTTGCAGGCGCGAAATCTTCGCCAACAAAACCGATCAACGCGACCTACTTCGATGGCCTGCGCCGAAAGGCGAAGTCAGCCAAGCCTCGTTCACATCGGTGAAATCCAAACCAGTCATCCCGCGCGTCCAAGCCAATCGGGATACTGAAGATGCAGTCGGCTACTACCTCGGTGAGGGCGCAACCAGCGCAGCGTTGGGCTTTATTGACGCGCTGGAGAAATCATACAGCCTCATCAGCCGCCATCCGGCCGCCGGCTCCCTACGATATGCGGGTGAGTTGAATCTTCCAGGCCTGCGCTTCTGCCCGTTGGGCCGCTATCCTTATCTCGTTTTCTATCTGGAACGCACCGACCACATTGACGTTTGGCGTGTGCTTCATGGCAAACGCGACATTCCAGCCTGGATGCAGGAAGAGCCCGAGCCATTTGACCCATGAGTCACTGACGAAGATTGGCTGGGGTGGGAGGATTCGAACCTCCGTATGACGGGATCAAAACCCGTTGCCTTACCGCTTGGCGACACCCCAGTAGCTTGACTCATCCCGCACCCGCTGCAGCAGCGGCGAACGGTTCATACCGCGGGCCGAGAACCCCTGCCAGTCCGACGGCAGTGCCTGCAGAATTTCGCGCGCGTGCTGTTCATTGTCCACCGCGGCGAATACACAGGAACCGGTACCAGTCAGGCGGGCGGGCGCATATTGACCCAGCCAGTCGAGCGCGGCGGCAACCGGCGGATAACGTTTCCGCACCGTGGCCTCACAATCGTTGCGGGTAGGGTGCTCGTCGCGGCTCTCGATGAAGGCGCGTATTGTGGTGGGGGTGGAATTACGTGTCAATTCAGCGGCCTGAAAGATCTCGCGGGTGCTGACCGCGCAGGGCGGGCGAATAATCACGTACATCGGTTCGGGCAGATCGAGCGGCTGCAGACGCTCACCCACGCCTTCTGCCCAGGCGGCGCGACCGTGAACGAACACCGGCACATCGGCGCCCAGCGACAGTCCCAGCGCGGCCAGGCGTTCGTCGGACCAGCCCAGCTGCCACAGGCAGTTCAGGGCGACCAGGGTCGTGGCGGCATCCGAACTGCCACCACCCAGCCCGGCCTGCAGCGGGATGCGCTTGTGCAGGCGGATACTCACGCCTTCATCAACACCGGCTGCCCGGCGCAGGGCGTCAGCCGCCCGCACTGCCAGATCCTGCGTTTCCGGGACGCCCGCAGCGCCGGCAACGAGAACAAGCCGGCCGTCGGAACGGGGCTGGAAGTCCAGTTCGTCGCACAGGTCTATGAACTGGAAGGCCGTCTGCAGCAGGTGGTAGCCGTCCTGGCGCCGACCGACGATGCGCAGGAACAGGTTGAGTTTGGCGGGCGCCGGCCAGGGCGAAGACGGCATGTCAGTCGTCCAGGCGCCAGCGATCCACGACTACCTTGATCTTTACCCCGTCGCGCTCGGCCGTCACCCGCCCCGGCAGCCAATGGGCCGAGCTGTAGCCATATTCTTGGTAAGTGACCCGCCAGCCGCGCTGGTCGAGTTGTGCCAGGCGCCCCTGCGCATCGAGCTGGGAGAAGGCAGGCAGCTTCGGCGCCGGCACCGCGAGCAGCCAGTAGCGCATGTGCTCCAGCGGCAGGTCGACCCCTAAAGTGTGTTCGAGCATCAGGCGGGCGTCCTCACCTGCCAGCACCTCTCCCTTTGCCGTGTGGATCTGCACCGCCTCGCCGTCGATGTTGACGCGCAGCGCACCGAGGCCAAAGGGCCCGTGCAGGCGCAGTTCGGATTCCGCCCCGCCCTGCTGCCAATCCAGTGATGCGTTCCAGCCCTGCCGGCCCGCGGTGACTGCCGTCCGCCCTGACAGGCCCCAGCGATCCCAGCCCTGGCGTTCAACGGCAACGGCGTTCCAGTCGACCGGGGGCGGTGGCGATACGGTGGCGCAGCCGGCGGCGATCAGGGCGAGCGCCGGCACGAGTAACAACCGGTGGCGGAACAAGGCCGGCGCCTCAGTCCGGATAGCGACGCAGCGTGCGCAGCAGATAGCGATGATCGGGTTCAGCGGCCAACGCCGCCTGCCAGATCTCCCGCGCCCGTGTGCGCTCGCCCATTGACCAGTACACCTCGCCGATGTGCGCGGCGATCTCCGCGTCCTGCTGGCTGGCCCAGGCACTTTGCAACCAGCCCAGCGCTTCTTCATCGCGGCCCAGGCGGTGCAGCACCCAGCCGGTACTGTCCTGCACGGCCGGGTTGTCCGGTGTCATCTCCAGCGCCTGCATGACCAGCGCCTCGGCTTCCCGCAGGTTTCGTTTGTGCTCGGCCAGTGTGTAGCCCAGCGCGTTCAGGGCAACCGGATCCTGCGGCCGGCGCAGCAGCGCGCCGCGCAATTCGGCAATGGTGTCGTTGACGCGACCGGCATGCTCGAGAATGACCCCGCGTGCGTAACGCAGCTCCTGCACATCGGGATATATCCGCCCGACCTCGTCCATGATCTGCAGCGCCGCCTGGCTGTCACCCTCATCGGCGAGCATGCGCGCGCGGCCAATGGCGATGTCGATGCGATGCTCGGGGTTCTCGCCGACGAAGCTGTCCAGCAGCAGGTTGGCCTGGTCGCGGGCGCCGTTGGCCACCAGCAGTCGTGCGGCCCGCAACTGTGCATCGCTGGCGTAGGCGCCGCCGGTCAGGCGCGTGTAGGTGCGAATGGCGCGTACCGCCTCGCGCTGGCGCTCGTAGATGGCGCCCAGTGAATAGAACGCCAGGCTCACGTAACGTCCGGTGGTCAGCAGTTCGTTGAAGTGACCGGCGGCCGCATCGAGCTCGCCCTCGCCCATCTCCAGATTGGCCAGCGTGCGCAGTGCTTCGGCCCGGGTGCCGGGGATTTGCAGCAACGGCTCCAGTTCCGCGCGCGCCGCGGCCAGCTGCCCTGCGGCGGCGAGCAGCAGGCCCACTTCCAGGCGCTCCTGCACGTCCCCGCCGGCAGCACGTTCCCGCGCCATCGTCAGCGCTGTGTCGGGATCGCCCCCGACCAGCAAGGCCCGGCCCAGTAATTGTTCCGCGTCCGTGTAGTCGGGCTTCAGTTCCAGTGCGCGCCGCGCGCTGTTTTGCGCCTGCGCATAGTTGTGGGCACGCAAGGCGGCTGCGCCGACCGCGTAGTGCGCTTCGGGCACCTGCGAGTACCGCTCTGCCAGCGCCTGCATCAGGGCAAACACCGCGTATGGACTTTCCTCATCGGCCAGCAGACCGGTCAGATCGATGAAGCCTTCAGCCGGGGAGTCATAGGCGTTTGCCAGCAGATTGCCGAATTGCCGCGCGGCCTCCTCCACCTCGAACAGCCGCAGCGACAGCACCGCCAGATAGCGGCGCGCATCACCGCTCTGCGGGCTCAGCGCCAGCCAGCGGCGGGCGCTCTGCGCCGCCATGGTGTCCTGGCGGTTGTCGAAGCCCACCCGCGTGGCCTGCTCGGCCAGCCCGGCGTCGTTGACCAGGTAGGCGACGTTGGAGTATTCGCGCGCCGCCGTGGGGTAGTCCCCCCGCTGCAGGGCGATCTCGGCGATCATCAGCCGCGCGGTGGCGGTACCGCCGGGCTCCTGGGGCGCCGCCGGTGGTGTTTTCTGCGGCGCCGAGGCGCAGCCCGACATCAACAGGAATATCAGCAGGAACAGGGCCGGAATATAGCGTTTCATGGCCCGGACTATACGCCTCCTCGCTGGTCTGTTGCGCGGCCCCCGCGGCAGGCCCCGGCAACTGTACAATCCCCGCCCGCATGAAACCCTCCATCCGCCAGAAACTGGACAAGCTCGGCGAGCGCTTCGAGGAGGTGGGCCGCATGCTCTCCGACCCCGAAGTGCTGGCGCGTCAGGACCAGTTCCGTGAGCTGTCCATGGAGTACGCCCGCCTGGAGCCGCTGGCGCAGCGCTACCGGCTGTACATGGATGCCGAGCGCGATCTGGACACCGCACGCGAGATGGCCGCCGACACGGATGCCGCCACCCGTGAACTGGGGCAGGAGGAATCGCAGCTGCTGCAGTCGCGCCTGCAGGAGGAAGAGGTCGAGCTGCACAATCTCCTGGCGCCGCAGGATCCGCGCGACGCGGGCAATCTTTATCTCGAGATCCGCGCCGGCACCGGCGGCGATGAGGCGGCGATCTTTGCCGGCGATCTGTTCCGCATGTATGCCCGCTACGCCGAGGGATGCGGCTGGCGCGTGGAGATCCTCAGTGAGAGCCATGGCGAGCACGGCGGCTACAAGGAAGTGATCAGCCGCATCGTCGGCCGCGGCGCCGGCGGCAACAGCGGGCCATTTTCGCGATTGAAATTCGAGTCCGGCACCCATCGCGTGCAGCGCGTGCCGGCCACGGAGGCCCAGGGCCGCATCCATACCTCGGCGTGCACCGTGGCCATCCTGGCCGAAGCGGTCAACGTGGAGGAAATCAACATCAACCCTGCCGACCTGCGCGTGGACACCTACCGGGCATCAGGCGCCGGCGGCCAGCACGTGAACAAAACCGACTCGGCGGTGCGCATGACGCATATTCCCACCGGCATCGTGGTCGAGTGCCAGGACGAGCGCTCACAGCACAAGAACCGTGCCCGCGCCATGGCGCTGCTCAAGGCGCGCATGCTCGCCGCCGAACAGGAAAAACAGCAACGCGAGCGCGCCGCGACGCGCAAGCTCCAGGTGGGCAGCGGCGACCGCTCCGAGCGCATACGCACCTACAACTTCCCCCAGGGACGGGTCACCGATCACCGCATCAATCTCACGCTGTACCGGCTCGATGAGGTCATGCAGGGCAAGATCGATGAGTTGATCGACGCCCTGGCGCAGGAGCACCAGGCGCAGCTGCTGGCCGAGGAAGCATGAACGCGGGCGGCACACGGCTGGCCGTCGACAGCGCCACGGGGCTGCAGATCGAGCTCGCCGTTGCCGGCCCCGGCGCACGCAGCTTCGCCTTCATACTCGACTGGCATATCCGTTTGTTGCTGGCCATCGCCTGGTGGCTGGCATCCTCGCTCGCGGTCACCGGCTCCATGGGCGGGATACCCGATGAATCGAACGCCGGGGAATTCTTTGGCCTGGTCGTCGTGCTGCCGGCAGTGGCCATCTACCTGCTCTACCATCCCCTGCTGGAAGTCTTCATGCACGGGCGCACGCCGGGCAAGCGCATCGCCGGCGTGCGCATTGCCACGCGCAATGGTCTTACGCCGGGTGTTGGCGCGCTGCTGATCCGCAATGTGTTTCGTTTGATCGACGGCCTGCCGGGATTCTACGGCGTGGGCCTGGCGAGCACCGTCATCACCGCCGACCATGTGCGCCTGGGCGACCTGGCCGCCGGCACGCTGCTGCTGTACGAGCGCAGCGACGGGCGCAGCGGACGGCAGGACTTCGTCACCGAACTGGCGACCACACAGCTCGACCCGCAGCTGGCGGAACTGATCGACGATCTGCTGGCGCGCTGGAAGAAACTGCAGCCGCCGGTACGTGTGCAGCTGGCGCAGAAACTGCTCCTGCGCGTGGACCCGGCGGCAACGTCATCGGAGGACAGCCGCCAGTTGCAGGAACAACTACGCAACTACCTCAGTCCCGGGAGCTGACATGACCACCGGCGATGCAGCACTGAAGACCTGGCTGTCGCGACGCACCGCCGACTGGCGTCGCCTCAGCACGCTGAGCATACGCCTTGGTCGCCGCCGCGCCACCACCCCCGGTGAAGCACTGGAAATCATCGACGGCTATCACGCCACTGCGCACGACCTGTCACTCGCGCGCCGGCTAATGCCACAAAGCCGCACCCACGGCTCACTGGAAGCGCTGTACACACGGCTGCACGCGGTGCTGCACCAGGCGCCGCGCCGGCTTGGCAGCGACCTGCTGCGCCTGCTGCGCGATGAAATCCCCGAAGCCGTATGGGCCCTGCGGCTGCATCTACTGTGGGTAACCGGCCTGTTCATGCTCAGCGCAGGCGCCGGCTGGTGGCTGGTGGCCACCTATCCCGAACTGATCGGTTTGTTCGCCAGCGAGGAAATGATCGATACGGTGGAACGTGGCCAGCTGTGGACCGATGGCCTGCTCAACATTTTCCCCTCATCGGTGCTGTCCGTCGGCATCCTGGCCAACAACATCTCCGTCACCCTGCTGGCCTTCACCGCCGGCGCGCTGTTCGGACTGGGAACTTTCTACGTCATCGGACTGAACGGCCTGATGCTGGGCGGCATCTTTGCCTTCACCGCGCAGCACGGCCTGGACGACGGGCTGTTGCGCTTCATCATCGCCCACGGCCCGGTGGAGCTCAGCGTCATCTGTCTGGCAGGCGCAGCCGGCGCAGGACTGGGCGAGGCGCTGGCGCGGCCGGGCGAGGCAACGCGCCGGGAAGCCTTCCAGGTGGCCTCCGCCCGCATCGGTCGCCTGCTGGTGCTGTGCACCCTGCTGCTGGTGATCTGCGGGTTCATCGAGGGCTACATCTCCCCGGTCACCGACTATCCCATGGCGGCCCGCATCACCATCGGCGCGGGCTTCTGGCTGGTGATGATCGGCGCCCTGACCGGAGACCTGTTCGGCCGCCGGCGCGCCGGAAGCACCGCACAGCCCGCAAACCAGGCCGTAGACGCCGCCACCTGAAGCCTGTACAGTCAGCGCCGCTGAATCAGGGTTGCGCGGTCAGCGCCCCTTCTGCTCGCAGTTTGTCATTCCGACGCACTTCGATAGTTTCCAATTCAACTCGCTTCTGACCGGCGACTGCTGTCGTGCGAGTCATCACAAGGTATCAAGTTACATGTCTTTCACCGAACTCGGGCTGAAGCCCGAACTGCTGCGTGCTGTGGCCGAAAAGGGCTACGACACCCCCACACCCATTCAATCCCAGGCCATTCCCGCCGTGCTCGCAGGGCGCGATGTGCTGGCCGGCGCACAAACCGGCACCGGCAAAACCGCCGGTTTCGTGCTTCCCCTCCTCCAGCTGCTGGGCGACGGCCGCGGCCGCATACCACGCGTGCTGGTACTCACCCCCACCCGTGAACTGGCCGCGCAGGTAGCAGAAAGCGCGCGCACCTATGGCAAGTACGTCGATCCGCGCACCGTCGTCGTCTTCGGCGGCGTCGGCATCCATCCGCAGATCGGCGCACTGCGCAGCGGCTGCGATCTGCTGGTGGCCACACCCGGCCGTCTGCTCGACCTGGTCGAACAGCGCGCGCTGGATCTGAGCGGCGTGGAACACTTCGTGCTCGACGAGGCGGACCGCATGCTGGACATGGGCTTCATCCCGGCCATCAAGCGCATCCTGAAGCTGATGCCGGCAAAGCGGCAGAACCTGATGTTCTCGGCCACCTATTCCGAAGACATCCGCGGCCTGGCCACGCGCCTGCTGCGCCAGCCCGAAACCATCCAGGTCACCCCGCGCAACGCCACCGCCGAGCGGGTGGAACAAACCGCATACAAGGTCATCAAGGAACACAAGCGCCACCTGCTGGCACACCTCATCCGCGAGGGCGACTGGCAGCAGGTACTGGTGTTCACCCGCACCAAGCACGGCGCCAACCGTCTGGCGCAGCAGCTGTACGCTGCCGGCATCAACACAGCGGCCATTCACGGCAACAAGAGCCAGGGCGCGCGCGTGCGAGCGCTGGCAGAGTTCAAGGCCGGCAAGGTTACCGCACTGATCGCCACGGAAGTGGCCTCGCGCGGACTGGACATCAAGGAACTACCCTGGGTGGTCAACTATGACCTGCCGAATGTGCCCGAGGATTACGTTCATCGCATCGGCCGCACGGCACGCGCCGGCGCCAGCGGTGGCGCCATATCATTGGTAGCACCGGATGAAGCACCACTGCTGCGCGACATCGAGCGGCTGTTGAAACGGTCGCTGGTGATCAGCGCCACACCGCAGTTCGAGATTCCGGTCGGCCAGGCTGCGGCTGGTGATGGCCAGCAGCGCCGCCAGCCAGCCCCTCGTCCGGCGGGCCGTCCGGGTGGTGGCAATCAGCGCCATCGCTCCTCACGCAATCAGCGTGGGTCGTGGCGGAGTGCGGGCAGGGGCGGCTGATCCAGCTTGATCTCATATCCCGCCGCGCGGATGGTTCCTACCATGCGACGGACGAGAGCCTGGCCGACGGGGCCTGAAGTTACCGGGTCGACACCGACCTGGCGTCAGCGGCCTGCCGCGGACAGGCCCGATCCGTCCCTCACCACGATGACGGTCATTTATTTTGTGGCCCGCACTGGAAGCGCGTGCCACCGGGGCTCAGGCTATCCGCCAAATTTTTTCCATCTCCAACAAACATAATTGAAGATGCGAACGGGTAGTGGCATCTGTTACCTTCGGCAGCACCTTCTCGACATCATCCTTGATGTTACTCAGCGCTGTAAGCACATTGGCTCGAGTATAACCATTCAAACTGAACGGCATCTTCGCCGAATGCGTCCGGCTGGCATCGAGGAACCGCTTGTCGGAGTCCAGGCTCAGGTAATTGATCAGCATCAGAATATGCGCCAACTGAAGTTGCTGGCGGTACGGATTAATGCTTATCGCTATACTTTCGAGCTCGCTCCACAGCCCGGCATGCAGGTCATCAAACAGGTCCGTCATGCGGTAATCGCCTTCACGACCTGCCAGATCGGTTTCCTCCATGTTCATTAATCTACCCCGGCTCAGCAGTTCAGACAGCACTTTCAGCTGCCGGCTGGACACGTTGTCAAGCGTACCCTGCGACTCATAGTCACGGGTAATTTCCGGGGCGGCCATCCACAAGGGCGTACCGAAAGCCTCGTCGATCAAAAATCTGACGGCTTCTCTTTGCGATGCCGCCGGAATCGCGGAATAGTCATACACCGGATCGCTGGTATTGGTGTTTTTGAACTGGGTGATATAACCACCGACCATTGACGCAACCGAGGTCATGTAGTCCACCCAAAGATTGAGTGTTGCCTCATAGAACCGCTGGGCTGTATCACTGCCCTGTTCATGCCGGGTCGCCACCGGGATCAACTTTATCGTTCGCCTCAGATTCCTGGCCGCCAACTCGGCCACCTTTACCGGATTGTCGCTATCGACAACTTCCATCTGGCGATCCGGGCCGGAGGTTACCCCCATATGAGCGGTATATTTGTACCAGGGTACCGAATCTTGCTCCCTGACTATTTTTTCCAGATGCGGCAACTCATCCTCAGGGGCCTTGATGTTGTCAAACTGTGTATACCCCCAGCGGATTGAATACAGATCCGCCGGTCCCACCTTTTGCACCAGCAACGAGGGCGGGATGCCGTCCTCCGGCTGGACGACGATGTTGTCGCGGGCATAGTTCATGACACTCGGCGTATGACCCATTTCCTGCAGCCAGCTTCTATCGCGCAGTTTTTCAAACGGATACCCGAAGCTGCCGTAATTGCCGTCTTTCAACCCGAAGGAATGCCCTGTTTCGTGAGCGGTAAGGTACTGAATCAACCGGCCCAGCAACTCATCGGGAAAAGGGTATTGCTGTGCCCGCGTGTCGAGGGGGCTGCATCGGGCAAAGTATCTGTCGACGATTCCATTGATCCTGCCGATCAATATATCCACCTTCAGCAGTTCCCCGGTTCTCCGATCGGCAATTGTGTCCACCGTGCCGGCGCCGTCGCCCTCCTTGCCCCGGTAGGCCGAGCGGTTGATCCAGCGAACATAGGAGTACCTCATGCTGTTCATCGACCAGTGTTCATCGCCCACCGGAGGATCTTTCACCACAATGGCATTCCTGAAGCCCGCCGCTTCGAACGCCGGCAGCCACTCCTCGACCCCGGCCCTGACATAGGGTCGCCACTTTTCCGGAATGGCCGGGTCCAGATAATAGACAATGGGTTTTACCGGCTCACTGAGTTTCTGATCCGGATGCTTCTTTTCAAGCCGCCACCTCAGGGTAGCCGCCCGCATCACGGTCTGGGAAAGGTCGCTTACATCCGGGAAAAAACCCATACGGTGATCGAACAGCCGCGGCATCATCGGCTCCGGCAGCAAAAACAGGCTGAAGTCCGACTCCGCAGTTATCGGACCCTTTTCCGTCGCATAGGTTTTTCTGGTTTGAACCTCTATCGTATTGTCGAACGCCATCACTTTATTGATAAAGGCCAGATCCTTTCGCAACACCTTGCCCCGGCCGGACAGCGGTTCAGGCGTCTGCAAAAACAAGTCCGTTGCATCGACAACATAACCCGAATCTTTGATGCTCATCGCCAATATCGGTAACGTGGCGACCGTCATTTCCAGGTCGTACATATCGCCCTTGATGGATTTATCCACAACGGGAACTCTGTTGCCGACCCTGGACTCAAGCTCCGGGATTATCAGGTGGATACTGTCGTCTCTTTTCACCCACCTGACCTTCGTCGCACCAGAATAGTAATGGTGCTCGATAAACAACATGTCCACACCCAGCATGGCTGAGGGAATTTCAAGGTAAATTCTATTCTTGTTGACGTGCGCGCCCAAAAAACCGTTTTTCGTGACAAATTCCGGCGTAATAATCGTGTGATACGACTTTAGCGCATCCGGCTTATCCTGAGCATGTCCAACAGCAGCAAAAAGACAGGAAATAACCACTGCAAGGTCTTTGCTGAACGACCGAATGACTCTTCCAACACGGTTTAGCGGCTGGTATTTGATCCTGCAGACTGCAGCATTTCCAATACGGCCTATTTCTTTATGTCTCATGGACCCGATCCGTCTCTCACCACGAGGACGGTCATCGCCCGCGTTGCCGGTACGAGGTCTAGGCCAATAACCCGCAGCGCTCTGCGGACATCGTCAAGGTCGGTTAGGATGGCGTCGAGCTTCACGTCCACATTGCCGGTGATGCCGGTTTCATCAATGAAGGGCGGCTCCTTCTGGTGAAACCCCCAGATGGATCCCAGCAGCCGGGACATGGGTACATTCATCAGTGTGCCGCCCGCCGATGAAAAACTGGACTCGCCCGTGCCGCGGGTCTTGAGTTTTGTGTGCGCCGCAGGAGTGGCGGTGAGCTTCCAGTACGGCATCTGCCGCTGCTCCACGGTCGCGGTGTAGCCAAAGTAGCCAGCGAGATCATTCTGCAGCATCCGCTGCACCTGCGCGGCGCTGGCATGAACGGGGGAGAGACTGGCGCTGTAGCTGTAGAGGTTTTCCATGCGGGCGAAATCATGTTTGAAGGGTGTCTCGTCAGTCACCTCGCGGATGACGCGATCGGCCACCTTGCCGTACCGCGGATCACCGAAATGGAAGCCGTTCTGTCCGAAGTAGGCATAGTTGTACAGCCAGTCCAGGATGAGGCCGGTGCACTGGAAGCGCGTGCCGCTTCTGCGCAGGCCATCCTCAATCTTCGAAAACACTATCTGGGAGCCACCATGCCAGGAGGTCAGGAGTGACCCGTAGAGCAGATCCGTTGGCGCGCCGCCATTGCCGTCCACAAGCAACAGCTTCTCCGGATCGTAGGGAATGTCCTTGTGGGCATAGAACTGCGGCTTCTCACCCGCCAGCAGCGCTTCCAGCCTTGCTTCATCCATGTCCCGTCCATCCGTAACGGCATAGACCCCGCCCTGCGGGTCCACGATGACCACGCGCGGGACGGAGTCAATCTCCCAGCGTTCAAACAACGGGCCATTGTAGGCTGCAACCAGCTGCAGCTGCTGCTTCTCACGGAACCGTTCGTAGAGCTTGCGAATATTCTTGTTGCGATCCTCGTCACTCTTGCCCACCAGCACGAACTGGACGCGCCCCTCGAAGGCCTTCTGCAGCCGGTTGATCTTCGGAAAACTGGCCACGCAGGACGAACAACCCGTGCTCCAGAAATCCAGAATCAACCAGCTGCCGCGGAAGTCCTTCAGCGAAGCCCGCGTCTTGCCGTAGTGCGTAATCTCCTCCAGCGTGAAATCCGGACAGGGCTGTCCAGCCACGGGGGGATTTCTGACCTCCGCCGCCGGCACCGGCAGGCTGGTCATTGAACCGATCAGCACGGCAACCGTGACGGTCACCATTCCCAGCACTCTCTTCAACATGTTTGTTTCTCGCTGCAGGTCGATGGGTGGTGTTTTCAGCGGCCCGTACCAAAGGATTTCCGCAGACTGAGCTGATAGCTGCGCATGCGGATGTCGCCGAAGCTGCTGCGGTAATTGTAGAAGCCCATGGCCGCATCGAACGGCGGCGCCTCATCGAGCACATTGCGCACATTGAGCTGCACCTGGCTGCCGCTCAGGAGCCGGGCCACAAAACCGTTGCGCGAGTCGGCGTCGGCGCCGAAATCGTAGGCCATGAACAAGTCGTGGTACACCTGCGAAGGGATGGTCAGGCTGCCCTGGGTGAGCGTGGTGTAGGTATAGCCCGCGCCGTTGGGTCCGCCGGGCGCGCCCGCCTGCATGTAGCTGCCGAAGTACCGCGTCGTCCAACCCATGGTCAAGGCCTTGCGCTGCCAAGTGAGCGTGGTGTTACCTTTCAGGCGGATCGGACCACCATTGTAGACATAGTTCACGTAGTCGAGCAGCGGTGTGTTCACACTGTTCTGCCGCTCCTCACCGAAGATGCGCGTGGCAAGTGCGGTTGCATTGAATACGCCCAGGCGGGTTTGGAGTCCGTAGCTGAAGCTCACATCCATGCCTTCGGTCTCGCGTCGGGTGAGGTTGACATAGCTGCGATTGACGACCTCGATCTGCCCGGTAGCCGGATCGCGTTCCACGCGGTCCGGATAGGTGGCTTCATCGTCGATGATATGCTGGGCGGTCAGCGTGCCGATCTGGTCGAACTGGCGGATGCGGTAGTACTCCACGTTCGCCCGCAGTCCCTGCAGGCCGCGCACCTGAGGCTCCCAGATGAGACCCGCATTCCAGCTTTTGGAGTTCTGCGGCACCAGCCCGGGATTGCCGCCGCTGAAGGTGTCCACGGAATAGCTGCTCTGCAGCACCGGATCGTTGATGAGCGTGGGATAGGAACTGAGTGTCCTGTCGGGCAGCAGCTGGTAGTAGTCCGGCGGCATGAACGCTGTGGCATAGGAAGCACGCAGCGTCACATCGCGAAACGGCTGATAACGCAGACCCAGAGTGGGATTGCTCGATTCGTAGCGCGCCTTGGTGGTGAAGGGCTGCCCATTGAGCGTGGGAGCGTCGTAGGTGATGTTGCCGGCGGCATCGATCGAGCCGCTGCTGGTCCCTACCAGAGCGGTGTTTCTTTCCGTCCGCAGGGTCGCCTGCAGATCTAGGGAATGCACCAGCGGCACGGCATTGTGCTGCGTGACCAGCGGAACCTGCAGCTCGGCATACGCACTGTAAGTGATCTGCGATTGTCCCAGATACAGGCTGGTGGAGTTTTCGGCCAGGTCACCGAAGTCAAACGCATAGGTGCTGTCCTTGGTATCCGCCATGCGCCGCTCCAGGCCCACCACCAGCATCGGCGCGCCCCAAGGTAACGCCGGCAAAGGCCCGGCGGCACGCAGGGCCACGGCATTGACAGTGCCCGCGCCGTGCATGGCCGAGTGGTACATGTAGGCGTCGAAGTCCGGCGTATGTTGCAGGGTGTCCACGAAGGGATTCAAGGTGCCGCTTTGCATCACTTCCCACAGGCTGTAGGGGTTCGTGAACGCGTTCTCGAACTCGCTGCGGGAACGGGTGTAATCGGCGTTCATCCGCCAGTTGGCGGACAGCTGGGCCGTTACCCCAACGCTTACGCTGGTACTGCTGCTCTCCACCTCGTTTCCAGAGAACGCAGTGCGGTAGGGAAGCGAGATATAGACCGGTTCGTTGAACGGGTTCACGGGCGAGGTGTCCGGCACGTAGGTCGAAGTGTAAGGCCGCACCGGCAGTTCGGTGTGATTGAGGTTGTGCGAGAACTCGGCGAAAACCTCGATACGCTCACTCATCTTCCGGCGTACCGACGCCATTAACGAGCGGGTATCGATGGTGGTGCCGAACGACGCTCTCAGTCCGGTGGGCGTCTGGGCCGTGTCGGGCAGTTGCTGGTTGTAGCTGCCAGCGTTTTCCAGCAGGCCTGCCTCCAACTGCGCGAGCGTGGTCTGGCCGGAGGTGCCGGCAGGAATGAACGTCGTCGTGGCGCCAAGCGAAGTGCCGTCACTTTTCAGGGTCAGGTTCTGCGGTGCTCCGCCCACCCAGAGCGCGCTGACGATGTTAGGTGTAGCGCCAAGGAAAGGTGCGTAGGTTCGATTGAGGAACGCAGGGTTGTTGCGCCGGATAATGGCCAGCCCTTCCTCAAGCAGCCCACGCCGGTCACTCTGCCGCAGCGCCTCACTGTCGGAGTATTGCCCCGTCATCATCACCTGGGTACGTCCGCCTTCCAGCGAAAAGCCATAGGCGAGCGACGCGGTGCGTGCGGGCGCGTTGACATCCATCGGCGAGTCGTAGCTGAGCCGGGCCTCGCCGCCCGCGTAGCTTTGCTTGAGGATAATGTTGATCACCCCGCCAATGGCGCTGCCCCCGTAGATGCCCGAGGAGGAAGTCGGCAGGACTTCAATGCGGTCCACCGCGCTCAGTGGAATGCCGTTGATGTCAGGCTGGCGCTCGGAGCCGGTCACAGTCACGCCGGCAGCCCGACGCCCGTTGATCAGAATCAGCGTGCGGCTGGTGCCCAGACCGCGCAAGTTGATGCTGGAGATATTGCCGATATTGCCCTGGTTGGACTGCCCGCTGGATATAAAGGCGGTGTTCATGGTCAGGCGCTGCTTGAGGAAGTCCTCCAGATTGAGCGCGCCGGACCGGTCCAGGGTCTGCGCGTCAAAGATGTAATAAGGCTGTACATCATCAATGCTGCGCGGAATGTCCACATTGCGGTCGGAAAACGGCAGCATCTTGCTGTCGCGCACCACCAGCTGGCGTGAATCATCCGCGCCCGTGCCGGAGGCTCTCGATTCCTCCTCGTCGGCAGCCATCATGGCCATGCGCATCTGCGCGGCCGGGTCCTGGACGGAAGTGCTTTCCCCCGCCTCGCCCCTGGCCCGGATGGCGACGGTCTTGTCATTCACAAACGAATAGCTCAGGCCCGTATTGGCCAGCAGCTGCTCCAGCGCGGACCGGGCCGAGTAGCGCCCGCTTAGTTTCGGAGCGCTCAACCCCTCGCTTTCCTTCGAATAGAACACCACCTGGATACCCGCCTGTCGCCCGAGCAGCTTCAGGGCTTCGTTCAATGGTAGGGCCGGAATGTCCAGGGCCACCGTCGATTGGGATGCCTGCGGCGCAACCGCACCCGCGGCGCCGAACAGGCCTCCAAATACCAGCGCCAATGCCATTGCCGCCGCAGCTTTGGTTTTCTTTGTCATGTTCACAGAACTCATCCTCCCGATCGGGCCCGTGTGAGCCACCATTGCAGCCCTAGACGGATCGGGAGGGGCTGTTTTCCCATGCGGAAAGCGCAGTGAAAAATGCATAGGTAAACCAGACAGTCCGATCAGTCTAAGGGGAACCGGGATAACATGCGCGGACCGTGGTTAAAAATCGCGACATCAAGAGTGTACCGAAGGCTGCCGACGAAACCCTGACGGCGTTCAGGGCGTATGGCGCTGAACTGCATCGTTTTCTGATGCGGCGCACCCGTTGCGCCCACACCGCCCGGGACCTGGCACAGGATACCTACATGCGCTTCATGCTGGTTTCACGGCACGAGGATGTGCGTAACGCGCAGGCCTTCCTGTATCAGCTGGCTTCAAATCTGGTATACGAGTTCAGGATGCGGGAGCGCAAGACCCAGGTGGTCTACGACTCCGATCTGCTGGAAGCGGCCGACCGGCGCGGCGCCCTGGAGGCGAAGGACGATCCGGCCGATCGCCTGAGCCGCGAGGAGGAACTGGAGCGGCTGCTCAGATCTCTACCGAAGGCTTATCGTGCCGTGCTGCTGATGCGCAAGCGCGATGGTTTGTCGCCGGACGAGATTGCCCAGCGTCTGGGGTTCTCCAAGAAAACGGTGTACGAATATCTCACGCGCGCGCTGGCCCGGCTCAAGGAAGCGCGGCTGGAGGGGACATGAGCATGGAACTAAACACGCAGCGACGATTGAACGAGGAGGCGGCCGGGTGGCTGTTCACCCTGCAGGATGCCCCCAGCCGCGAGTCGGAGACCGCCTTTCGCGTGTGGCTGACCCGCTCCGCGGACCACATGCAGACCTTCCTGGAAATCTCCGCAATGGACCGCGACCTGGATGGGATGGATGCACAGCGCCGGATCAACCTGGATGCGCTGACCGACGAGGTGCGCGCCCATACCGAAGCCAATGTTCTGACGATGGATGTGGAAACCTCTTCAGTCAGCACGGTCAAGATGCCCCGGTTCCGCCCGTGGCAACTGCCGACACTGGCCGCTGCCGCCGCCACCATTGCAGGCGTAGCGCTGTGGCTGGCACTGGCGCAGGGCTCCCGTTACTCCACCGAAGTGGGAGAACAAAGAACGGTGAAACTGGAAGACGGCTCCATGGTGCACCTCAATGTACGCTCGCGCATCGCGGTGGACTTCACCTCGAAGTCGCGGGAGGTGCGCCTGCTGGACGGTGAGGCTTTGTTCACGGTGGAACGGGACGGGGCCCGGCCGTTCACCGTGGTGACAGACGCGGCAACGGTTCAGGTGCTGGGCACGCAGTTCAATGTGTACCGCAGAAGCGCGACGACGACCGTATCGGTCGCCGATGGACGCGTGAAAATCTCCGACGAGGTGCTCGGCGCCGGCGAGGAAGCGGATGTGGACAGCGACGGCCACGTGGCCCGGCGCGAGCATCCCGATGTGCCCAGGGCACTGGCCTGGCGTCAGCGGCAACTGGACTTCGCGCACACACCGCTCGCAACGGTGATCAAGGAGTTCAACCGCTACAACGAACTGCAACTGCGCATCGCCGATGCACAGTTGCAATCCCGGGAGCTGGAAGGCGTATTCAATGCGGACCAGCCGCAGGCGCTGCTGGACTTCCTGGGACAGGAGAAGGACCTGCGTATCGAGCGGCGCGGAAAGGTGGTGACGATCCGCAAGCGCTAGGAGCCTGTCCCCAATGCCACTGGCTTGAACACGAACAGGCGCCGACCTTTCCAGACTCGGTCTGAGCGACAGGGAAGCACGTTTGCACCAACCGATATTCGGGACGCTACCGTGCCGGGTCTGGGCCATCAGCGCTGTCCACGACTGATTTCATCAGCACCCATAGACCCTCGACGTGCTCGCGCTCGGTAGCCTCCGCGCCCACCGATACGCGCACCATCCAGCGGCCATCCAGCTGCGCCGGGGTCAGCCATGCCTGGCCGGAGGCATTGATACGCGCACACCAATCCAGCGTATGTCGATCAAGGGCATCGCCATCGAGGCCCGTGGGCTCGTGGCGTACGCAGAGCGTTTGCAGCGGCACCGGCGCCAGGCGACGCCATCGTGGTGCGGCGTCAATCTCGCCGGCCATCCATTGGGCATTGGACATGTCGCGTCGCAACCGTCGCTGCAGTCCTTCCACGCCCTGCTCGCGCAGCAGGAACCACAGTTTCAGGGCGCGGAATCGCCGGCCCAGCGCGATACCCCAGTCGCGATAGTTTGTTGCCTGACCATCGGCCGCCGTGCGCAGGTAGCTGGGGTTGGTCGACATCACCCGCACCAGGTGTTCGGCGTCGCGCACGTAGTAGCTCGAACAATCAAAGGCTACGCCCAGCCATTTGTGAGGATTGATCACCAGCGAGTCGGCGCCCTCCACGCCCTCCCACATCCAGCGGCACTCCGGCAGGATCATCGCCGACCCGGCCAGGGCCGCGTCCACATGCAGCCACATCTCATGCCGGCGCGCGATGTCAGCCATGGCCGCAACTGGATCCAGTGCCGTCGTGGTCGTAGTGCCCACCGTGGCGACAATGGCGCAGGGACGGCGACCGGCCGCGATGTCGGTCCGTATGGCCGCAGTCAGCGCATCCGGCTTCAAGGCGTAGTCGGCATCGGTCTGGATCTGACGCAGGTTGTCGCGGCCGAAGCCGGCTAGCAGCGCGGCCTTCTCGATGGAACTGTGACTGTGGCTGGAGGTATAGACCACCAGCGGCTGGTTCTCATCCTGCAGACCACCGCGGGCTGCGCCGTAGCCGGTGCTGCGTTCGCGCGCGCACAGCAGCGCCACCAGGCTGGCGGTTGAGGCCGTGTCCTGAATCACTCCGCTCCACTGCGCCGACAGACCCAGCATCTGCCGCAGCCAGTCGGTGGCAACTTCCTCCAGCTCCGTCAACGCCGGACTCGACGCCCAGTTCAGGCCCAGCTGGGCCAATCCGGTGCTGGCTAAATCTCCCAAAACGGAAGCCAGCGAGCTGTTGGACGGGAAGTAGGCAAAGAACGCCGGATGCTGGAAGTGACTTGTCGCTGGCAGCACAAGACGGTCCAGATCGGCGCGGATCGCTTCGAAGGACTGGCCGGTCAGTGGCGGGTGCTTCGGCAGCGCGGCGCGCAGCGCGCCCACCGGTGAGTCGGACTGCACACGGCAGTCTCCGGCATATTCACAGGCGCGCAGATCGGCAATCCAGTCGATCAAAGCGTGGCCGTGGCGGCGGAATTCCTCAGGTGTCATGGTGATTGATTCCTCCAACAGTCCAACTGGCCCCCGGAATGCTACGATCAGGCGCTTCCAGGAGATGGCCATGAATCTCAAGTACAAGTATTCGTTGTTTGCAATACTCGCGCTGGCTGTCGGTCCGATACTCGCACAATCGGCGGATGAGTCCCTACGGTACCTGGCGCTGGGAGACTCCTACACCATTGGCGAAAGCGTGCCCGAGGCGCGACGGTGGCCCGTGCAGCTGGCAGCCGCGCTCACCGCCAGGGGAGTACCGGTTGCCAGCCCCAGAATCATCGCCACTACCGGCTGGAGAACTGACAATCTGAAGCAAGGCATTCAGGCCGCCCAGCTGCAGGACGAATACGATCTGGTGTCCCTGCTGATCGGCGTAAACAATCAGTACCAGGGCAAGCCGGTGGATCAGTACGCGGCAGAGTATGAAGAACTGCTGGCGATGGCCATCGGACTGGCCGGAGGCAGGAAGGAGCGCGTCTTCGTGGTTTCCATACCGGATTACGGTTACACGCCCTTTGGCAGATCAAGACGGGAAGAAATTTCCCGAGCGCTTGACGAGTTCAACTCCATCAACAGGCGAATCACGGAAGCGCACGGCGTGGCGTATATCAATATCACCGATCTATCACGGCGCGGACTGGACGATCCTGAGCTGGTTGCGTCGGATGGACTGCATCCTTCTGGCAAGCAGTATGCGTTGTGGGTCGAGCGTATGCTGAAGCAATTGAAATTGCTGTAGCTGGTAATGTTCAGCTTAGCCGCGCTCGAACAATCTCAATGAAATACTCTTTTAGATGATCTGTGCTATCAAAATCCGGGCGTTCGCAGATTCGCTGAAGGTCTCCGAGGCGACACTCGGCTTCGTCCACATAGAGCCACACCTCAATCTCACTATCTGTCGACTGACCATAGTAAAAATGCTCGTTCTCACCGCAGAGGCTCCATGTAACTGCCTTACCTTTGGCCATGAATATTTTCTCCAACGCTGAACGTAGCGAGTTCTGAAAATCCGTAAACTCGTTAGTCATAACTAACCTCAAAGTGGCCCTCAGCCCCACTACTCCCACTTGCAGACACCCTCCTTTATCTTCTTGATATCGAATCTCACTCCTAAATCCGCCGCTCACGCCGCAGCCGCCGATACTCATCCAGCACCGCCCGCTCCAGAGAAGCCGCCGGCGCCGCCACCACCGATGCACCGAGATGCCGCAGGGCACTGATGCGCCCGCGCAGCGCCGCCTCGCGTTCGCGCGCTGCCAGCGACACGTACGGATCCAGCCAGCTGCGCGCGGGCGCGCGCGCCAGGGCGTCGGCTTCCTCACCGACCACCGTTGCCACCACGGTGTAGTGACGCGGCTGTAACAAACGAATGGCGCGGCTGAGTTCTTCCGCTGCGGCGGCCTCGCCGGGATCGGTGAACATCACCACCAGCGAACGGTGGCGCACCATCTCGCGCACCCGCAGGGCTACAGTCAGCGGACTGGATTCAGCAACCCGCGCCTGCAGCTTCTCCAGGGCGGCACGGATGCGCATCACCGCCGGCATGCCGCGGGCCGGCGCCAGCTCCGCCAGCGTGCGATCGGCAAAGGCCACCAGACCCACGCGATCGTCCTGGGCAACCGCGAATTGCGCGAAGCGCGCCGCCACGTTGGCGAACAGGCCAAGGCGATCCAGCCGCCCGGCATGCAGACGGCTGGTGCGGCCGGCGTCGATCGCCAGCACGATTTCCAGATGCTGATCCTCGATGAACTCCCGCGTCACTGGCAGTCCGCGCCGCGCGGTAGCCTTCCAGTCGAGCCGGTGCAATGGATCACCGGGCTGATAGTCACGCAGCTGCTTTAATTCGGCGCCCGAGCCACTGACCTGGCTGCGGGCGGCGCCCACCGATTCACCGGCAGCCTGACGGGTATAGGCGCCGAACAGGTCCGGCGCCACCACCGTCTGCGACTTCACCGGCAGACGGCGCGACCACCACGCCAGCCCGAACAATCCCCGCAGTCGCGCTGACAGACCGGGCCACTCATGCACGCCCAGCCGCTCCGGGATCAACTGGCACGCATCACGCGCGGAAGCGGCCGCTGGCAACGGAAGACTCCGCGTACCGGGCAGGCGACTGAAACCCGTCGGCACCGCCGGTATGTACTCCACCACCGAGGGCAAACGCCCACCGTTCTCAAACACAAATGCCGCCGCGGCGGCGCGGCCCAGGTATACCCGCGCGGGCATCTCCACAACAGCGGTGACAGGTGTACGCACAATGAGAAAGCCCTCCACCGCCAGTCCCGACAACACCAGCGCCGTCGGAATCAGCCACAACGGCGCCAATGCAGGATCGGCGCTCCAGATGGCCAGAATCGCCAGCAGCGTGGTGAGCGAGATCAGCGTAAAGGCGCGCGCGGTAAGACTCATGACTAACCCCTACCCTGCACTTCCCTTGAAGGGCCACCGGCGTATCAGGCGGCGTGTGGATCGGGTGGGGATTTTCTGGGCGCTCTTTGACAGGATGTCTAAGCGCGAGCCTACAGGGGTTCGGCGTACTGCGCCGACCGGGTGGCCACGATGGCCACCCTGGGCTTCAGCGGAGCAGGGATTGCGCAGCTGAATGTATTCACGGCGTCCCTGAAAATCCCCACCCGATCCATACGCCGCCCGGCACGATGCAAGAACATTCACAGGCAGCGCACCGTCGCTAATTGCCACCGCCGATTCACCGCGGCACCGCCGTTTTCTCCAGCAGCTGCACAACAAACTGCCGATCCGTCATGCCTTCCAGCGCCGCCTCGGCAGTGAGCTGGATGCGGTGCGCCAGCACCGGCACCGCCACGGCCTTCACATCATCGGGCGTGACAAACTCCCCGCCCCTCACGGCGGCAACAATGCGCGCCGCGCGCACCAGGGCCAGCACGCCACGCGGCGATACACCGAGCGCCGCCTGCGGATGCTCGCGCGTCGCCTGGGCGAGATCCAGCACGTAGCCCAGCAACGATTCAGAAAGGTGTACCGCAGCAGCCTCCTCGCGGGCACGCTCCAGCACACCGCGATCCAGCGGCTGCAATGCAGCCAGCGGTTCGCTGACCGCACCGAATCCGCCATACCGCGTCACGATGACGGTCTCCACCTCACGCGTCGGGTAAGTCACGTCGATGCGCAGCATGAAGCGGTCGAGCTGCGACTCAGGCAGTGGATAGGTGCCCTCGAACTCGCGTGGATTCTGCGTGGCGATCACCAGAAAGTCCGGCGGCAGGGGCAGACACTCCCGTTCGACGGTCACCTGGCGCTCCTCCATGGCCTCCAGCATCGCCGACTGTGTCTTGGGTCCGGCGCGGTTGATCTCATCAACCAGAACCACGTCGGCAAACAAAGGTCCCTCGCGGAAAATGAAACGCTGGCTGGCGCTTTCGTAGACATGCACACCGGTCACATCCGCCGGCATCAGGTCGGCCGTGCCCTGGATACGCTTGAAGGTGCCGCCGAGCACCCGCGCCAGCCCCTTGCTCATCAGTGTCTTGCCCAGCCCGGGCGGACCCTGCACCAGCACATGCCCGCGGGCCAGCAGCGCCACCAGCAGGCCGCCGATGGCATCGTCCAGTCCCAGCACCACCGTCCCCAGCTGTGCGCGCAGATATCCGTCCAGTGTCTGCAGCTCTGTATTCATGTCACCTGTTCCTGTATGCGAAGAATGAGAGTGTGTAGGCGTTTGAGATCCACGCGGCGCAGACCATGAGCCTTGCCATTGATGCGTTCGTACTGCTGGCGCAGTGCCGCCAGGTCGGCGGCGGCCAGCTGCGGGCGCCGCTCCAGCCAGCCCCACAGCGGCGTACCATTCTGCGGCTCGCCCAGGCGGCGACGCAGATCGTTGAAGAACAGCTCGAACATGCGGCGCGCAGCCTCGAGCGGGCGTAGCGCGCGCGCCAGGAATCCACCGGTAGCCCGCACCAGCGCGGCCTCGCCGGGCGGCAGCGGCGGCGCACGCAGCACCCGCAGTCGCGTTCCGCCCAGCACCCAGATCAGCCACAGCGCCAGCAGCAGCCACAGCGTGGCATGCAGGCGCCCGTCGCTGTAGAAGGCTTCCGGGTGCAGCAGGCGGCTCAGTCCCTGATGCAGGTCGTCGAAGATCACCGCCCCGCCCGGGCGCACGCTCTGCGCCACGATGTTGGCGAACAGGCGCGCATTGTCTTGCTCGCCAAGCAGCTGGTTGGTAAACACGCTGGCATAGGCGCTGACCATGACGGTGCCGGCGCCGAGATGGCTCAACCAGAAGGCCTCGCCCGGAGAATCAACCTCATGCGCCAGCGTGAGCACAAAGCTGTCCACCGGCAATCGCGGGTACCAGTCATCCGCGGGGTACTCCGTTTCGGCGGCCAGGCGCCGCACGCCGGCGAACAAAGGATGCGCGCCGCTGGGCGCCAGCGTCATGCGCAGCGGTTCGGGCAGGCGCTGCCCGACGACCTGCGGCGGCTCATCGAACACCTGAAACGTCTCCGCTTCTTCTTCCTCTTCCGGCCAGGATAGCGATTCTGCCGTGAAATCGGCCAGCTGATACAGCTGCGGAAGCGGATTCAGTGCCGGCGACGCCGACCAGGCGGGCGTATCGCCCAACGCGGCCAGCACCAGCAGGGTGTTGCCCGCCTCGATCCATTCGCGCAGCACCTGCAACTCCCGGTAGCGGGCATCATGGTAGTAAGGCAGCGTAACCACGAGCAGGTTGCCGGTGGGCGACAGCGGCGACGCCTCCTCCTGCGAAGCATCAGCAAGGGCGTCGTATCGATCCCGCAGACTCACCACGCGCATACCGGTGGACTGCAACCAGCGATGCGCGGCCAGATAGCCATCCTCGCGCGACTCCTCACTGGTGGGACGCTCGGTGACGGTGTCGCGCGGCGCGGGTTTGGGCGCCAGCAGCATGTAGAACGCCGCCAGGGCACACAACGCAAGGGCCAGTGTGATTAATCGCTCCCTCATGTCGGGGCCAGTCCGGTCAACAAACGACGGCCCGCGCTCAATGCCTCGGATATATGCTCAGGCGCTGGCTCCCCCGCAGCAAAACGCACCCGTTCGGCGCAGCCTGCCAGCACGGAGAAATCGGCCCGCGCCCTGTCATCCTGTAATTGCACGGCGGCGCGCAGCTGGCGGTGCGTGAGACTAGCATCGGCGGCGGGAGGCTGTCCCGGCGCCAGCGCTGCCAGCACCCGGGCGAGCAGCAGCGAGGGCTGCATCGCTGGCGGCGCCGTGTCGAGCGCCTGGGCCACTGCTGCTTTGCTGTCGTCATCGGTCCCGGAAGAGGCGGCAGCAATCTGCTTCTTGCGGGCAAATCGGCGTCCAAACAAACCCGCCGCCCGCAGTTCATTGAAGATGGCGAGCAGCGCGCCGGCGATCACCAGCAGGAACAGTACCTGCGTGAAGTTGCGCATGCCGCCGCCGGACAGATCCAGTCCCTCCAGCCAGCGCACCCATGCGGGCGTTTCTTCGTCCGGCGCCTGCAGGCGCCGCTTCAGCCACTGCACCAGGCGCTCCCACAGCGAGCGCTCGCGCCCGGCTTCCTCACGCCCCAGGCCTTCCAGTACCGCGGCTACACCACCAGGATCGGGCGCCGCAACGCCATTCGGCACGGAAGTCTGCATTTCGGCGAGCAGCCGCTGCAAAGCCAGCAACTGCTGCCGCGTGAGGTCCTCGCTCCACCACTCCAGCGGCAGCCAGTTGGCATGGGTGCTGTCCTGCAGCTGCTCACGCAGCTGCGGACAGCGCTCGGCCACATGCGGGCGGTCCGTCGGGGAAGCAGGCCCGGCAGCGGCGCCTGCCTCATCCATGGCCTGGATACACGCCTCAAGGCTCTCAAGCGCCGGATCCGCACTGCCCACCGGCGACCACAGGCACAGCGCCAGTGGCAGAAAAAATTTCGCGCGGCCTCCCATCCGTCGCCCGCCCCGATCAGGCCAGGCTGTCCAGTCGCTGGGCGAGATCGCCTCCCTCCTTGCGCAACTTCAGATCGTGGTACATGGCCAGCATCAAGGCGATGAAGTACGGCGTTGCGACAACACTAACCAGTACAACTGCGATCACCGTGGACACCAGCGTAAGCAATGCGGCCTCCTGTCCGGTAACAAGCCCCGCCAGGACTACCGCTGCCAGGCCTCCGGCCACCGCTGCAACCACGGCATAGCAGACTACGATAATGATGATGCCCACGGACGCCATCAACGCGGTTCGCCACCAATGGCCACGCACCAGACTGTGGCTGAGCTTGAGGGACTCCACCGGGCCGCGATTCTCCACCAGCAAGGCGACGCTGCCGAACATCAGACTGGCCAGCATGATCAGCGGCAGACTAAAGAGCACCAACGGCCCAAGAATCTTTGCCCACATGGGCCAGTCCAGCGCATTGGCGATGCCGAAGACAATACCCATGGGGATGGCGGCGGCGCCAACGACCAGCGTCGTTGCCAGAGTCATCAATATCAGCCGCGGCAACCGCCGCGCCGCCACGCCCATTTCACCGCCGATCGGCACGCCGGATGCAATGGCCTCCTGGCGAAGATAGATGGCGCTGTAGAACACCGTACTCAGTAGTCCACCGAGAATGGCCAGAGCCAGGAACAGCCAGACCAGCTGTATATCCGGCGCGACGAGCTGATAGATGTCCCCGATGCTGCCGATAACCGCTCCACCGAGAGCGAAGAACCAGACCTTCTTCCAGGTCGCGCCGAACAACCTGAAGCTGCCGTCGAGCACTTGACCGATGCGTAGTGGCGCAGTGGGTTTCACGTACATGATGCCGCCCCCCTTTCTGTTATGTTCTGTCCGCCTTGCACCAGGGCCCCGGGGGCCTGGCGCAAGGCATTGTACGTGAGCTCCGCCAGCCCATCGACCTTCCCGACAAGTGACCACTACTCCGACCATTCCTCCGACCATCAAGCAATTGCTGCGACAGGCCGTTGAACGCCTGCGGACCCGCACCAGCACACCGCGCCTGGATGCGGAAATCCTGCTGTCTGCGGCCCTCGGACAGCCACGGACATGGCTGGCCATCCACCCCGAAACGCCGGTATCAGCAGACATCCTGATGCGCTTCGAACAGTGGCTGACCCGGCGCGTCGCAGGCACGCCGGTGGCGTATCTCACCGGCAGCAAGGAATTCTGGTCGCTGAATCTGCGAGTGACGCCGCAGGTGCTGGTGCCACGCCCGGAAACGGAGCTGCTGGTGGAGCTGGCGCTGCAGTGGCTGCCAGCGGATGCAGAGGTTCATGTGCTCGACCTGGGTACCGGAAGTGGCGCCATAGCGCTGGCCATCGCCCGTGAACGTCCACGGGCGCGGATTCTGGCCACGGACAATTCCGCAGCGGCGCTGGAGGTTGCCCGTGACAACGCCGGGCAACTGGGCATCGGCAATGTCACGTTCGCCCGCGGCGAGTGGTACGCGGCGCTGCCCACGGCGGAGGCGCGCTTCGATCTCATCGTTTCCAATCCACCCTATGTGGCCGGCGACGATCTGGCGCTGCTGCAGCTGCAGACCGAGCCGCGCCAGGCGCTGACGGCGGGACCAACCGGCCTGGAAGCCATTGCACGCATCGCCCGAGGCGCACGCGAGCGCCTGCGCGCGGGCGGCTGGCTGGCCGTGGAGCACGGCGCCGGGCAGGCTCAGGCCGTGCGCGCACTGCTGACAGATCATCGACTTGCAGATGTTCGCACCGAACAGGATCTCGCCGGACGCGACAGGGTGACCTGCGCGCGCGCCCTGTAGGCGGGTGGCCGACAGTGCCGGGACGACCTGTGGGGTATCATCTCCCTGACATGAATATCACCAGCGCAACGGGCGGCAGCCGTCCCGGCAGTACCCGGCGAATAGTCTCCGCCATCATCCCGGCACACAATGAAGGGCAGACCGTCGCCAGCGTTGTCGCGCCGATGATCGGTCATCCGCTGATCGACGAAGTCATCGTGGTCGATGACGGCTCCAGCGACGGCACCATTGAGCGCGCGCGCGAAGCCGGCGCCACCGTCATTTCATTGTCGGAGAATCAGGGCAAGGCCGCCGCCATGTCACGCGGCGTGCGCGCCGCACGCAATGAAATCATCTTCTTCGCCGACGCCGACCTCATTGGCCTCACTCCGAAAATGGTCACCGGCATCGTCACCCAGGTCACCGAGGGCAGCTACGGCATGTTTGTCGCCATCCGCGGGCGCCGAACCTACTGGGCCAACCGCCTGCTGCACTTCACCCCCATCCTCGGCGGCGAGCGGGTGCTCACCAAGTCACTGTGGTACCAGGTGCCGCGCATCTACAAGAAGAACTTCCAGATCGAGATCGCCCTGAACTTCTTCACCAAGCGCCTGGGACAGCGCATGGGCTTCACCGTGGTGCACGGCCTGCGCCAGGTAATCAAGGAGAAGAAGCGCGGCATCTGGCTGGGCCTGTGGCAACGCCTGCTGATGTGCAAGGACGTGGTGCTGATCGGCTGGCGGATCTACGTCGTGCTCAATCTGAAACTGCTGATCGAAGGCGCCATCGAAAGCAGCGAAACGGCAGAGCCGGTGGAGCAGCCCGTGAAGTCCGCAAGCCGCGGCAGTTCAGATCCGTCCTGAAGCCACCTGCCGCCATGGATTGCGCCGGACCCATGTGCGACAGAACC
>JAJFKF010000062.1 GCA_021773365.1 Gammaproteobacteria bacterium | reverse complement strand
TGGGTGGGGTGGCCGGGGGGTTTTTTCAAAATTTTTTTGGGGTGTTTTTCATTTTTTTTGTGTATACCCCCCGGGGGCCAACCCCGTACTTACGGAATCTGCGGAGTCCGGTCTGAACCCGGCACGTGACTACCAAGGAAGGCGGGGCACAGGAAGTTATCCATAATTTATGGGAATCCCTCCCCTTAAATTGTGGGTAACTTCCTGTGCCCCGCCTTCCTCCCGTAGCGTCAGCCGAAAATCAGCCAACAATCACCGCCACTGCAGCTTGCCGCCAGTAGCCCCGTCCAGTATCCTTCGCGCCCCTTTCTCCTTGCCACACCGGCCCTCGCATGCCGGGCGGCTCAACCCCATAGGGAGTATCGATGCGACATTATGAAATCGTGTTTCTGGTCCACCCAGACCAGAGCGAGCAGGTGCCTGCCATGCTCGAACGCTACAAGGGCCTCATCGCGGCCGGCAACGGCCAGATTCACCGCATCGAGGACTGGGGCCGCCGCCAGCTGGCCTACCCCATCACCAAGGTGCACAAGGCCCACTACATCCTGATGAACATCGAGTGCGACCAGAAGACGCTGGCCGAGCTGACCGGTGGCTTCCGCTTCAGCGACGCGGTGCTGCGCTTCATGGTGGTCAAGCTCGATGCCGCCGAGACCGAGCCCTCGCCGATGGTGAAGGACGAGGACAACGATGCCCGGAGCGTGGATGACAGCTCCCCCCTGGACCGCGACGACGATGACGACGCGGCCGACGCACGCTGAGGACTGAAACCATGGCCAGATTTTTTCGTCGCAAGAAATTCTGCCGCTTCACTGCGGAAGGCATTGAGCACATCGATTACAAGGACCTGAATCTGCTCAAGGCCTACGTGAGCGAAACCGGCAAGATCGTGCCCAGCCGCATCACCGGCACCAAGTCCCATTACCAGCGTCAGCTCGCGCTGGCGGTCAAGCGGGCGCGCTTCCTGGCGCTGCTCCCTTACACCGATCAGCATTGATCGCGCCCGGAGGAAACCGTCGTGGATATCATTTTGCTGCAGAAAGTCCCTAACCTTGGCGTAATGGGCGACCGGGTCAATGTCCGGGCCGGCTACGCCCGCAATTTCCTGCTGCCCAAGGGCAAGGCCACGCTGGCCACCGCCCAGAACGTGGCGAAGTTCGAAGCACGTCGCGCCGAACTGGAGCGCGAGGCGCACGAGGAACTGATGGCCGCCAAGGCGCGCGCCGAGCAGATCAGGGAATTGAAGTTGCGCATCACCTCCAAGGCCGGCACCGAGGGCAAGCTCTTCGGCTCCATCGGCACCGCCGACATTGTCGAGGCCTGCCAGACGGCCGGTACCAAGGTGAGCCGCAGTGAAGTACGCCTGCCGGACGGCCCGATCCGCGCCGTGGGCGAACACACCATCGTGCTGCACCTGCATTCCGATGTGGAACTCGAATTGCCGCTGACAGTCGTCGCGGAAGAATAGCGCCGCGGCGCAAGGGGGCTTGCCTTGGCCATGGCCCGACACGACGCTTCCGGCCTCGCAGAGGCGCTGCGGACCCCGCCGCATTCCGTTGAAGCCGAGCAGGCGGTGCTCGGCGGCCTCATGCTGGACACGGCTGCCTGGGACGGGGTGGCTGATGTGCTGGGCGAGGAGGATTTCTACCGCGCCGATCATCGCCTGATCTTCGTCGCTGCGCGCACCGTCGTGGAGCGCAGTGATCCCATCGACGTCGTGACGCTGTCCGAGCAGCTCGAACGTACCGGCAATCTCGAACAGGCCGGTGGCATTGCCTACCTCGGCACCCTGGCCCGTGATACCCCCGGCGCGGCAAATATCCGCGCCTACGCGCAGATCGTGCGCGAGCGGGCGCTGCTGCGCCGTTTGATCCATGTCGGCAATGAAGTGGCCGGCAGCGCCTTCAACCCGGAGGGGCGCAGTGCGCGTGATCTGGTGGATGAGGCCGAGCGCAAGGTATTCGAGATCGCCGAGGCGGGTGCGCGCGGACGCGGCGGGTTGATCAAGGTCAGCAGCATTCTGTCCTCGGTAGTTGACCGGATCGATGAGCTGTACCGCAATCCGGATGCGCTGCGCGGCGTGCCCACCGGGTTTAACCAGTTCGATCAGATGACCGGCGGTCTGCAGCAGGGGGATCTGGTGATCGTGGCCGGACGTCCGTCCATGGGGAAAACCAGCCTGGCGGTGAACATGGCGGAGAATGCCGCGCTCGGTCATGGTATTCCCGCCGCCGTCTTTTCGATGGAAATGTCCTCCGAGCAGCTGACGCTGCGCATGATCTCCTCGCTCGGTCGCATCGACCAGTCAAATCTGCGCACCGGACGTCTATCGGAAGAGGACTGGCCACGCATCGATACGGCGATGACGCAGCTCTCGCAGGCGCCATTGTTTGTCGATGAAACGCCGGCGCTGACGCCCACTGAACTGCGCGCCCGCGCGCGGCGCCTGAAGCGCGAACACAATGTCGGTTTGATCGTCGTCGACTATCTGCAGCTGATGCAGGTGCCGGGCACGAAGGAAAACCGCGCCACGGAAATCTCGGAGATTTCCCGTTCGCTGAAGGCCCTGGCCAAGGAACTGCACGTGCCGGTGATCGCGTTGTCGCAGCTCAATCGCGGGGTGGAGCAGCGTACGGACAAGAAGCCGGTGATGTCGGATCTTCGTGAGAGTGGCGCGATCGAGCAGGATGCGGATGTCATCGTGCTGATCTATCGCGAGGACTTCTACGAGCCGGACACCCCGCGCAAGGGTATTGCCGACATCATCATCGCCAAGCAGAGAAATGGCCCCACCGGTGAGCTGCCGCTCACCTTCCTCGGGCAGTTCACCAAGTTCGAGAACTACGCGCCTGAGGCCTACGGGGAGGGTGTGCTGTGAGGGGTCCGGCGGATTCATGAGTTCCCGGCTGATCCGTGCGGTCATCGATACCCAGGCGCTGCAGCACAATCTTTCCGTGGTGCGCGGTTTTGCGCCGAAAGCAAAAGTCATGGCCGTGGTGAAAGCCAATGCCTATGGGCACGGCCTGGTGCCTGCCGTGCTGGCGCTTGCCGGTGCTGAGGCCTTTGCCGTCGCGCGGTTGGAGGAGGGCGTGGCGTTGCGTAATGCCGGTGTGCGCGGAGCGGTGATTTTGCTGGAGGGCGTGTTCAATGCCACCCAGCTTGCCGAAGCCGCGCACGAACGCTTCGAGCTGATGGTGCACACGCCCGAACAAGTGGCGCTGCTGGCTGAATGGCGTGGCGCGCATCGCTTTTCGGTGTGGCTCAAGATCGATTCGGGCATGAACCGACTGGGATTCCGGCCGGAGGAGTTCCGCGCGGCCTATGACACCCTGTCGGGCAGCGCCGCCGTGGCGCGCATTCGCCTGCTGACGCACCTGGCCAACGCGGACGATCAGGACGATGGTGTGACGCGTGAGCAGCTCGCGTTGTTCGAGCGCACCATTGCGCCGGTTGCTGCCGCGGGCCTGGAGTGCAGCATCGCCAATTCCGCCGGCGTGCTCGGCTGTCCGCAGAGCCATGTGCAGTGGGTGCGTCCGGGGCTGATGCTGTACGGCGTATCCGCATTGAAGAACCGCAATGCCGCCGACCATGGGCTGAAGCCGGCGATGACGCTGTTCAGTACGGTCATCGCCGTCAAGAATGTGTTGCCGGGTGAGCGGGTGGGCTATAGCGGGCGCTGGACGGCTGCACGGCCGACGAGGATCGCGACCGTTGCAGTGGGCTATGGTGACGGCTATCCCCGCCACATGGTCGATGGCGCGCCGGTGCTGGTGGCTGGCCGGCAGGCCGGCATCGTCGGCCGTGTGTCCATGGACATGATCGGCGTGGACATCACCGATCTGCCGCCCGTGCAGGTCGGTGATCCGGTGGTGCTGTGGGGAGAAGGCCTGCCGGTGGAGGCGGTGGCGCCCCATGCAGATACCATCCCCTACGAACTGCTTTGCGGTGTCAGCCAGAGGGTTGCGCTCGAATTCAAGTAGAACAGCTGTCTCAGGAGCTTCTTGACGATGACTACAACCGTATCGACCGCACCTGCGGGTGCCGGAAAGCTGCCCCGCCAGATTCCCTACATCATCGGCAACGAAGTTTGCGAGCGCTTCAGCTTCTATGGCATGAGGAACATCCTCACGCCCTTCCTGATCACCACGCTGCTGCTGTACGCTCCATTGGCCGAGCGCGTTGGCATTGCCAAGGATGTCTTCCATACTTTCGTCATCGGCGTGTACTTCTTTCCGCTGCTCGGCGGCTGGCTGTCGGACCGCTTCTTCGGCAAGTACAACACGGTGCTGTGGTTGTCGCTGGTGTACTGCGCTGGTCATGCCTGTCTGGCGATCTTCGAGGACTACCGCCCCGGGTTCTACACCGGCCTGTTCCTCATCGCGCTGGGTTCCGGTGGAATCAAGCCGCTGGTGTCGGCCTTCGTGGGCGATCAGTTCGACCAGACCAACAAGGCGAAGGCCAGGGTGGTGTACGACGCCTTCTACTGGTCAATCAACTTCGGTTCCTTCTTCGCTTCGCTGCTCATGCCCAAGATTCTGGTGAATTTCGGAGCGGCATGGGCCTTCGGCATTCCTGGCATCCTGATGTTCATTGCCACGGTAATTTTCTGGTCAGGCCGGAAGAAGTACGTGCATGTACCGCCGGCGCCGCCGAATCCGGACTCGTTCTTCAGCGTGGTGCGCACAGCGCTGACACAGCGCAAGGATGGAGAGGGCCGTTCCGGGCTGACGGTGGCCATGACGGGCGTGGCTGGTGGCGCGGCTGTGCTGGTCATATGGCTGTTGTCGCCGGCCTGGTGGCCGGAGCATTTTGGTTTTGTTATTTCCGCATGTCTGGCTCTCGGCCTGGTGCTGGTTCTCGGCGGCATCGGTACGGCCATGCAACTGGAGCGCGCTCGCGGTCTGCATCCGGATGAAGCAGTGGACGGAGTGCGGGCGGTGCTGCGTATTCTGATTGTGTTCGCACTGGTTACGCCTTTCTGGTCGCTGTTCGACCAGAAAGCCTCCACCTGGATTATCCAGGGCAATGCCATGCAGATGCCGGATGCGAGCTGGTGGCCGGCATGGCTGGTGAGCGAACCGGCGCAGATGCAGGCGCTGAATCCCATCCTGGTCATGCTGCTGATTCCATTCAATAACCTGGTGCTGTATCCGGCGCTGCGCAGGATGGGCTTCCAGGTGACGGCCCTGCGCCGCATGGGCTGGGGCATCGCCTTCTCGGGGCTCGCCTGGGTGGCCGCGGGAATTATTCAGCTCTACATTGACGGCGGTACGACCACTTCCATTGCCTGGCAGGCGTTACCGTACCTGCTACTTACCTTTGGCGAAGTGCTGGTGTCGGCCACTGGCCTTGAGTTCGCCTACAGCCAGGCGGCGCCTTCCATGAAGGGGGTCATCATGAGTTTCTGGCTGCTGGCGGTGACTTTCGGCAACCTGTGGGTGCTGATGGTCAATGCCGGCGTGCGCAACGCGGCGGTGTTGTCACGCATTGAACAAACCGGGCTCAGTGAGCCGGCGTTCCTGATGTTTTTCTTTGCGGTCTTCGCGTTTTTGGCAGCACTGGCGTTCGCGCTCTATGCGCGACGCTATCCGATGCAGGATCACTACAGGGTGGCATGATGCAAGCGAACTCGATTATCACGTATCTGATCATCGGCGTTACCGCGCTGGTGTCCTGGCAGGCGTTCAATAACAGCCGCCTGCTCGACCGCCTGATCCTGTGGCCGCCGGCCGTGGAGCGCTGGCGACAGTATGACCGGCTCATCACCCATGGCTTCATCCATGCCGACTGGGGCCATCTGCTGTTCAACATGATCACGCTGTATTTCTTCGGTCGCGTGATGGAGGGGTTCTTCAGCAGCTATATCGGCGCGGTGGGTTATCTGCTGTTCTATCTGTCGGCTATTCTCGTTGCCATTCTGCCCACCTTCATGCGTCATCGCCGCGACACTCATTACCGCAGCCTCGGCGCTTCGGGCGCGGTGTCGGCGGTGCTGTTCTCCTTCATTCTGCTGGCGCCGTGGTCGCCGATATACCTGTTCTTCATTCCCATCGGCATCCCGGCCTTCGTTTTCGCCATCGCCTATCTCGGCTACAGCATCTGGATGGATCGTCGCGGCGGCGGCAACGTCAACCACAGCGCGCACCTGTGGGGTGCGGCGTACGGCATGCTGTTCACGGTGATCATGGAGCCGCGGGTGGCCACCACCTTTCTGGCGCGGCTGATGAATCCTGGGCTCGGGCAGTAGCGCTACTTTCGTTTTGCCAGCCAGCCACCGGTGGCCTGCAGTGGCGCCTGGCTTGTCCCGGCGCTGACCCATACGGCGGCGGATGCGGCCTGGGCATCGTTTGCAGCCGGTGCGACCAGGTGCACCGTGGCGTGGAAGCGTCCGTCGGCATTCCGCATGGGCGTGCTGTTCAGTTCCAGCACCACGAACTCATGCAACAAATTCCGTCCGCGATTCTCGCCGGCGCGTACCGCAGTCGCCAGGCCATTGCCCAGCAGCGCCACGTGCGCCCGTAAATCCTCTGCTGGGCGCGCAGCCGGAACAAAGGTGATCGTCCACTCCGTACTGTCGTTGGAAGTCGCTGTCAGCACTCCCGGTGAGTCGGTGGACCGCTCCAGTTGCGCGCGATTGTCAAACCATCCGCGCCATTCCTCGCCGTTCAGTACGAAACCGGGCGTATACACTGAACGGCTGTTCCACTCGGCGGCATAGTCGCGCTGGCGCTGTGGCCAGCGCTTCGAGGCGAAGCGGTCCTTCCATCCCAGGTGGTCCCAGTAGGAAACGTGGAAGGCAAGGGGGACGACTTCGTGCCATAGCAGGGCGGTGGATTCCAGCTGCGCCAGCCAGGTTTCCGCTGGCGGGCAGCTGCTGCAGCCCTCGGAGGTATACAGCTCAAGCAGGGTGACCTGGCGGGGGCCGCTTTCGAAGCGAATGGACTGGGCGGGAAGGGCGGCAGGCGCCACAAGAAGGGGTGCTGCCACCAGAAGAAATCGAGCAAGGCGGGGAAAAACAGGCATGAGGAGCCCTGCGCGTACCCCCCATGGTCCCTTCACCCGTATGGGGAGAAGGGAACGGTGGGTCAGCCCGCGAAAAAGCCCATCTTCACGCCCGCCAGCTGGATGACGTCGTTGTCATGCAGCCGTCGCGCCTGTGGGCCGATGGCCGTGCCGTTGACCAGCGGGTAATCGCCTTCCTTGCCGCTGTCCACGTGCACGATGAAATAGCCTTCCGCGCGGCGGGTGATGGCCGCGACCTGGATGCCGGGTCGCCCCAGGGTGGTCAGCGCCTTGTTCAACTCCAGTTCCCGACCCGCAAAGGCGCCGCTGAGCACCTGCAGCCTGGCCTTGGCAATGGCGACCGGTTCTTCGCCGCTGGCGCCCCGGGGTGCCGGGCGTGTGCCGGCGGGCGGGGCGGACTGGGGCTGCGCTGCGGCCGGAGCCGCCGCTGCTTTCGCTGCAGCCTGCTCTACCGCCTGACTGGCGGCGCGCAGTTTGTCCGGGCTCTGTGACCCTGGTGTGATCACCATGGTCTTCTCGAATTCGTCCTGCTCGGCGTCGCCGTCGTTCTGGTCGACGAAGCGCAGCTGGTGGTGTCCCACGGTGATCACATCGCCATGCTGCAGTGCATGCTTCTTGATCAGCTTGCCGTTGACGTAGGTGCCGTTGGTGCTGTTCAGATCCTCAAGGAAAGAGTCGTTGAGGATATTGATGATGAGCGAGTGGTGCCCGCTAACGGCCGGGTTATCGATACGGATGTCGTTGTCGGGCAGACGTCCGATCGTATAACGCTCCTTGTTCATGTTGTATTCCGCCAGCACCTGTCCGTCCAGGCTCAGCACTAACCTTGCCATGCGTTATGCCTCGATTCTTATCCGAATCTTATCCGAACCATCCCAGAACTCTGTCGAGCATTCGCCGGCGCGCGGGGAAGGAATCCAGCACGTGGGCCATCACGACCGACACGTTGTCCCGTCCTCCATTGTCGTTCGCCAGCTGCGTCAGCTGTTTAGCAACGCTGTCAAGGTTAGCACTAAAGGTGCTGATCGTTAAATGAATATCTTCGTCCTCGACCATGTCCGAGAGCCCATCCGAGCACAACATGTAGTAATCGGCCTTCTGGACAGGGACTTCGTGGATTTCCACCTCCACGGTGGGCTCCACGCCCAGGGCCCGGGTGACGTAGTTCTTGTTGGTAGCCCGCTGGGCCTCCTCGGGGGAGTAAAAGCCCCGGTCAACCAATTCCTGCAGCAGGGAGTGATCCATGGTCATGCGTTCGAACTTGTCGTTTCGCAGACGATAGAGGCGCGAATCGCCCACATGGGCGGTGAACACCCGGTTGTCGTAAAACATGCAGCAGACAATAGTCGTACCCATGCCTTCACACTGGGGCTGGGTCTTGGAGGTCTGGTGGATGATCTTGTTGGCGCGATGGATGGCATCACGCAGGATGATGCTGGGGCGGGCGAGACCGGTCTCGCGGTCGACGATGGTCAGGTCCTCGCGGGCCACCGATTCGCGCACCAGGTTGACGATGGTCTTCACGGCAATGCCGCTGGCCACCTCGCCGGCGTTGTAGCCGCCCATGCCGTCGGCCAGCACCAGCAGCCCGATGTCGCCATCGAAGCCGATGGTGTCCTCGTTGTGCTCACGCACCTTGCCGGTGTCGGTGACCGCGACGCACTGAAGTTTGCTGCGCAGGTTGTGCATGCTCAAAGGCCTCGGGCCACCAGCAGGCGGCTGCAGTCCCGAAGCGCCATGGCCATTTCACTGCCTGTCTGGTAGCGGTCCGCAGGGCTTTTCTGCAGGGCGCGGGAGACGATGGCCTCCAGCATGCCCGGCAGGTCCGGGCGGATGCTGCGCAGGGGCGGGTGGGGTTCATTGGCAATCTTGAACATCAGGCCGGTCATGGAGTCGGCACGAAAGGGCAGCTGGCCGGTGAGCAGCTGGTAGAGCGCCACGCCGAGGGAGAACAGGTCCGAGGTGCCCTGCACCGGACGGCCCTCGAGCTGCTCGGGTGACATGAACGATGGAGTGCCGAGCACGATGCCGGACTTCGTCGTGCCACTGTCGGTCAGCCGCGCGATGCCGAAGTCGCTGATCTTCTGGGTGTCGGTCGTCCGGTCATACATGATGTTGGCCGGCTTGATATCGCGATGGACCACACCCTGGCGGTGGGCGTGGGCCAGGGCCTCGGCTACCTTGGCAATGGTTTCCACTACCTTGGATGCAGGCAGGAGCGTTGAGGTCTGGGTGTAGTCGCTCAGCGGCTGGCCCTTGACGTACTCCATGGCGATGAAGGCCAGATCATGGTCCTCGCCGGCGTCATACACGGTGACGATGCCGGGGTGATTCAGTCGCCCGGCGCTTTCGGCCTCGCGAAAGAATCGCTGGCGGGCCTCGTCGAGATCATCGTCGCTAAATTCGCGTGCCAGCGGCAGGGCCTTGATGGCCACCACGCGGTTGATGTTGGGGTCGCGTCCCAGATAGACCGTGGCCATGGCGCCGCGGCCGAGTTCGCGTTCGATGAGGTAGCGCCCCAGCTTGCCGGGCCGTTCGCCGGCCGTAGAGCCGGTCTGGCCACCCTGGGTGTTGTGAAAACTGTGTACGGACAAAGGCCTGCTGCTCGTAATTCCAGTCAGTGGGGGCCACCGGCCGGGCCGGTGAATCGTATATAAAAACGGCCGGCAGTATAGACGATAAGCGGTTGAATTCCGCTAGTATTCGGCTCCCTCAATCGTGACTTGAGTCCCCTTTGCCAAGACCGAAGAGCCTGTTCGTGTGTGCGGAGTGCGGTGTGTCAGCGCCCCAATGGCAGGGCCAGTGTGCCGGCTGCGGGGCGTGGAACACCCTGGAAGCGGCTGCCGCTCCTGTTGCCGTGGGGGCGCGGCAGCGCGGTCTGTCAGGTGGTGACGCGGCGCTGCTGAGCTCGGTACAGGAGGCTGCCGAGCCGCGAATCTCCACTGGGCTGGGCGAGCTGGACCGTGTGCTGGGCGGCGGGCTGGTCGCCGGCTCGGTGACGCTGCTGGGCGGGGATCCGGGGATCGGCAAATCGACCCTGCTGCTGCAGGCCGCGGCCGCGCTGGGCGCGGACCAGGTGGTGCTGTATGCCACGGGGGAGGAGTCCCTGCAGCAGGTGGGTATGCGGGCGCGGCGTCTGGGATGCACACAGGCCCCGGTGGCCCTGCTTGCCGAAACCCAGGTCGAGCGCATTCTCGAGGCAGCCCGGGCGCACAAGGCGGCTGTGCTCGTCATCGACTCCATCCAGACCATGCGCTCGGAAAGCAGTGATTCGGCGCCCGGGGCGGTGGCGCAGCTGCGCGAGTCCGCCGCCGCGCTGGTCGGCTTTGCCAAGAGCACCGGCACAGCCGTATTGCTGATCGGCCATGTCACCAAGGAAGGGGCCATCGCCGGGCCGCGCGTGCTCGAGCACATGGTCGATACTGTGCTTTATTTTGAGAGTGACAGTGGCAGTCGCTACCGGATGGTGCGGGCGGTAAAGAACCGCTTCGGCGCCGCCAACGAAATCGGCGTGTTCTCCATGCACGGCAGCGGGCTGAAGGAAGTGCGCAACCCCTCGGCCATTTTCCTGTCCCGCCACGAGAAGCCCAGTTCGGGAAGCGTCGTGACGGTGATCCGCGAAGGCACCCGGCCGCTGCTGGTGGAAGTACAGGTGCTGGTTGACAGCTCGGTGCTGGCCAATCCGCGGCGCGTGGCGGTGGGTCTGGACCACAATCGCCTGTCGCTGCTGCTGGCTGTGCTTCACCGCCACGCCGGCATTGCCATGCATGCGCACGATGTTTTCGCCAACGTGGTAGGGGGCGTGCGCATCGGCGAGACCGCGGCAGATCTGCCGGCGCTACTGGCTGTGGTCTCCAGTCTGCACGACAAGCCCCTGCCGCAGGATATGGTGGTCTTTGGCGAGATCGGCCTTGCTGGCGAGGTGCGTCCGGTGCCCTATGGTGAGGAACGGGTGCGCGAGGCGGCCAAACACGGTTTCAGCAAGGCGTTGATCCCCGCGGCCAACAAGCCGCAGCAGGCCATCGCCAGCATGGACATCACTGTGGTGCAGAATCTGGCTGACGCCATCGCCCGCTGCTTCTGAGCGGGTGAACTTTGCCGGACCCGTGCACTCACACGACCGTACAATCGAGCAACAGGGCCGCAGAAGGTCCGTGGAAGTACACATGAAGATCAATGGATTCCGGGGCATGGGATATCTGCTTGCCGCTGTTGTGTTTGTCGCCGGACTGCCGGTTCCAGCCCACGCCGATGCCGCCTATGCCGACTACCAGACACTGACCCGCGGGCTGGAACAGCTTGCCCGCTCGCATCGCGAGCTGGTGCAATTGCAATCCATTGGCGAAACCGGACAGGGCCGCAAGATCTGGATGCTGCAGATCGCTGCTGAAGGTCCGGTGTCCCCGGATATGCGCCCGGCGGTGTTTGTCGCCGCCAATCTGGAGGGCGCGCACCTCGCCGGTGGCGTCCTTGCGCTGGCGGCGGTGGAACAGCTGCTGCAGGACTACGCCACCGATGCGGACGTCAAGGCCCGGCTTCAGACCACCACGATCTATGTGCTGCCGCGCGTGAGCCCCGATGCCGCCGAGGCGATGTTCGCACAGGTGCAATCCGGCCGGCGCAGCAATGCTACGCCCTACGATGATGACAACGACGGGCGTATCGACGAAGACGGGGCGGAGGATCTCAATGGCGATGGTTGGATCACCGCCATGCGTGTCCCCGATGCCGATGGCCACTACCTGATCGATGCCGATGACCCGCGACTGATGCGCAAGGCCGATCCGCTCAAGGGCGAGCGCGGCACGCACACCCTGTACTGGGAGGGCATCGACAATGACGGTGATGGTTTCTACAACGAGGATCCAGCCGGCGGCGTCGATATCGGCCGCAATTTCCAGCACGACTATCCCTACTACCAGGTCGATGCCGGACGGCACATGGTGAGCGAGCCGGAAGCGCGCGCGGTCATGGACTTCCTGCTTGCGCATCGCAATGTCGCCGCGATGGTGGTGTTCGACGCCAGCGACAACCTCATCGCCGCGCCAGACAAACAAGGCGAGCTGGCGCCGGCGCGAGAAATCGATCTGCATAATTTTGTCGCGCAGGCCAATGCCCGGGTGCATGAGCGTCGCTCGCCGCCGCCCTTGCCCAAGGCTCCACCTGATACGGTACGCGCATCGCCGCCGGGGGGCGGGCGTCCACGGCCCCGCGTACCCGCAACGGTTATCAACGCGGCCGATCGCGCTTATTTTTCTAGCGTCAGTGAACGCTATCGCGAGCTGACCGGCATCAAGGACGCGCCCGCGGTGCGAGCACCGCATGGCGCGCTGTTCGAATTCGGCTACTTCCAGTTCGGTATTCCTGCCTTCGCCACGCCCGGTTGGGGTTTGCCGGAAACCGACAAGCCATTGCCGCCCACCGCCGATGCCGCCGAGGCCCAGCGCGCCGGCCGACCGCAGAACCGCGCGCCGGTGGCCGTCGATGCCGCGCTGCTGCAATGGTTTGAAGAACAGGGTATTGACGGTTTCGTGCCCTGGACGGCGCACCGTCATCCATCGCTCGGTGAGGTGGAGATTGGCGGCTTCAAACCTTACGCCGCGGCCAATCCACCGGCCGCCGTGCTGCAGGCGCTGGCGCCCGCCCACGCCCGCTTCATCCTGGATCTTGCCGGCCGTCTGCCGCAGATCAGGGTGGCAGGGCTCGAAGCGAAGGCACAGGGCGGCGGTCTGTTCCGCATCGAGGCCGAGATCGAAAATGACGGATTCTTCCCCACCGCGCTGGCCCATGGTGTGGCGTCCAGGACGGTGAAGCCCGTTGTCGTGCAGATTGACCTTGCCCCGGAAGATGTGGTCGCCGGGGAGGCCAAGACCAGTTTCATGCCGGCCCTGGCGGGTTCCGGCGGACGGCAGCGGTACGAATGGATCGTGCGCGGCCGTCGCGGCCAGAAAGTCAGCGTGAAGGTGCAGGCGCAGAAGGGCGGCACGGTAACAGAAACGGTGACGCTGCCATGAGCGCGCGTCTGGAGGTATTTGCGATGCGGGGCGTAATGAAACAAGTTGGCGCAGGACTGGTGTTGATGGCGCTTGCGGCCACGGGTACGGCGCTCGCCGCGCAGCGTCCGGCGCTGGCTGATCCGCCGTTCAAGGTGAAGATCGATTTCAACCGCTGGCACGATGTGCCGGAGCTGTACGCGGACATGGCGCGCCTGGCCAGGGCATGGCCGAAGTTCCTCAGTCTCAGTTCCATCGGCAAGAGCTACCGCGGCCGTGACCTGATGCTGATGACCATCAACAACCCGGACACCGGCCCGGAGGACTCCAAGGCTGCCATGTACATCGAGGCCAATATCCATGGCAACGAGATACAGGGTGCAGAAGTGTGTCTGTACACCATCTGGTATCTGATGGAGAACTACGGCCGCATCGAGCAGATCACCCAGCTGGTCGATGAGCGGGTGTTCTACATCGTGCCCACGGTCAATCCTGATGGGCGGCAATGTTTCTTCGAGGATTGCGGCAATGCGCGCACCGGGCAGCTGCCCTATGACAATGACAACGACGGCCTGGACGACGAAGACGGCCCCAACGACCTCAACGGCAACGGCGTGATCGAGCAGATTCGAAAATACGTTCCCGGTAAGGGCACTCACCGCCTGTGGCAGGAGGACCCGCGTGTCATGCAGCCGGTGCCGCCCGGAGAAACCGGCGACTACATCATTCTCGGCGAGGAGGGAATCGACGACGACGGTGACGGTGCGGTCAACGAAGACGACGCGGGCGGCTACGATCCGAACCGCAATTTCGCTTCCGACTGGCAGCCGGAGTACGTGCAGGGCGGCGCGCTGCAGTATCCGTTCCAGCTGTCCGAGAGCCGCGCGGTCAATGATTTTCTCATGGCGCATCCGAACATCGCCGGTGTGCAGTCCTATCACAATGCCGGCGGCATGCTCCTGCGCGGCCCTGGCGCGGAGTGGCTGGGTGAACTGAATCCGCAGGACCTGCGGGTCTATGACGAGATCGGCCGTACCGGCGAGCGCATGTTGCCCTATTACCGTTACATGCTTATCTGGCGCGATCTGTACACCGTGCATGGCGGCATGACGGACTGGACCAACGACGGTCTGGGCATTATCTCTTTTGCCAACGAGCTGTGGAATTATCAGCAGTACTTCGGCAGCCCGGAATTGCAGAAACAGCAGGCGGACCCGGCCAGTCCCATCTCCAGCCAGCGCTCTCAGTATTTCTTTGGCGATCATCTGGAATTCGGTGCGAGCTATCTGCCCTGGCAGAAGTTCAAACATCCGCAATTCGGTGAGGTGGAGATCGGTGGCACCTGGACGCCGCTGAGCGGACGCGTGCCGCCGCGCTTCATGAACGAGGAATTGTCCCATCGCAACATGGCGTTCACGCTCTTCCATGCGGGTGAAATGCCGCAGGTCAATATCGGCGAGGTGGAGGTCTCACGCATCGGCGGCGATGTGTACCGGGTGTGGGTGGATATCGAAAACCCGAAGCTGATTCCCACCATTACCGTGATGGCCTCCGGCAACGGCGTGGTGCGGCCTGATCTGCTGACGGTGCAGGGGCGCAACGTGGAGGTGATCGCGGCGGGCTGGATCGGAGAAGGGCGCTATGCAAACAAGGAAGTGGCGCGGGTGCGCCATGCGGTGACGCGCCAGATCGACCAGGAGGAACTTGATCGCATTCAGCTGAGGGAAGGCGCGCCTGGGCAGACAACCCGTACGCTGGAGTATCTGCTGCGCGGATCGGGGGAGGTTACGGTGACGTATGACAGCGTCAAGGGCGGGAAGGTGACGCGGAAGGTGAGGCTGCGGGAGTCAGACTGAGTTGGGGTTAATGGGGCGATTTATTTCCGTGTTGTTTGAAGGCTGAAAAGAGGCGCGCTGGATCGGGGCTCCAGGCGCCGGTCGGGTGGGGAGTGGTTTTCCGCGGCGGGGCTCTCCGCCGGTTGCGTGAGCAGCGGGCCGCCGCCGGTGCCATCGCCATGGCGGCATCAGCAATTAAGCTGCACTGCCTTCGATAGGGGATAACGCTACGGCGGCTTGGTGCCTTCGATCTGGAAGGCCCCGCCGCGGACAAACCACTCCCCACCCACCCGTCACCTGAAGCGCGGTCGGGTCGGGGCCCGCTGTTGAATCGGCGCCGCAATGAAGGCACTGCATTTTTTCTGTCGAACGCCGGCGGTAAAGCCTGGCCGGCAGACACGTGCCGGGTGTGTTTCTCCGCGGCGTGGGCCCCCATCGTCGAAGGCACGGAGCCGCCGTAGCGTTGCCCTTCATCGAAGGCAGTGCAGCTTTATCGCTGATGCCACCATGACGGTGGCACCGGCGGCGGCCTTCGCCTCGCGATACCCTCTGTGAGCCCACGCCGCGGAAAACGCACCCGGTGCGGGGCTGACGGCCGGGCCCGGCACCACTCAGAAGGTTCGAACGAACGCCCCCCTCACGAACTGACAACCGGCTCAGGTGGCCGTACCCGCACCGTCTTGATCGCGTTGTCCCCGGTCTGCAGTACCTCGACCGCGTAGTCGTTGATCTTCAGGCCCACTCCGGGCTCCGGAATCGTCTCCAGGTGTTCGACGATCAGCCCGTTCAGTGTCTTCGGACCGTCAAGGGGCAAGGTCCAGTGCATGGCGCGGTTCAGCGCCCGCACCGTGGCGCTGGCGTTGACCACGAAGCTGCCATCGCCCGCGCTGTGTACGTCCTTGTGCATCATGGTGGCCGGATCGGTGGTGAACTCACCGACGATCTCCTCGAGGATGTCCTCCAGCGTAACCAATCCCTGCACATCACCGTACTCATCCACCACCAGCGCCACGCGTCGTTTCTGGCGCTGGAAGTTCAGCAGCTGGGTATTGAGCGGCGTGCCCTCGGGCACGAAGTAGGTGTCGCGCTGTTTGGCCAGTTCGATCAGCCGCTCGCGCGAAAGCTGACCGCGTGCCAGCTCGCGCGCCACGTACTTCATGTGCAGGTTGCCGATGATGTTGTCGAGTTCCCCTTCGTACACCGGCATGCGCGTATGCTGGGACTGACGCAGCTGTTCGAGAATCTCACTCCAGTCGTCATTGATGTCGATGCCCACCACCTCGTTGCGCGGCACCATGATGTCATCGACGGTGACCCGCTCCAGGTCGAGGATGCTCAGCAGCATCTGTTTGTGCCGCTGGGGCACCATGGCGCCCGCTTCCACCAGCACGGTGCGCAGTTCCTCGCGGCTCAGGCTGTGTCCGTCGGTGCGATCGAGGCGAACGCCGAGCAACCAGAGGATGCCGAGGGCGAGCATGTTGATCGTCCACACGATGGGATAGCAGATCTTCAACAGCGGGTAGTAGATGAACGATGCCGGCAGGGCGATGCGCTCGGGCTTCAGTGCGGCCAGCGTCTTCGGCGTGACCTCGGCGAACAGCAGGATGACGAGGGTGAATATGCCGATGCCGGCTGCTACCGCCGCTTGCCCGCCCACGCGCAACGCGATCAGCGTCACCAGCGAGGAGGCGGAGATATTGACCAGATTGTTACCGACCAGGATCAGCCCGATGAGCCGGTCCGGACGCTGCAGCAGCTTCTCGGTCAGCCGGGCGGCGCGGTTGCCGGACTGCGCCGCGTGGCGCAGCCGGTAGCGGTTGAGGCTGGTCAGTGCGGTTTCAGTGCCGGAGAAAAAGGCGGAGAGGATCAGCAGCAGGACGAGAATGAGCAGCAGGGTACTTATCGGGGCGTCGTTCAATGACGGAGTCTCCGGACTTTACGGGTGTCCATTGTGCAATCGTTGGATGGGCCGGCACAATTCGGGGGGCGTTGGGGTGTTGCGGGGTCCGGGCAGGAAGTTATCCACAATTTAAGG
>JAJFKF010000061.1 GCA_021773365.1 Gammaproteobacteria bacterium | reverse complement strand
CGGTTCCTATATCGGGTCTTATGCCAGTCCGACCGCCGCCCCGGAGCGTGGAATTCCAACCCTCTCCCCGCTCTTGCACCCCGCCTCCGCCCCGAATTTCCCCGTCAAACCCGACAATCCCACGCTCGAGTCGTCCGCTGCGCAGGACGCGCGCAGGGACGTGCCTGCCGGCGAAGGCATCAATGGGGTCGGCGGGGGATGGAAAGGCGCTGAGACGGACCTGGAAGTGGTCAGGCGACCAGCGTGGGCACGAGCGGCAGCTGCGGCGGACCGCGCGCCGCCAGGTGATCGAGGATCCGGCGGATCACGGCCGGGTCTTCCACGCTGGCAATGATGCGCAGCTTCCCGCCGCAGTTCTCACAGGTATCGACATCAATCCCGAAGACACGCGACAGGCGCTGCGCCCACGTCAGCGACTGGCGCCGTTGTGCGGGCGTTTGGGCCTCTTTGTCCGCGGCGGCCGCCTGCGCGGCGGCGCGGGTGCGCCGGCCGGCCGGGGTGATCAGCGAGCGTTCCTTCGAATTCGGCGCGAACAAACCGTGGTATCTCACGAGATTGGCCCGTGGCTTCGGCACCAGAGAGGCCAGGCGCGCCATGAAATCCAGCGGCTGCAGCACGATGTGAGTCGTTCCATTTTTCCATGGCGTTTTCATTCGGTACTGGAGATCGCCGCCGGGTGTCACGGTGAGGCGATCCTGAGCGAGCGCAGGGCGCGAGATATACCTTGTTAGGCGCTCCAGAATCCCACGGTCAGCAGGCGTGCAAGCCACGCCGGCATGCAGGCTGAACCCATGGGCGGTGGCCAGATGTTCACCTTTATCGTCCAGGGTGGGCGGCAACGTCTGGAGTGTCAGGGCTTTCTGGCCGGCGTGGGGACCCAACGCGATGCGATACGTCATGGCCGCCTGCTGCAGGGCCTGGAGCGTCGCCTCCTCCTCGGGCGGCTCGGCATCGTCGGGGAAAGTGAACGGGGCATCCTGGCCGATGCCGACGTCCCGATCGCGCTTCAGATATCCCAGGCGCTCCAGGCGCGCCGCCAAGCGGTGGGCGATGCGATCGAGGAGACGCTGCAGTTCCTCCTGGGTCGGCGCGTGGCCGCGGCGGAAATGCAGCACTGAAGGGGTATGTTCATCGACGCGGTACACCCCGTCCAACGCGAGGATATGCATATGGAGGTGAAGATTCACGGAACCCCCAAACCTCTGAATGAAGGTGATCGCACCCGTGCGGGCGGTGTGTCTGGTGAGGTGGGCGCGTTCGATGAGGTGAGCGGCCAGGCAGTGCTGCACGCAGGCGAGGACCTCGCTGAGCGCGCCGGTGTCGGCCGCGCACAGGAAACGCAATGGAATCGGCATGGTGAGCACCCACTGCCGCAGCGGCATGGGCGGGAGCACTTCGTCGAGCAGGAGCGCGGCGCTCTCCACCATGCGACGGGCGCCGCAGCTGGGGCAGAACCCGCGCCGTTTGCAGCTGAAAGCGACCAACTTCCCGGCCTGACACCCCTCGCATTTGAGTCGAAGAAAACCAAATTCGAGCAAGCCGCACTTCAAGTAGGCCTCGAACTCGCGGCGCACGTAGTAAGGCAGGCTTCGCCCCTGCTCGCCCAGGTGTTCCAGAAACTCAGGGTAGTAGCGCTGGACAGTCTGATAGAGGACCGTGCTCTCGGGCCGATGGCGGATGTGGGGGATGCGGGCGAGCGGCTTCGGGGTCTGCATGGCCCAGTGAAGCCCCCGGGCCGCCAGGGGGTAAGACGGTCACGGAGGCGGGTCTGCGCAGAAATGGGCCCATCGGCGCGTCCGGATCCGTCCCCACTGGCCCGGCGTGTGGCAGTTCCTGCACTTGCCAATGAAAAATGTGTCAGTACGATATCGCGCCTTTGGCTGAACAAGAACACTGATGATGCGCTGGCAGCGCGGGGTAAAGAGAAACTTCACCGGCGCGGTATGAGGTAGGTACCGCGACCCTTCATTAACCGTTAACAAGGACAGCAGGCAATGAAATGCTGCTGCAGGGATGATGTTGAAAAAACTCAGGTACTTTCTCGCTCTCGCCGATAAGCTTCACTTCGAACAAGCCTCCACCCAGGTCGGCGCCGACCCTTCTGCCTTCTCGCGCAAGATCCGCGAGCTCGAACGCGATTGCGGCAACGTGCGTCTGTTCGACCGTACCAATCAAGGTACTCGTGGCATGACGCCGGCCGGCACGGCCCTGGAGCCGTTCGCTCGCATCATGGTAGCCAAGTTCGACCAGGCCATGACGGCGATCCGGCAAGCGACGCCGGATCGGCTCGGACACTTCTTCGTCGGTGTCTGCGACGACGTGCCCATGCAATCCCTGGCCCACTTGCTGGCACGATTCAAGGCAAAGGAACCCAAAATTGACATCCACCTGCATGACTGCCACTGCGACGATTTGATTCAGGACTTGCAGTCGGGCGCGCTCGACGTGGGTCTGACCTTGGGCGTAGGCGCGCCGGAACATGCCGCCCTGACCGCCCATCCCCTCTGGGAGAGCGCGGCACAGATCATTGTTCCCAATTATCATGCGCTCGCCACGCGAGACGGGGTGGCGCTCAAAGACATCACCGGCGAACGCCTCCTGATGGGGCACCGGCAGTGTGATTGCGGCTGGCAGGCACAAACCGACCACTACCTGCAGTCGCTCGAACCGAAACTGCCGGTAAAAGAAGCAGCCAACATCACTCTCCTGCAGGCGCTGGTGAACGCAGGGGATGGGATCGGCGTGGTGAGCGCCGCCCAGGC
>JAJFKF010000007.1 GCA_021773365.1 Gammaproteobacteria bacterium | reverse complement strand
GTTATCCACATTTTGTGGGAATCCCCCCCTCAAAATGTGGGTAACCCAGGTCACCGGGCCGGCCCCTCGCAATTGCAGATTGCCTCTCAATTGACAGGCAACGACAAGCTAGAATCCCCCGCATGGACATCATCCACTTCTTCATCGACCTCATCCTGCATCTCGACAAGCACCTGGTGGAACTGCTGGTGCGCTTCGATCTGTGGATTTACGCCATCCTGTTTCTGATCATCTTTGCCGAGACCGGCCTGGTGGTGACACCCTTCCTGCCGGGTGATTCGCTGCTGTTCGCTGTGGGCGCTCTGGCTGCCGTGGACCCCACCGGTACGTTGCAGCCGCTGCCCGCATGGGGGCTGCTGGCCGTGGCGGCGGTGCTGGGCAACACCACCAACTATGCCATCGGGTCGGCCATCGGCCCGCGAGCCTTCGGCGGGCGCATACGCTTCATGAAGGTGGCCTATCTGCGCCGGACCGAGGAGTTCTTCGAGCGCCATGGTGGCAAGACCATCATCCTGTCGCGGTACGTGCCCATCATCCGCACCTTCGCGCCCTTTGTCGCCGGCATCGGTCGCATGCACTACCCGCGTTTTCAGCTGCACAACATGGTGGGCGGAGTTACGTGGACGGGTCTGTTCATCTGGGGTGGGTTTCTGTTCGGCAACATACCGCTGGTGAAGAACAACTTCGGCGTGGTGACCATCATTATCATTGTTGTCTCACTCATTCCGGTGGCGCTGGCCTTCCGGCGCCGCCCGCAGGCTTCGCCGCAGCCCTGATGCGCGTGGTGCACAAACATGAGCCGGTGGACCTGTATGGCACGGTCATCGCGCTGCCGCGCCTGACCTGGCCGCGTCGGGCGATGTGGTGGGTATTGCTGACACTGGCGCGCCACGACTGGGGGCAGGCGCTCATCAGGTGGGCGCGGGGTCTGTAGACGGATTTCATCACTGATGTTTTTTGCCGCTCTTCTCCGTTTGCTGTCCCGGCTGGCTGTGTTGTCACTGTGGGTGATTGTCGTCGCCACTGCGGCCGGGTTTGCCGGGCTGTTGTGGTGGGGACTGGATCTGTTCTCGCACTTTCGCGTGCAGTATCTGCTGGCCGCGGCGGTGCTGGCGCTGTTGCTGTGGGCGCTGGGCCGGCGGCGGTCGGCATTGATGGCCGTGGCAGTGGTGGTCGCCAATCTGGCCGCGCTGGTTCCACTTTACATGCCGCGCATGCAGACCGCCGAGGCCACCGCAGCTGCGCCGCAGGCGCGGGCGCTGCGCGTCATGTCGCTCAATGTGCGCATCCGCAACCAGAATGTACGCCGCATCTTCGACTACATCCGGCGGGAGAATCCCGACGTGGTGGTTTTGCTGGAGGTGGGTGAGCAGTGGAGCAGGCCGCTGGAGCGGCTGGCCGCGCGCTATCCGTTTCGCTGGGTGCATACCGGCGATGCCTTCAGCGGCATCGCCGTCCTCAGCCGTTTCGCGCCGGTGGAATCACGCGCCATCGATCTGGGCGGTGTCGGCGTGCCTTCGATGCTGGTGACGCTGGATTACGGGCGCGACGTGGCGGGTGAGGCGCGACCGGATGGCGCGGGTCGCGTATCCATTCTCGGCGTCCATCTGCGTGCGCCGTTTTCCGCCGGCTCCGCGCATCAACGCGATCGTCAGCTGACGGCGCTGGCGCGCGTGGCGCGCGAGCACCCCTGGCCGTTGGCCATTGTCGGTGATCTGAACATCACACCGCTCTCGCCGCTGTTTGCGCGCACGGTACGTAATGGCCGGTTGCAGCGCTGTGGCGACAGCGGTGGGCTGCACCCGACCTGGCCGGTGGGATTTCCCCTGCTGTATATCCAGATCGATCACTGCCTCGCGACTGCCTCGGTGCAGTCAGAGGACTTCAGAGTGGGGCCGGATGTCGGCTCCGACCACTATCCGGTGACGGTCAGGCTTCGGCCTGCGGCGGAGTGACGCCGGATACCCCGCCGGTGAGCACCATGCGCATGGCCTCTTCTACGGCTATGTCCAGCGTCGTGAGTTTGTCGCGGGGCAGGTAGAGGGTGTAGCCACCGATCTGGTAGCTCATGGGGAAGTACACCGCCACCAGCGTATCGTCTGCTGGCGCCGTATCGCGTTGTATTCCGGCCAGCGCGGCGGTGATTTCCGGCACCTCTTCCCGGGTGACAAAACCGATCAGCCGCACCTCGCCGAAGGTGGCCAGCACCACCCGCTGCAGGTCGCGGCGCTTGCCGCCTGCCGGCAGGAATTTCACCAGGTCGCGGATGGCGCCGTAGACGGTTTTGACCAGCGGGATACGCTCCAGGAACCGTTCCCAGCTGTCGAGGAACCAGCGCACCAGGTAGGCGTTGACCAGCAGGCCCACCATTACCAGCACGGAGAAGCCTACTATGAGCCCCAGGCCCGGCCAGTAGTGGCGCTCGGGCAGGATCAGTGTGACCATGCTGCGCATCAGCGCCTCTGTTGCGCTGCCCAGCCAGATGACGATATACAGCGTCAGTCCCACCGGCAGCAGTGCTGCCAGACCCTTCATCAGCAGTTGGCCCAGTTTTTTCATGATGGTGATTCTACAATTGGCTGCGGCGGTGAATGACGCATTTCGGAGCCCGGGCATGAATTCGAGAATTATTCTTCTGCTGGCGGTTGTCATGGCACAGCTGGCTGTGGCGCCAGACGCGCTGGCCGCCTCTGCCGAGGAGCGCATGGCGGAAAGTTACCTGGAGGCTGCGGGCCGCAACACGCCCGAGCGACTGGTGGAATTTTTCCATCCTGACGAAATCACACGACTGCGCACACGCGTGCTCAACGCGGTGGAGGCGGAGGCCACGGCCGGCGGGGATGCCGTGCGCGGGCGCCTGTTCGGCACGGTGACTTCGCTCGAAGAAGTGCGACGCCTGACGCCGGGCAATCTTTTCAGTCGCGTGGCCGCGCGTGCCGAGCTGCCGGGCGGGCGCGTGGAGAAAGTGGAAGCGCTGGGGACGGTGGAGGAGAACGACAAGATCATGCATGTGCTGGCGCGGGTAACGCCACCGGCCAGCGGCGGTGAACGTTCACATGTCGAGGTGGTGACTTTCCTGCGCTACGGCAAGGGCTGGCGTGTGGCGCTGCCGGTGCGATTTCAGGAGCAGGTCGATGCACTGCTTTCCGGATCGTCTGCGCCGCAGCAGGAACAGGCCGAGGCGCCAGCGGCTCCGAACACCCGCGGCATCGAGGCATTGCTCGAGGCTTCGGTGGACCTGCTGGCCAATGGCAAGTGCAAGGAATACTTCACGCAGCAGATGAGTCCCGACTTCCGCGCCATCACCTCGCCGCAGGCGCTGCAGCGGCTGATCGTGCAGTGCGAGCGCAGCGTCGACACGCGCGAGACCTACATTGCTGCGCTGCGCGTGGCGCAGCGTTCATTGCCAAAGTACGAGGACAGCGGCGAACGCGCCGTTTATGACATGGCAGGCAAGGGTCTGCCGTTTCAGCGCTTCGTGCTGGAGCGCGTTGATCTGCGCTGGTATATCGCCGAGTGAGGATGCTGCCATGAACGAACCGCCGCCCGAAGGGCAGACCCTGCCCACAGTAAGGATTCTTCCCGCCACCGAGAGCGATGTGCCGACAATCCTCGCCCTGATTCGCGAGCTGGCCGGATTCGAGAAACTGTCGCACGAGGTGGTGGCCACCGAGGATTCGCTGCGCGCCAGCCTGTTCACGCAGAACCCGGCGGCGGAATGCATGCTGGCCTGGGATGGCGGCTCGCCGGTGGGTTTCGCGCTGTTCTTCCGCAGTTTTTCAACCTTCCTGGGCAAGCCCGGGCTGTACCTGGAAGATCTGTACGTGCGCACCGAGCATCGCGGACAGGGGGTGGGCGAGGCGCTGCTGCGGCACCTGGCCGGCCTGGCCGTGACCCGCGGCTGCGGGCGCATGGAGTGGGCGGTGCTCGACTGGAACAGACGGGCCATCGACTTCTACAAGCGCGTCGGCGCGCAGGCCCTGGATGACTGGACGACGTTCCGGCTGACGGGGGATGCGCTGGAGCGGTTCGGGTCCTGATGCCGGAGACTACTGGCGCGGCAGCAGGAAGCGCATGCCGTCCCGGTCCAGCACCACCCCATCCGGAGTGATGCGCTCCACCAGGATGCCCTCGGGTGTCCGCTCGCCTTCGCGATACTTCTTCATGTTCAGGTGCACGAAACGGCTTTCCGGTGAGGTGGCGTAGACGTGAATGTCCAGGCGTAGTGGTGGCAGGGCATTGGCGCCCCGCAGATTCAGTTCGTGGATGGTGGGCAGCTGTTCGTTGATCTGCGGCGCGGCGCCCAGGTCGGGTCGCGGCAGGGTGGGCACATCGACGGCCGCCGGTGCGGCGTAGGGCAGCGTGGGCGGTGTCTGTGGCGCCGGCGGAGCGGGCAGGGACTCACCTTCGGCTGCCATCGTCCGCGGCAGCGGCATCGATGTGGTGGCCGGTGGTGGTTGCGGGTCCTGCCGGGCTGGCAGCACTTCCGGCGTAACGGTTGCGGGAACGGTCGGTTCCGGCAGTACTTCCGCATTCGTTTGTTGCTGCTCGCCACGCAGCACCACCGTCAACACCACCACGAGATTGACGGCCAGTAACGCCGCGATGCCCAGTATCCACGGCAGGGGCAGGGCGAATGCCGTACGCCGCGTCGCGCCATGCGGATGTGCGATGTCCGGACCGCTGTGCCGCTGGCGTTCATGCTCGGACTTGCGCAGCGCATCGAGAATAAAGGACATCTCAGCGCTCCTGCGCCGGCGGTGTCAGCGTTGGCGAACCCGCTGGCGCCAGCACGCTGTCGAGCACCAGCTGGGTCTGCCGGCCGGCGATGCCGTCCACTTTCAGGCGATGCTCGCGCTGGAAGTTCTCCACCAGCCGCACCAGGTCCCAGTCGAATACATCAGCGGGTCCGGTGGGCCCCGTGGTGGAAGCGTCCGCAGGGCGTGCCGACGAAAGTCCCTGCACCTGTTCCAGACTGCTGCGCAGCCAGCGCACGGCCTCGCCTTGCATGCCCACTGACAGCGGCGTGGCGCCGGAGATCTTCGGGCGCCATAGCACCAGGAAGTCTCCGTACCAGTACGGCGACACGTCGCTCGGACTCAGCTCATGTGTCTGCCCGCTCTGATGAACGGTGATGTGCTCATCGTCCAGTCCCGTCAGCAGCAGGGAATGCTCCATCCCGTGCTTGTCAGCCAGCGTGAGAATGGCGGGCCGGTTCAGTGCGCGCACCTGCGCCCAGGAACCGCGCTGGTACATGCATTCCAGCCCGCGCTCGACCGCCAGCGCGCACGGATCGATGCTTTCGGACTGATACGGCGCATTCCACAGGGCAAACAGCCGCGCGAAGGCCGTATCGAGGCTGTCCTCAGTGCTGCTCGCCTCCAGCAGCGTCTCGATCGCCGGTTCGGCTGGCGGTTCCTCCGCATCTACAGGCACATCCACAGGCAATCCGGCTGCAGGGGCAGGCGCCGCAGTAATTGATTCATCAGCCAGCTTCGCCGGGTTCGCCTTTGTGTCCAGCCATCCCAGGACGCGATCGCCGGCAACCTGCCAGAGGCCGACTGCGAACAAGGTCACGCTGATGGCGACTGCACCGGCCAGCGCCCAGCGTGTCCATGACGGCAGCACCTGCCAGCCGTACACTTCGCGCGCCGCGCGGCGCACGGTGGCGCCATTGATGACATGGCGGTCCTGGGTGTACGCGCCCAGCAGGCTGCGGTCGCAGATGACGTTGATGACCCGTGGAATGCCGCGCGTCAGTCGATGCACCTCCCGCAGGGCGCCGCTGGTGAACGGTTCCGCGGTGGCGCCGGCCACGCGCAGGCGATGGCGCACATAGGCCGCCGTCTCCAGGCGCGACAACGGCTTGAGGTGGTAGCGCCCCGTGATGCGCTGCGCCAGCTGGCGCAGCTCCACGCGCTGCAGCACATCGCGCAGCTCCGGCTGGCCGATCAGGATGATCTGCAGCAGCTTCTGTGTGGGTGTTTCCAGATTGGTCAGGAGCCGGACCTGCTCCAGCAGCTCGAAGCTGAGGTTCTGCGCCTCGTCGACGATCAGCACCACACGTTGGCCGACGGCGTGCTGATCGAGCAGGTGGCGGCTCAGGACGTCCACCAGGGTCTTGGTGCTGCCGTGGCCGTTCTCGGGGACGGTGACGTGCAGTTCCTCGCAGATGGTCAGCAGGAACTCCGCCGGGGTCTGTCGCGGGTTGAGAATGACGGCCAGATCGGTGTTCTGCGGGATCTGGCCGAGCAGGCTGCGTACCACGGTGGTCTTGCCCGTGCCCACCTCCCCGGTGAGCTGCACGAAGCCGCCGGCCTCGCTGATGCCATACATCAGGTGCGCCAGCGCCTCGGCGTGCCGCTCGCTCATATAGAGGTAGCGCGGGTCCGGGGTGATGGCGAAGGGCTTCTCGTTCAGCCCGAAAAAACTGGTGTACATGCCGCCCGATGCAATGGACAGGGGCGGTCTACATAACTGAATTGGGGGGAGGCGTAAAGCGCCGTCTCACAGAGTGCTCAGCAGGCGCTGCGCCAGCTCCGGGTGGAGGTTGCGCCCGGGTGGACGCGAAAGCGGCGATGGGTGGTCAGGATCGTGGGGCTGCGCAGCACCTGTCGGGTGGCCTGCAGCAGGCCGGCGATGGCGAGAAGACCGAGAACCAGCATCAGCGGCATCATGGGCAAACCCTCCGCCAGCCTTCTGATAAAGAGGGCGGCGCCGCGGAGGTGGGGCCACGACGCCGCCCGAAGAACATCCGATTCGACAAGGAACGTTCAGTTCTTCGAGAGGGATTGTGCGCCCCGCCCCGCCGGGCAGCCATCGGCGAACTGCGCGATGGCTTCTAAGGAAATTACTTAACAGTGATGGTGATCTTTTTCGAGATCACCAGCGGGTCGTGCGGGATGTGCACGAAGTCCGCCAGCAGCAGCTGCAGGGTGTGCTTTCCGGGGGCAAGTTTCACCATGGCCTCGGTCTGGCCGCCGCCGTAATGCACGATCTTGTCTGACATCGGCAGCGGCGTGCCCAGGTTCGCCGGCGCTGCGGTGTCGATGAGCAGGTGATGATGTCCGGTGTTGTCGACCTTGACGCCGGCCGGAGCAATGCCCATGCCCCTGAGACCGAAGACAACCCTGACCGGGCTGCTGACCACCGCGCCATCGGCGGGACTGACGATGTATACCTCGGCGCCCTTGGGCGAGGGTGTGCGCTGCTGGGCTAGCGCCATGCCGGCGACGACGGTTGTCGCCACGGCCAGGATCAGGAAATTGCGCATCTTCAGGGTCTCCTTGTGTTGCGTATGGGCGGACTCACGCCGGATATTGCGTCGGGCCCTGTATCAGGCCCTCCATCAGGCCAAATGCATGTCGCCGTGGCTGTTCTCTCGCGCTTCGTCCTGTGGTTCGTCCCCGCACTGCGCGGCGAGTTCCTCCGGCGCGAAGTCATCCACGTTCACCAGGTTCATCACCTTGCGGTCATAGTCGCGCAGCAGCGCGGCCTCTTCCTCATTCACTATGCGCGCATCCAGCGCCTGCTCGATCTGCCCGGGCAGGTCCAGCGCCGTGACACGGCCGGTCTTGACGCCTTCGACGCGGATGCGCTTCTCCAGCGGCTCTGCCTGCTCTGCCAGCACCAGCGCCTCCTGCAGCAGACCCAGCGGATTGCCCGGCTCGACGGTGCGGTACACGCCCTCGCACAGCCGGTCGCGCACTTCGGTGGGGTTGATCAGCATCCCGGCGATCTTGTGGCCCAGCCGGTCGTTGGGCGCAAAGTAGGTGCGCCCGCGCGGGAAGATCATCAACCGCATCAGCGCCGCCATGAAGCGGTTGGGGAAGTTGCGCAAGAACCCGTGCATCTGTTCCTGCGCGCGGTACAGCAGATGGCGGCAGGCCCATTCCACCAGCGGCAGATCCGGCTCGGGGCGGCCCTGACTTTCGTGGTGTTTGAGTACCATGGAGGCCATGTACAGGCAGCTGAGCACATCGGCCAGCCGCGCCGACAGGCTTTCCTTCTTTTTCAGATATCCGCCCAGCGTGAGCATGGCCACGTCCACGGAAAAAGCAAAGGAGGCGCTGAAGCGATTGATGTGCTGGAAGTAGCGCTTTGTCTGTCCGGTATCCGGTACGCCGGTGAAGCGCGCCAGTGTGGTGGCCATGACGAGTGAACGCACCGCATTGCTGATGCTGAAGCCGATATGGCCGAACAGCGCCTGGTCGAACTGTTCCAGGCCGCGTTCACGATTGCTGTCGCGCGCGGCGTTCATTTCCTTGAGAACAAACGGATGGCAGCGGATGGCGCCCTGGCCGAAGATGATGAGATTGCGCGTGAGCAGGTTCGCGCCTTCCACGGTGATGGCAATGGGAATGCTCTGGTAGCCGCGGCCCAGGTAGTTCTTCGGGCCCAGGCAGATGCCCTTGCCGCCATGCACGTCCATGGCATCGTTGGCCACCACGCGCGCCATCTCGGTGATGTTGTACTTGAGGATGGCCGACGGCACGGAGGGCTTCTCGCCGGCGTCGATGGCCGCCGCGGTCACCGAGCGGCCGGCGTCCATGATGTAGGTAAGCCCGGCGATGCGCGCCAGCGCCTCTTCCACACCCTCGAAACGACCCACCGGCATGTTGAACTGGCGACGGATGCGCGTGTAGGCGCCCGAGGCCCAGGCGCCGGCCTTGGCGCCGCCGGTGGCGTTGGACGGCAGGGAAATACAGCGGCCCACCGACAATTGTTCCACCAGCATGCGCCAGCCCTGTCCGGCCATCTTCATGCCGCCGATGATGCAGTCCAGCGGCACGAACACGTCCTTGCCCTGGATGGGACCGTTCTGAAAGGGGATGTTCAGCGGGAAATGCCGCCGCCCGATGGTCACGCCGTCGGTGTTGCGCGGGATCAGCGCGCAGGTGATGCCGTGATCCACCTTGTCGCCGAGCAGGCGATCAGGATCAAACAAACGAAAGGCCAGGCCGATGACGGTGGCTACCGGCGCGAGGGTGATATAGCGCTTGGAAAAGTTGAGTTTCAGGCCGATGATCTCGCGCCCCTCGTACATGCCCTTGCACACCACGCCAGTGTCCGGCAGCGAGGCGGCGTCGGAACCGGCGCGCGGGCCGGTGAGCGCGAAGCAGGGCACTTCCTCGCCACTTGCCAGGCGCGGCAGGTAATGGTTCTTCTGTTCCTCGGTGCCGTAGTGCAACAGCAGCTCTGCCGGTCCGAGCGAATTCGGTACGGCAATCGTCGAAGAGGCGGTGGAGCTGCGGCTGGCGACTTTCAGCAGCACGCATGAATGGGCGTAGGCGGAGAATTCCAGGCCCCCGTAGCGCTTGGGGATGATCATGGCGAAGAAGCCTTTCGCCTTCAGGAAGTCCCAGGTCTGCGGCGACAGATCGGCGCGCTTGTGGGTGATGTCCCAGTCATCGAGCATCTTGCACAGATGTTCGCAGGGGCCATCGAGAAAAGCCTGCTCTTCACTGGAGAGCTGGGCGGGGCGGGCGGACATGAGTTTGTCCCACTTCGGGTTGCCGGTGAACAGCTCCCCGTCCCACCACACCGTGCCGGCTTCCAGCGCCTCGCTTTCGGTGCTGGACATCGTCGGCAGGAGCCGGCGGTAAGTGATCAGGAAGGGCTTGGTAATGAAGGTCTGGCGGACGGATTTGACGTTGAGCAGCCACAGGCCCGCGAGCAGCAGCCACAGGACGCCTTTCCAGATCACGCCGCCGGGGCTGTCGATGGTGTACAGCGCCAGCAGGACGGTGAAGGCAATGCTCGAGTGCAGCAGCCCGATGCGCCGGTAGGCAACGAACAGGAACAGGGCGGCGAAGGTGATGAACCAGAGCAGGCTGAGCATTTGCGGTCCTCCTGACGGGTGTGGGCACTATAACTTTTTGGGGGGGTGGCGGGGGAGGGGCAGGAGGGAGTTATCCACAATTTACGGGAATCCCCCCCTTAAATTGTGGGTAACTCTCCTCGTCCCGCCACGCACATACCCGCACCCGACCGTTACAGCAGTTCCTTCACCCCATCCCTTTCCTCGCGCAGCTCCTTGTCCGAAACATCCATCCGCTCCCGGCTGAACGCATCGATATCCAGTCCCTGCACGATCTGGTAGTCGCCGTTTTTGCAGACCACCGGATAGGAGTAGATCACCCCTTCCGCGATGCCATAGCTGCCGTCCGCCGGCACGCCCATGCTGACCCAGTCGCCTTCCGTCGAGCCGCGTACCCAGTCGTGGATGTGGTCGATGGCGGCGGAGGCGGCCGATGCGGCCGAGGAGGCGCCGCGGGCCTTGATGATGGCCGCGCCGCGCTGCTGCACCACCGGAATGAAGGTGTCCGCCAGCCAGTCCTGTCCGACCAGCTGCTTTGCCGGCTTGCCGTCCACCGTGGCGTGGCTGATGTCGGGGTACTGCGTGGAGGAGTGATTGCCCCAGATCGTCAGCTTGCGGATCTGCGTGATGTGGCTGCTGGTCTTCTCCGCCAGCTGCGACAGCGCGCGGTTGTGATCCAGGCGCGTCATGGCGGTGAAATTGCGCGGATTCAGATCCGGCGCGTTGCGCTGGGCGATCAGCGCATTGGTATTGGCGGGGTTTCCAACCACCAGGATGCGGGCGTTGTGATCCGCTACGGCGTTCAGTGCCTTGCCCTGGGCGGAGAAGATCTGCGCGTTGGCCATCAGCAGGTCCTTGCGCTCCATACCCGGTCCGCGCGGGCGGGCGCCGACGAGCAGAGCGACATTGCAGTCCTTGAAGGCCACCTTGGCGTCGTCGGTGGCCACCACCTTGTTCAGGGTGGGAAAGGCGCAGTCATTCAATTCCATCATCACGCCCTGCAGCGCGGGCAGCGCCGGGGTGATTTCCAGCAGGTGCAGGTTGACCGGCTGATCGGCGCCGAGCATCCGCCCGGAGGCGACGCGGAAGGCGAGGGCGTAACCGATCTGACCGGCCGCGCCGGTGATGGCGACATTGAGAGGCTTTTTCATTGGGGGCTCCTGAACAAGACGGGCGCGATTGTAGCAATCCTTGCGCCCCTGTCCCCCGAAGCCCTGTCTCCGGCAGCACTGGCCTCAGGGACCTACCGCTCGCGCACGGGCTGCTCTGGAAACCCAGGTGCCCCGCTGGCCTGGATTCATCCCATCAGCAGCACGCTCTCCCCATGCTCCAGCGCCTCCGGCAGTCCGTACAGCACCACCACGTCACCTTCCTTGAACACGGTCTCCGGCGCCGGCTCGCGCCCCACGATGCCGTCGCGGCGGATGGCGCTGACCGTCATCTGTGCACCGCGCGCTCCGACCTCGGCAATGGATTTACCCACCGCCCATGCGCCTGGCGGCAGTACCACCGTTTGTTGTTTCTCGCGCAGGCCCATGACCTGTGAGGTCTCATCGATGCGGGAGCGCTCCACCACTTCCCGCAGCAGGCTGTAGCGGTTGGCGCGGATGTCGGACACGGTCTGCACCACCTGGGGGACGGGTTCGCCCAGCAGCACCAGCGTGTGCCATACCAGCGTCAGCCCGGCTTCGAAGGTTTCCGGTACCACGGATGTGGCGCCTGCCCCTTGCAGTTCCGCCAGGCGCGAGTCGTCCTGCGTGCGCACCAGTACGGGCACATCCTCGCGCGCCGTGCGCACCGCCTGCAGGATGCGCAGCGCCACGGCGGGATCGGCAAAACTGATGACCACCACGCTGGTGCGCGCCACTCCCAGATGCTCGAGCATCTCTTCCTGCCCCGCATCGCCGAACACCACCGGATCGCCAGCCTGGCGCGCGGCGCGCACCCGCTCGGCGTCCAGATCCACCGCCAGGTATTCATAGCCCTGTCTTTCCAGCACCCGCGCCACGTTCTGGCCCACGCGGCCGAAGCCACAGATCAGCACATGCTCGCGCGCCGCCAGTGCGCGGGTGCCTTCCTGCTCGCGCGCCAGCGCCGTGAGTTGCCGCGAACCTTTCTCGCGCAGAATCAATCGCGCCAGTTGTTTGTTTTGACGAATGATCAGCGGGCTCACCACCATGCTGAGCACGATGGCCGCCAGCAGCGGCTGCACGATCTGCGAGGGCACCAGACTGCCCTGCAGCAGGATGGTGAGCAGGGCGAAACCGAACTCGCCGCCCTGGCTCACTGCCAGTCCGGTGCGCAGCGCCTTGAAGTAGTTTCCCGCGAATCGCCGTGCCAGCAGGGTGACAATGAACACCTTGCCGGCTACCAGCGCCAGCAGCAGCCCGGACACGACCCAGATCTGCTGCCACAGCAGGCTCAGATCCAGCAGCATCCCAATGGTGATGAAGAAAAGACCCAGCAGGATGTCGCGGAAGGGGCGGATGACCACTTCCACTTGATGCCGGTACTCTGTTTCCGCGAGCATCATGCCGGCCAGGAAGGCGCCCAGCGCCAGCGACAGACCGATCTCGGCGGTCATCCATGCCGAGCTCAACGCCACCAGCAGCACGGCCAGCAGGAACAACTCCTGCGTGCGTGCGCGGGCAATCTCATGGAACAGCGGCCGCAGCAGCCAGCGGCCTGCCGCCAGCATGACCAGCAACGCCATGCCACCGAGCAGCACTGTCTTGAAGATGGCGCTCATGGCGGTGGCCGCCGCACCGCCGCGTCCGCCCGCGCCTTCCACCACGCCGCCGGCAATGCTGCCGGCCATTTCCCCGACCATGCCCTCGGCCACGCCGCCTGTGCCTGAGATCGCGGAGGTCAGCGCCAGGAAGGGCACGAAGGCCAGGTCCTGGAACACCAGAATGGCCACGGCCAGGCGCCCGTGCGTTCGATTAACCTCGGCCTGCTCGCCGAGCTGGCGCACCACAATGGCCGTGGAGGACATGGCCACGGCGCCGCCCAGGACGATCGCCACCGGGGGGGAGACGTCCAGCATCCAGGCCGCCGTCGCGGCGATACCGGCGGTGATCAGCACCTGCAGGCCGCCGAGCCCGAGCACCTCCCATTTCATGGCCACCAGTCGTGGCAGCGAGAACTCCAGCCCCAGGGTGAAGACCAGGAACACCACACCGTACTCGGCCAGGATGCGGGTGAGACCGTCGTCGGTGGCCAGTCCCAGCGCGTAGGGTCCCAGCGCCATGCCCACGGCCAGATAGCCCAGGATCGGGGGCAGCTTCAACCGCCGCACGGCAGCCACCACCAGCACGGCCGCCGCGAGCAGGATCAGGATCTGTGACAGCGCTGAATGTTCCATGTCGCTGGCCGAGGTGGTTGTGGGGTGGTTGTAATGTCTACCAGACGTTAGAGCCAGCGGCAGGCAATGGCAACGTCCGCGTGGTTTTCGGGTGACGTCGCCGCCAGCATGCCGGACAATACCGCGATGTTCCTCCAGTACGAGCACCGCGACGGCGCGCTCACGCTTCGGCCGGTGGGGCGCTGGTCCATCGACAACGCCGAGGTCATCGCCAGGGAGCTGCGTGCGCTGGATCGCGATCACGCCGCGCAGGGCGGATCCGGAGCGGTGCGGGTGGACGCCTCCGGACTGGAAGCGCTCGATCTGAGCGGCGGCTGGCTGCTGTACCGGCGGGTTCACGCCTTCGGCGAGCAGGGTGCGGAAATCCACTGGCAGGGCGGACCGCCCGGGCAGATCAGCTTCATCGAAAAAACACTGCACGATGAATCCGCAGCTGCCGCGCCGGCCCACGTTGACGAAGACGAAACCGATCTCACCGAGTCAGTGCGCTCGGTCGGGCAATGGGCATTGCTTCAGGTTCGTTCGTTTCTCGATGCCCTGGCCTTCTTCGGCCGCTTCTGCGCCGCTTTCGGCGCCGCGCTGCTGAGCGCAAAGCACATGCGGCTGCCGGCGCTGGTGCGTCAGGTCTATGAGACCGGTGTGCAGGCCATTCCCATCGTTTCGCTGATCGCCTTCCTGATCAGCATCATCATCGCCTACATGGGCGCCAGCGAACTGCGCAAGTTCGGCGCGGAGATTTTTGTTGTCGACCTGGTGACCGTGGGTGTGCTGCGCGAACTGGGTGTGCTGCTGACGGCCATTATTGTGGCCGGCCGCTCAGGCAGCGCCTTTGCCGCCGAGATCGGGGTGATGAAGCTCAACGATGAAGTGGATGCGCTGAAGGCCATCGGCACCAATCCCACCGAAGTGCTGGTGATGCCGCGCGTGCTCGGCCTGATCATTGCCCTGCCGCTGCTGACCATGATTGCCGACATCGTCGGCCTGCTGGGCGGCTCGCTGCTGACCTACATGCTGCTGGACATGCCGCCGCAGCAGTACTTCGCGCGGGTGCAGGAGGCCATTGCGCCCACCACTTTCTGGGTGGGCATGATGAAGGCCCCGGTATTCGCCTTCCTCATCGCCTTCGTTGGCACGCTGCGTGGCATGCAGGTGCGTGATTCCTCGCGCGAGCTCGGGCGTCTGACCACCGTCGCCGTGGTGCAGTCCATCTTCCTGGTGATTCTCGCCGATGCGATGTTCGCGGTGATCTTCCTGGAGCTGGACATTTGAGCGCTTACCCGGCCGCCGGACTGGAAGCCGCCGCGGGCGCCCTGATCACGGCGCGGAACATCGTCAACCGCTTCGGCACGCAGGTGGTGCACGATGGCCTCGACATGGAGGTGCGTGAGGGCGAGGTATTCGGCGTGGTGGGTGGCTCCGGCAGCGGCAAGACTGTCCTGCTGCACACCATTCTCGGGCTGCACCGTCCGAACAGCGGCGAGGTGCTGCTGGGCGGGCGCGACATCACCCGCCTCACCGGCGAAGAACTGCGCGCCGTCAAGCGCGACTACGGCGTGACCTTCCAGCATGGCGCACTGTTCAGCTCATTGACCGTGCGCGAGAACATTCAGCTGCCCATGGTCGAGTTCTTCGATCTGCCTGCCGCGGTGCTCGATGAGCTGGCGGACCTGAAGCTGCGCATGGTGGGGCTGGCGCCGGAAGCAGGCGCAAAGTATCCGGCCCAGCTCTCCGGCGGTATGATCAAGCGCGCGGCACTGGCCCGCGCCCTGGCGCTCGATCCGAAGCTGCTGTTTCTGGATGAGCCCACGGCGGGCCTGGACCCCATCGGCGCGGCGGCCTTCGATGAGCTGCTGCTGACTCTGCAGAAGAATTTGCAACTGACGGTGGTGATGATTACCCATGACCTGGACACCATCTTCCGCACCTGCAACCGCGTCGGCGTCATCGTCGAGCGGAAAATGGTGACGGACACACTGGAGGGCATTGTGGGCAACGACCATCCCTGGATTCACGAATACTTCCACGGGCCGCGCGCGCGGCTGGCCCGCGGCGGCGAAAGGAGCTGAATGGAACGCGACGCCAAGTATTTGATCGTGGGCGCCTTCGTGCTGCTGGTGGCCGCGCTGGCGGCATTTTTCGTTATCTGGTACACCGGCGGACGTGATCAGCGCGAGTACCAGCCCTATGAAATTTATTTCCAGGGCAGCGTCAGCGGCCTGAGCGAGGGCAGCGTGGTGCGCTACCTCGGTGTTGATGTGGGGCGTGTGCGCGCCATCGGCCTCGATCCGCGCGCCGCCGATCGTGTCCAGGCGATTACGGAAATCGATGTGCGCGCGCCAATCTCGGAGGAAACCGTCGCCTCGCTTGGCCTGCAGGGCGTCACCGGCCTGCTGTATATCGATCTCGCGCGCAGTGACGGCGACAAACCACTCATGCCCATCGTGCCCAGCCAGCGCTATCCGGTCATCCGCTCGGTACGTTCGGATTTCGACCTGCTGATCAGTTCCATGCCCGAGCTGTTCTCCAAGGCCGCCATTGCCGCCGACCGGGTCACCAAGCTGTTCAGCGACGAAAACATCGCCGCGGTGAACAACGTGGTGAACAATGTCAGCAGTGCCAGCAACGAACTGCCGGGCATGTTGCAGGAGGCGAGGGGGCTGGCCGAGGATCTGCGTGGCACGGCTGTACAGATCGAGGCCGCCGCCGCCGGCGTGCGGCAGGTGACCGACAGTGCGGGACCGGATCTGGCGCGCACCATGGAGCGGGTGCGCACCGTCGCGGAGAATCTCGCCGCCGCCTCGGCGCGTCTGGAAACCTTTGTTGCCGAAAATCAGAACAGCATCAGCCGCTTCACCGACCAGGGCCTGGCCGAGATGCAGCAGCTCATTCGCGATGGCCGGCAGGCGGCGCAGGAGTTCCGCGAACTCACCCGGGCGCTGAAAGAAAATCCCTCACAGCTCATCTATGAACCCCGGCACACCGGCGTGGAGATACCGCGATGAGAACACTGGCGCTCGCCGCAGCGTTCCTGCTGTGTACCGGCTGCGCGGCCGGACTGCTGGACACCAAACAACCCGCACAGCAGACCTACGTGATCTCCGCCGCTCCGCAGCCTAACGCCGCGCGCGCGGTGGATCTGCCGGTGCACCTGGCGGTGGGCCGTCCCATTGTCGGTCCGGGCCTGTACACCGAGCGCATTGCCGTGATCCATGGCGATCGGCGGCTGGATTACTTCTCGGCCAGCCGCTGGAGCGGCACGGTGGATGTGCTGCTGCAAAGTCTGCTGATCGAGTCACTGCGCAACACCGGACGACTGGCCGGCGTGCAGAACGATCTTTCGGCCTTCACCGCGAATTACCTGTTGCAGACCGATGTGCGGGATTTTCAGGCAGAGTACGCGCAGGGGGTGGAAGCGCCGCTGGTAAGAGTGAACCTTGTTTGTACGCTGGGGCTGATCCGCGCACGTCAGCCGCTGGATGAGTATGTGGCCGGCGCGACGGCGCAGGCAGCGGACAACACCATGGCAGCCGTGATTGCCGCGTTTGAAACGGCCTATCGCGAAGCCGCGCGTATTGCCGTGCAGCGCACGCTGCAGGCGCTGAAAGTCGCGGAGCAGGCGGCGGATACACCGACGTCCGTGCCACCCGCGCCGGCCGGAGGCTCGCCTTAATCATGGCGATGGCAGCGCGATGCATGCTCGGTGCGCTGCTGTGTGTGTTCTGGTGCCAGGCGCCGGCCGACGAGCTTCTGTACGGCAGAGCGGAGCACATTTTCGATGGTGACAGTTTCAGGCTGAGGCTGCGCGGCGGCGGGCAGGTGGAAGTGCGCCTGGGCGAGATCGATGCACCGGAGAAGGACCAGCCGCATGCTGCCGCAGCGCGCGCGGCACTGCAGGCGCTGATCGACGGCCACGAACTGAGATTGAAGGTCATCGACATCGATCCCTACCGGCGCAAGGTGGCGCGGGTGTATCGAACCGGGGACAACCTGGATATCAATGCCGAGATGATCCGCCGCGGTCATGCCTGGGTCTACCGCCGCTGGATGCGTGATCGCTCGCTGCTGGGCCTGGAGCGCAAGGCGCGCGATGCAAAGCGCGGCCTCTGGGCGTTGCCGGAATCACAGCGTACGCAGCCCTGGCGCTGGCGGCAGACTCACCCACGCCACGCCTCGCCCAAAACAAACACCGGCACTGAACCCAACCGGCAGGATCATCCTGCCAGCATGACCTGGAGCCCCGCATGACCCTGATCACCAACGACGCCGTAGTCCTGGGCCTGTTGTCCGTCACCCTGGGCGCCATCTTCTGGAGCACGCAATCCACGCATCCATTCTGGCGGCGCTTCTACCGCTACGTGCCGGCCCTGCTGCTGTGTTACTTCATTCCGGCCATCTACAACACTGCCGGAGTGATCGATGGCGAGCAGTCCCGACTGTACTTCATTGCCTCACGCTACCTGCTGCCCGCCACCCTGGTGCTGCTGACGCTGTCCATCGATCTGCGCTCCGTGCTGCGGCTGGGCCCGAAGGCCGTCACCATGTTTCTGGTGGGCACCGCCGGTGTGGTCATCGGTGGTCCGCTGGCCATCCTGATCTGGGGCGTGATCTCGCCGGAAACCGTTGCCGACGATGTCTGGCGCGGCATGACCACCGTGGCCGGCAGCTGGATCGGCGGCGGCGCCAACCAGGCTGCAATGAAGGAGGTGTTCGAGGTGGGTGACAACCTCTTCGGCATGATGGTGGCCGTGGACGTCATCGTCGCCAACATCTGGATGGCGGTGCTGCTGTGGATGGCGGCCAATCAGCAGCGGCTGGACGAGCGGCGCGGCGCGGATACCTCGGCCATCACGGCACTGCGCAAAAAAATGGAAACCTTCGAAGCTGAACATGCGCGCATCCCCAAACTGCCGGACCTGATGTTCATCCTGGCAGTGGGTTTCGGCGCCACCGGTCTGGCGCATGCCCTGGCCTCGCCGCTGGCAGCGGCCTTCTCGGGGCTGGCATGGGCGGAGCGGCTGTCGCTGTCGAGTGAGTTCTTCTGGATCGTGGTGCTGGCCACCACCATCGGCCTGCTGCTGTCCTTCACGCGTATGCGCAATCTCGAAGGCGCCGGTGCCTCGAAGATCGGTTCAGCCATGCTGTACATCCTGGTCGCCAGCATCGGCATGCACATGGACCTCACGTCCATGTTCACCAACCCCGGTTTGTTCGGTGTCGGCCTGACCTGGATCGCCTTCCACGCCGGCCTGCTGCTGCTGGTGGCGCGCCTGATCCGCGCGCCGGTGTTCTATCTGGCGGTGGGCAGCCAGGCCAACATCGGCGGCGCGGCCAGCGCTCCGGTGGTGGCGGCGGCATTCCACCCCTCGCTGGCGCCGGTGGGCGTGCTGCTGGCGGTGCTGGGCTATGCGCTGGGGACCTACTGCGCGTGGATCACCGGGCAGTTGATGCGGCTGGCGGCGGGGTAAGCCGGGAATTCCGTCAGCGGCGCAGCGATAGCGCGAGTTCCTGCGCCATCGTCACGTGGCCGATGGCTTCGACGCCTTCGGCGAGTGGGTAGCGCTCCGTTCCGGAGTAAACGACGAAGGTCTTTCGTGGCGCGAGATCCTCGCGTGCATTGTGAAATCCTTTCGAGAGCGTGGGCGCGAGTCCGCGTTTGATCTCGATCGCCCAGCGCCCTGCTCGAGCGCCGAGTTCAAGCACAAGATCCATTTCCGCTCCGGCGGCGGTGCGGTAGAAACTCGCCGCGACCGTCGAAGGTGCCGCAGACAGAAGTGATTCCAGGACGAAACCCTCCCAGCTGGCGCCGGCTACCGGATGGCCCAGGAGATCATCGAATGTTTGCAGACCGAGCAGGGCATGGACGATGCCGCTGTCGCGCACATACACCTTTGGAGATTTGACGAGGCGCTTGCCCGCATTGGCGTGAAAGGGCGCAAGGCGACGTACCAGCAGGAGATCGGCCAGCAGGTCGATGTAACGCGCCACTGTCGGGGAGGTCATGTCCAGTGCGGCGGCCAGACGCGATGCGTTCAGCGTGGCCGCCTGATTATGGGCCAGCATGGTCCACAGCCGGTTGAGCGTCTCGGCCGGAACGCGGGGCCCGAACTGCTGTACGTCGCGCTCCAGATAAGTCCGGATAAAGCTCTGCCGCAGGCGAAAGCTGTCCTCGTCTGATGCCGCCAGAAAGCTGTCCGGGAATCCCCCCCGGAGCCACAGCCGCTCCTGCACGGGGCGCGCTGCGCCAACCTCGAGCGCGTCGAGCGGACCCATATTGACGTACTCGATACGTCCGGCCAGCGTCTCGCCCGACTGGCGCAAAAGATCGATCGCAGCCGAACCCAGCAGCAGAAACAGACCGGTGCGCCTTCCTTTGCGTCGCGCCCGGTCGATAACGCCGCGCAGCGTCTGAAAGATCTCGGGTGCGCGATGAATCTCATCCAGGATGATGAGTTCACCCGCGTGCTGCTCGAAATAAAGTTCGGGGTCGGACAGCTTGCTGCGATCTTGTGCCGATTCCAGATCGAGATAGGTCGAGGGCCGCGTCCCGGCGATCATCAGGGCCAGGGTGGTCTTGCCGGCCTGTCGCGGACCCAGCAGCGCCACGGCGGCCTGGCGGGCCAGGGCGCTCTCGACTTCCTCATGGCAGCGGCGCTTCAGCATCCTCGCATTTTTAACATGATATTTTAAATTTGCAAGGATGAGTCCGCCCCGTGCATCAGTCGTCCTTCTCACCTCACCGGAGATGGTCCGGGCCACACTCGTATGGACCCCCGAGGCCCGCGGTGCGAGCGGCCGTGAAGGGGACTGGCTCGTCAGCGGCTTCGCCTCGCGAAAATCAGACCTGACGATCTGCATCATGGCCGGGTTCCACCAGCATGCAGAGCTGCTGGTCCGGCTGAGAAAGTCAGGACCGGCAAGTGCTGCCTTTACGTCAAAATGGCTACTATTTTTTACGGCTGAATGGCGGTGATGAACACCCCGACATTCACGCCTCTGTTCGCGCGCCCGATTGCCAGGGCGACGCCTATATGGCCTGCGAGCACTGTTTCTTCCCTCAGGCACTCTGATCGCCGGGCTCAACTTCCGGCCCTGCCTCATGGCGTGGAGCATCGCCGCCGATATGATCCCAGGGTGCCCGCGAGCCGACAAATATATGCATCTCGATCTGCACGCCGGGATCGCCATCCACACAGCCCAACGTCACGCCATGGACCTCACCATTGCAGGTACCACACAGCGTCGAGCCGCACACCCCGCAGAACTGCAGCCCCCATCCCGGCATGGATTCAAAGGCCACCAGTTCGTCCCTGCCCGCCGTCCAGGAAAACGACCCCGGCTCAACTTCGGCATAGGCCGAGCCGGCGCCGCTGAATGTCTTGCGACACCGTGAGCAATGGCAACTGCGGGCGTGCTTCAGCGGCGCAGCAATCTCGTAGCGCACGCGTCCGCAGGCGCATCCTCCGGTGAGAGACATCGCGCTAACCTCCAGTGCGGCTGAATAACAATCAAGATCAATTTAAATCTTGCGGGCTCTGGAAACCACGTAGCCCTTCGATATGAACTTCCCGCAACGCGAGCCGGGCATCCATATTGAGTCGCCCGCGACGAAACGCAGTGGCGTCACTTCCCGGTTAGCCGCAGCGCAGTCCCGTCGTCCACTACCTGTCCGTCCACCAATTCCCTCAATGCCGCGACAAAGGCGCCGGCGTCGCCGACGCGAAATACGCCGCTGATCGGCAGGTCTGCCACCGCGGGTGAGTCCAGCCGGATGGGTTTTGCGACGTAGCGGTTGTACTCGCGCACGGCGCGATCCAGCGGCCAGGCGTCGAAGCGCAGCTTGCCCTCGCTCCAGGCGGCGATGCGTTCGGGGGAGGCGTATGCGGGCTCAGGCACGAGAAGTTCTCCATCCTGCGCATAGGCAACCGACTCGCCGGCATCGAGAAGCCTGGAGACCGATACAGTGGGTGAACTTTCAGCGCGGCGTGGCGTGGATGTCCGCCGTGGCAGCTCATGTGAGGTGACCTCCACCCGCCCTTCCAGCACCGATACGGTCACGCCGTTGTCCAGGGCGAGCACATTGAAACGCGTGCCAACCGCGCGGGTGGTACCGCGGCCGGCATACACGATGAAGGGTCGGGCGGCATCGCGGGCGACCTGGAACAGCGCCTCGCCGCGTTGAAGCGTGATTTCCCGCGCGCCGGCGGAAAACTTCACCTGCAGACGCGTATCGGTATTGAGGGTGATGGTGGAGTTGTCGGCAAGCGTAATGACGCGCTGCTCGCCGCGCAGTGTGGTGTGGGTTTGCGGTGAGTTTTGTAGCCACAGCATGATTCCCACAGCCGCCAGTACGATGGTCGCTGCGGCGTAAGCCAGCCGGGGCAGCGCATGACGCCAGCGATAAGTTGCGTCCATGCCAGCCGGCGTCGCGCCCAGGGCGTCGAGCTCCGCAAGCTCGTGCTGTACCTCGGTGTCGTTTTCCAACAGGCCTGACAGGCGCCACGCCGCCTCCGCGCGCAGCAGCTCGCGGGCATTGTCGGGTGCGGCATTCATCCAGCGCTGTATCTGTCCGCGTGCGCCTTTGTCCAGCGAGCCGGAGCGCATGCGGACTACCCATTCCGCTGCATTGCCAGGCACGGGCCGCGACTCGCTTCTGCCAAACAGGATTCCTCTCACGGCGGATCTCCTTCGGACAATGCATCTTTGAGTCGCGAGAGCGCGCAGGCAATATCCCGTTCCACGGTGCGCACGGTCACGCCCAGACGCACGGCAATCTCGATGTGGCGCAATGCTCGGTAGCGATGCAACAGGAAGACCCGCCGCGCCCGCACCGGCAGCGCGCGCAAAGCCTGTGTCAGCCGCTGGCGAGACTGCTCCACAAAGGCGAGTTCCTCCGGCGAGGGGGAGGCGGGATCGAGCTGAGCGTTGAGTACCTGCAATGCGCGGCCGCGCCGCTCCTCCCGCGCTGAACGCCGTCCGGCCTCGGCCACCAGGTTGCGGGCAATCACCAGCAGGTACCCCACCGGCGAACGCGGAGCCCGCCCCCGTCGGGATGATTCCAGCAGCCGCAGATAGGCTTCCTGCACGATGTCCTCGCAGTCAGCGGACGAACGCCCCAGTCGCTGTACGAAGCTCTTCAGCACCGCCCCGCTCCACAGGTCGGATTTGTCACCTGGTCGCGCGGCATGCAGGTGCGCCGCGGATACGGGTACGGAATGCGGACGAAGTGGTTTGGGATCGGAAGCCATCGTGATTGGGACAAAAAGCGCCTACACATATTAAAGACGTCTTTAGCCCCCGGACCCGACACGCCGTCCGCCGCATCGTCCGGATGCGGCGGACGGCGTGTCGGGTGGGGGCCTGGAAAACATCTCTAGAGGGTGTAACTCGGCTTCAGTGCCGACGGTGCATTCGAATAACACAGGGGGGAGAATGATGTACACCAGAATCGGAGCCCAGATGTTCGCCGCCACCCTTATGCTGCTGACCGCTCTGGCTTCCAGCGCCGGCGCACAGACAGGTGCCTTCCGCGTCGATATTCCCGCACGTCCCCTGGCCGAGGCGCTCCAGTCGCTGGCCGATCAGGGTGACTTGCAGATCGTTTTCAAGACCGACGCGGTCAAGGATCGCATGGCGCCTGCCGTGAGCGGGATGATGAATCCGGAACAGGCGCTGACGGCGATTCTCGCCGGCACAGACTTGAAGCATGTACGGGTGGGTACGGCGTATGTGGTGAAGGGTTCCGGGGATCGCGCAACGCCGCCATCGGCCGCCACCCTCTCCAGGGAGTGGGCCGGAGCCGCCGATGAGGACTGGAGGCTGGCCTCCGCAGGCACCGATCCCCTGCAAGCCATGAAGAAGGTTGCGGATTCGACGCAGACAGCAAAACCGGATTCATCTTCGGCGGCTGATGAAGCCGTGGAAAAAACGGATTCCGAAGTTACGGTAACCGGCTCGCGCATCCGGACCCTGGCCAGCCGGCCAACGATTCAGCCCGTGCTAAGCATCACCAGCGAGGAAATCGAACGTTCTGGCGCTTCTTCCCTGGCCGAGATATTCGGCCGCATTCCGCAGGTGTCCAGCTATGCCTTAGGTCAGCTGGTGCAGACTCAAAGCGTGATCGATAGCCACTATGCCGATATTGCTTCGACCCGTGTCTCGGCTTCCCTGCGTGGCGCGCCACTCGGCGGCACATTGTTGCTGGTGAACAGCAGGCGCGTGCCGAAGAACGGCCATGAAAGCGGCAACGAGGGCTACGATATCAGCGGTATCCCGCTGGCCGCCATCGAGCGGATTGACGTACTGCTTGACGGCGCCAGCGCCATTTACGGCTCCGATGCGGCAGGCGGCGTGATCAATGTCATTCTGAAAAAGGAATATCACGGCACCCAGGTGCAGTTGAACTACGAGAATACATTTGACAGTGACGTGGCGGTAAAGACTGCCAGTATCACCCATGGCTTTGCCATCGGCAGGCTGTCGGCAATGGCGACGCTTTCGGTGGAGGACGCCAACAGCATGATGTGGGCCGATCGCTGGTTCCTGCGTACTTTCGACCGTAGGGCGTTCGGCGCGCCGGACTTTCGCGGCCCCGCGCCCTTTCTGGGCACTGGATTCATCCGCACCACGGATGGCAGTCCGCTGCCCGGGTTAAACCCCGGTCTGGCGGCCATACCGGCCGGCTCCGACGGCGTCAATGTCACCGTGCAGGACTACGCCAATCCGGTGGTCTTCCAGTTGTACGATGGCGGTGAGTTTGCCCAGTACTCGACGCCTTATCTGCGCAAGAGCGTGTTGGGCAGCCTCGAGCACCGGATTACCGATCGGCTTACGGCGTTTGCCGAGCTGCGGTGGAACGAGAATCGACTGACATCGGTGGCCGCTTCGCCCATTCCATACTACGCCAGCGGTTCCGCGCGTATACCGGCTGGCGCCCCCGGCAATCCGTTCGGAGTGCCCATTATCGGGACAAAATTCTTCTACGATCTGCCACCCGCTCCGCCGCGGGCGTCGATCACGGAGAACCGAGCCCTCCATGGTGGCTTGCGCGGTGCGCTGTCTCACGGTTGGGGCTACGAGGCCACGCTGGGAGAGGTGCGCAGCCAGCCGGATCTTGGCTATGGGGTGCTGGGGTTCAATGCGGCTAAACTCGCTGCGGCCTTTGTCAGCCCGACGCCCCCCATTCTGCTGTACGACAGTACGGCCGGCATCTCGCCCAATTCGCCGGGCACGATCGAGGCCTTGACGGTCAGTGCGGGGAATGCCGAGCGTGTGCAAACCAGGACCTATACCGCCCAGGCGGACGGTCCGTTATTTTCGCTGCGCGCCGGTGATGTGCGATTGGCCGGTGGTACGGAGTACCGTGAAGACGACGTTCGATTCCCGCTGCAATCCACCACCAGCACCGCGCCCCATGGGCGTGCACGGCACACCTCAGGCTACTTTCTGGAGGTCTATGTGCCGCTGATCTCCAGCGCTCAGCAATTGCGCTGGGCAGATCGTCTGGAAGCCAGGGTGGCGGCGCGGCATGATCGCTATTCGGACTTTCCCGCCGCGACCAAACCAAGCTACGGATTGCTCTACCGGCCGCTTCACTGGCTGACATTGCGGGCGTCGCACTCCAGCAGCTACAAAGTACCTACCTTGAGTCAGTTGTATCGCGGCGCCGTTCAGCAGACATCACCCGTCGCTCCCACGCCCGATTATTTCGACGCGCTGCGTGGTAACCAGCCGGTGCAGGCAGATCCCGTATTGCGCGGAGTTCGAACCACGGTGGGCGGCAATCCGCAGCTGCGGCCGGAGCAGTCGGAAAGCCGCACCATGGGAATGGTTGTAGAGGTTCCTGGCGTTACCGGGCTTTCATTGTCGGCCAGTTACTATAAAACCGAGTACACCGATCGCGCGGGCCGCCTGACGTTGGCCGAGAGAATTGTGCTGTTTCCTGAGACCATAACGCGCGGACCCAGCCTGGCTACCGATCCTGCCGGCTGGGCCGGACCGGTGGTGAGTTTTCTCGATTTCGATCTGAACATCGCCAGTGAGATCCTGGCCGGTTACGACTTCGCCGCCAGGTATAACCGGCAGACCCGCTGGGGTGAGTTCGCTCTGAATGCAAACGCCAACCACATGACGCTGCGCGAGGTTCGCGGCCAGCCGGACCGGCCTCTGTCGAGCAGTTCGACACCCGATGTCTTTCCGCTGCAGTTGAATGGCTCGCTGTTCTGGAGCCGAGGCCCTTGCGAACTTGGTCTGCTTGCTTCGTTCCGGGATCGAGCGCGATTCTCTTTGAATCAGACCGTATACGTTCCTGCGACCATCCGCTGGGATTTCCATGGCAGCTATGACTTCAGTCGCAATGCCCGCCTGAGCCGCTCGGGCCCCGGCTGGCTGACCGCGGCGCTGGCTGACACCAGGATAGCGTTGACAATTTTCAACCTCTTCAACCGCCTGCCGCCAATCTACCCCGGCTCTGGATTGCCGGACAACACGGTAGTTGACTCCCGTCTGCGTCGCTTTGCAGTTTCTCTGACCAAACAATTCTGACAATCTCAAGGAATCCATACGATGGCAAAGAATTCAATTCTTCTGGCCGGTGCAATCACTCTGGCCACGCTGCTGGCTGTAGCAGACGCAGGATGCGGCCAGGAACCTTCGAATGCCGCCGGTGCCGGCGCGCAAACCGAAGCTGACGCACTGTTTGCCGAGATCGAGCAGATCTTCAGGTACCGCAGCTCGGCGGGACTGAGCCCGGAGGAGCGGGCGGCGCGGGCGCGGGAGAATACCGAGCGCGGCCGCGCGCTGGCCTGGGAGTTTATCGGGCGATTTCCCCGGGATCCGCGTCGCTGGCGGGCAGCTGCACACTATGCGGCGAACATGAACGTATGGGGCGAGCCGGATTATCAGTACTACGCACGGCACCAGATCGAAGCCGGACTTGGCGCTCCCGATATCGACGATGTGTCCTGGCAAAGACTCAAGACCTGGCAGCTCGAAGACCAGATGCATCTGGTGCGGGAACTGCGGCGCCAGAAGTTTCCGGTGACCGACCTGAGCAGAATCCAACAGGGCCTGGATGATCTGGCCGCGCGCTATCCCAACAGCCCTCTTCAGTCGGGCCTGGAGGCCGATTACCTGCCACTGCTGAAAGCCACCGATCCGCAGGCGGCGGAGGCCCGGGTCCGGAAGCTGGTTGTGGTGGAAAACGCCGAGGTTGCCGAATGGGCGGCGGGACAGCTGCGCGTACTGACAATGAAGGAACAGCCGGCGCAGATGCAGTTTACCGCCATCGACGGGCGTCAGGTGGATCTGAAACGTCTGCGCGGCAAGGTGGTGCTGCTTAATTTCTGGGCCACCTGGTGCGGGCCGTGTCTGGCCGAGTTGCCGCAGCTGCAGGCGATCTACCGCAAATATCACGACCGGGGTTTTGAAGTCATCGGCATCTCAAGCGACAAGCCCGGGGACAAGGAGAAACTACGCAAGTTCGTGGACAAACATGACATCGCCTGGCCGCAGTATTTCGATGAGGTCAGCAAGGGAGGCATGAATACCTTTGTCAGGGAGTACGGCGTCAGGTCGATCCCGCTCGATCTGCTGCTGGACAAGAGTGGCCGGCTGATTTCGGACAAGGGCATCGAGACGCTGGAGCCGCTGCTGCGACGTGAACTCGGGCTTGAGCCCGCGGCGGCGGCGGGCAGGTAACGGTCCCTGCCGCCGGCTGTTCAGGCGAAATTTCGGGGCAGCGTTGCTCGCTGCAAAGGCATCTGCCCCCGGCAGGTGTTACACCGACCGTCCCAGCAGCTCCCCCAGCCGCCTCAACCCCAGCTTCACATTCTCTTCCGGTGGCCCGAACGAGAACCGCACCCAGTGCGCGTACTCCGGATTGGTCGGTCGTGTATTGCCGGGATTCACATCAAAAAACCGCCCCGGCACCGTCATCACCTTGCGTTCCAGAGCGGCGCGGAAGAATACATCCGCATCGTTGAAGGGCGCCGGCAGGCCGCTGATGTCGCCCCAGATATAGAAAGTCCCCAGCGGTTCGTGCGGTACCCGCACGCCGAATTTCTCCAGCGCGTCGAGCATGATGCGGCGCTTGCGTGCGAACACCTCACGCACCGCATTGGTTTCCTGGTCGGCGCGTGCCGGCTGCAGTACTTCCACTGCTGCGCGCTGTGCGCCCGTGGACGGGCCGCCGTCGATGGCGCTGGCCGCGCGGCCGATCTGCTCCACCGTATGCTTCGGCCCGACGATCCAGCCCACGCGCCAGCCCGGGTAGCGGTAGTTCTTCGTCAGTCCGTCGATGATGATGACCGGGTCGTTCTCGATGTCCTCGACGAACTCCGCGGAGGACACCGGGCCCTGGCCCGGCGAACCATCGGCCTTGTAGATGAAGTGCGAGTAGAACTCGTCCATCAGCAGCGTGCAGCGGGTGGTGCGCGCGATGTTCACGTACTCGGCCAGCTCCTGGCCGGCGATCAGTTGCCCAGTGGGATTGCAGGGGTTGCTCACCAGCCAGGCATCGAGATTGTGGCGGGCGATGTCCCCGGCCAGCTGCTCCGGCGTGACCTTGAAGTCATGGCTCTCCGAGGTCGGAACAAGTACCGGCGTGATGCGCCCGGTGTGATAGGCCAGCATGTCCTCGTAGGCGGTGTAGTCCGGTGTCTGGTAGCCGATGCGCACCGGGCCCAGTGCCGCCAGCATGCGTGACAGCGCCAGGCGGCCGCCGGATGCGATGGCCACGTTGTCGGCGCTGTACTGCTGCTTTTTGCCCTTGCGGAACAGGCGGTTGTAGTGCTCCGCCACCGTCTGGCGCAGCGCGGCCGTGCCCGGCACCGGGCCGTAGGCATGGTCGCCGGGTTCCAGCGGCATCGACGTGATGCGCTCGGGCGCGCCCTCGATAGGGCCCACCTCCGGCTGGCCCTGGCCCAGATTGCACCAGTCCGGGTCGCCATTGCTGAAGCCCAGTTTCATGGCCTCGGCCACGACATAAATGACCCCCATGTAGGGGACTTCCCGGAAAGCGGTTTTTGTTGTGTTCATAAGGGGTCGGGAGGCTACCGGGCAGGCCATCATCGTGCAACAGTTTCAAACGCGACCAATGGCCGGGGCTGCAGACTGACAGCGCGCCAGTTGGCGGCCAGCGGCGAAGGTGCGATGCTCGCGACACAAGAATTTTCACGGCTACAGGAGTTGCTCATGGTCCGCCTCACTCTTACCGGTTCCGTCGCCGCATCCTTTCTCGTTCTTGCATTGGCTTTTCCCGGCGCCGCCGTTGCGGATGACACCGCGCTCACCATTTACAGTTCCGCGCGCCCGGGGGGCATCTCGCCGGATCTCTATCGCCCCGTCCCCGGCTCGGGCATGCCCACGGGCAGGGCGGTGCCCGGCTACGCCCTGGTGCGGCATGATCGCGCCGTGGATCTCAGGAGCGGTCGCAGCACGGTGCGTTTCACCGACGTGGCGGCCTACATCGACCCGACCACCGTGCAGTTCAGTTCTCTGACCGATCCGGTCAATACCCGGGTGCTGGAGCAGAATTTCCAGTTCGACCTGGTCAGCACACAGAAGCTGCTCACCCGCTTCATCGACAGGCCCATCACGGTGGAGCGTACCGTGGGCAATGAATTGAGCACGCTGTCCGGCACCTTGCTGTCAGCGGTGGACGGACTGGTACTGCGCGGCAGCGATGGGCAGATCCATGCCGTACGCGATTACGGCAACGTGCGCTTTCCGGACCTGCCCGGCGGGCTGATCACCCGTCCGACGCTGATCTGGGACATCACTGCGAAGAAGGGCGGGTTGCACAACACCCGCGTGGCCTATCAGACCGGCGGCATCACCTGGTGGGCGGATTACAACCTCACCTTCAGCGAGGGCAGGGATGCGAATTCCGGCTGGCTGGATGTGGGCGCCTGGGTGAGCATCATCAATCAGTCCGGCGCGACTTATGAGGATGCGCGGCTGAAGCTCATCGCTGGTGATGTGAACCGTGTTCAGAATGAGAGCATAGTAACCGGCAGGCGCGAAAGACTGATGATGGCCGCCAAGGAGGACACCGGCTTCGAGGAAAAGGCTTTTTTCGAGTTCCATCTCTACACCCTCGGCCGCCGCACTACGCTGCCGGACAATTCCACCAAACAGATCGAGCTGTTCGACGCCGCTCGTCGCGTGCCGGCGCGCAAGCTGCTGGTCTACTACGGCCAGCCATCCGTGGGCTACGGCTTCAACGATCCGATGGTGGATCGCAATTTCGGCACGCAGATGAACCGGAAGGTGGATGTGTACCTGGAGTTCAGCAACAACGACAAAGCCGGCCTTGGCATCCCGCTGCCTGCCGGCCGCGTGCGTGTGGCGCAGCTCGACCCGGCCGACGGCAGCCTGGAATTCATCGGCGAGGACACCATCGACCACACGCCGAAGAACGAGGATGTGCGGGTAAAGCTCGGCTCGGCCTTCGACGTGGTGGGCGAGCGCCGGCAGGTGGACTTCAGCGTCGATACCCGGGCGAGGCGGATGGAGGAGGAGATCGAGGTCAAGCTGCGTAACCACAAGGATGCTGCGGTGCAGGTGCTGGTCAAGGAAACCCTTTACCGCTGGACCGGCTGGCAGATTCTCAGCAGCACACAGAAATATGAAAAAGAAGACGCGCGCTCCATCCACTTTCCCGTGAAGGTGCCGGCGGACGGCGAGGTAACGGTGCGCTACCGGGTGCGCTACACCTGGTAGTGTTTTTCTCCATCGGCTGAATTTTTTTGCCCGTGCGGGAAACTCACGGGCCTGGCTTATGGTCTGAGCGCAGCGTACGGATCACACTGGAGATACAGGGTGGATATCTTTTCCGGGTACCTCGCCGCGGGTCTGATAGCGGCATGTCTGTGTAGTGGCGTTACGCCCGGTCTCGCGCACCAGGGCTCTGAGAAGCCCAGACCGGTGACCACCTTCGGCTACCTCGACGTCGACAAGGACGCGCGCATTTCGAAGCAGGAGGCCAGGGTGGACTGGGCGGTGAACCAACGCTTCGCCGAGGTGGACCGCAACCGTGACGGCTATCTCGATCAGGAAGAATTCAAGCGCCTGATTCGCAAAGATTAATGCGTAAAAGCAACAGCGACATTGAGCCGCCCGCCGGGCGGAGCCTACAATCGCGCCCATGAAACATCAGTTCACAGTCTTTGTAATTCTTGCCGGTGCGGCGGCGCTGTCGGCAGCCATGACTCCGACCACGGTTGCGGCGCAGAGCGCCCCCAGGCCCCAGATGACCTTCGAACAGCTCGATGCCAACAAGGACGGGCGCATCAGTGTCTCGGAGGCGCGCAAGGACAAGATCGTTGCAGCGCGTTTCGCCGCCGCCGATGCTGACCAGGATGGCTATCTCGACCGCAAGGAATTCGCCTCCATCGGTCGCTGATCTCCAGGGCGGCGTCAGCCGCGGGAGTTGCTTGCCTCAGTTCGCCACGCTACTGTCATCGGCCCCGCTGGATTCCCGGTGACGTGGTGATTGCTGCACCTGCACACCCCCCAGATTCGCTGCGGGCACTGTTTCTCGATGTCGACGGAACGCTGCTCGAAATTGCCGCCACGCCTGATGGCGTGCATGTCCCCCCATACCTGATTGACCTGCTGCAGCGGTTGCATGAAATGCATCGCGGCGCGCTTGCCCTGGTCAGCGGCAGGCCGGTGGGCCAGCTCGATGAATTGTTCGCGCCCCTGCGGCTGCCGTCGGCCGGGTTGCACGGCCTGGAGCGGCGTGATGCCGCCGGTGGCCAGGTGCGGACCGCCGCGCCGCAGGTACCGGCGGAGCTGTGGGCCAGAACCCGTCGTTGTCTGACAGACTTCTGTGCCCGCAATGCGGGAACATTGCTGGAAGACAAGGGCGGCACGCTGGCCCTGCATTATCGCCAGGCGCCGGAGCATGAGGCCGCAGCCCGCCGGGCGGTGGCCGGGGCGCTGGCGCAGCTGGGCGATGACTGGCAGGTTCTGGACGGCAAATGCGTGCTGGAACTGAAGCCCGGCGCGGCCTCCAAGGCCGGGGCCATCGCCGGCTTCATGCGCAGTGCGCCCTTCGCCGGCCGCGTGCCGGTGTTCATCGGTGATGACATCACCGATGAGTCCGGTTTTCAGTACGTCAATTCGCTGGGCGGCCACAGTATCCATGTGGACGAGCAGGCGAATGGAGCGGGGCATACCTGTGCGCGCCAGCGACTGGCGGACGTGGCGGCGGTTCATCGCTGGCTGCGGGAATTAAGGGAGAGAAAATAGTGAGTCGACTGATTTGTGTATCGAACCGTATCTCCGTACCTAAACGGGGCGCCGCGCCGGGCGGACTGGCGGTGGGTGTGCTGGCGGCACTGAAACAAACCGGAGGATTATGGTTTGGCTGGGGTGGTGAGACGGTGGCCGGTGAGCCTGGCGAGGCGCAGGTGCTGACGCGCGACAAGGTGTCCTATGCCACGGTCGACCTGCAGGAAGATGACTTCGACGCCTACTACAACGGCTATGCCAACTCCACTCTCTGGCCGCTGTTTCACTACCTGGTGGCGCGCGCCTTTCATTACAGCGATGAACAGTACGATGCCTATCAACGCGTGAATCGCCTGATGGCCGAGCGCCTGGTCCCGCTGCTGGAAGAGGATGACCTGATCTGGGTACATGACTATCACCTTATTCCGCTGGGCCAGCGTCTGCGTGAGCTGGGCGTGGACCGGCCCATCGGGTTTTTCCTGCACATTCCCTTTCCGCACATCGAGATGCTGCGAGTGCTGCCCACCTATGCCGAACTGCTGCAGGAGCTGACGTGCTACGACGTCGTTGGCTTTCAGACCGAAGACGATCTGCGCGCCTTCCGCAGTGGCGTGGCCCATATTTGGGGCGAGGATGCCCTGCTACCTGACGGCAGCGTCGCGGTGGGTGGGCGGCACATACGCGCCGGCGTGTTTCCCATCGGAGTTGATGTCGATGGGCTGCAGGCAGCGGCCGAGCACGGCGCTGCAAGCGAGGCGGTCAAACGACTCACACACAGCCTGCAGGGTCGCAAGCTGGTCATCGGCGTGGACCGGCTCGATTACAGCAAGGGGTTGATCGAGCGCTTTACCGCCTATCGGCGTTTTCTGGAAACCCATCCCGGCAATGTCGGTCACGTCACCTTCATGCAGATCGCACCGCTCAGCCGGGGCGATGTGAATGCCTATGTGGAGATACGCAGTGCGCTCGAGCAGGCTTCCGGCAGCATCAATGGTCAGTTCGCCACGGCTGACTGGACACCTATCCGCTATTTGAATCGCAATTTCCCGCATGCCGCGTTGATGGGTTATCTGCGCGTGGCGCAGGTGGCGCTGGTGACGCCGGTGCGCGATGGCATGAACCTGGTGGCCAAGGAGTTCGTGGTGGCGCAGGACCCGGCCGACCCCGGCGTGCTGATTCTCTCTCCCCTGGCCGGTGCGGCCCGTGAGCTTACCGGTGCGCTGCAGGTCAATCCCTATGACACCCGCGGGCTGGCGCACGCCATGCAGGCCGCTCTGACCATGCCCCTGCAGGAACGGCGCCGACGCTACACGTCGATGATGCAGGTCATCCGTCGCAACGACATCACCGCCTGGCACCGGCGCTTTACGGAAGCTTTGGCCGCAACGGCAGAGCCAGACCCATCAGCAACAACCGACGCTGCTCCAGCGTCAAGGACGCCCAGTCGTGCTTCCGTACGTCCGTCTGACGTAACGCCGATTCGCTGACCGCGCGTCCCGCGCCGCGCCGGCGGCGCCAGCTTCGCGGCAGCTTCGCAGTCGAACCGTGCCGCAGCAGGTCCACCACCGCCGAACAAACCATGCCGTTCGCCGGAATTGAGCCGTGGTGGGCATCAATGTAGTAGGTTCTTGCGCCCGGCAGGCGCGCCAGATCCAGTGGTACGGTGCCATCGCCGTTGCGCGTCAGGGTGTAGTTCAGTTCCGTACCTTGCCGGGCGGCAGCGGTGACTGTTTCCTGATTGACCCCGACGATCAACGCGCAGCGTTCGTCGGCGCCTGCCAGCAGTTCACGAGCGCGGCGCGCATCGCGCAGCAGTGCATGGCGAGGCGCCAGTGTTCCGCCTGGCCACTTTGCCGGATCGCACCAGTCCGGCATGCCGGCGTCGCGTGGACTACAGGGCAGCATGTGGTACAGGCCGGGGAAGGTGTTGAACACCTGCCGCGTCAGCGACTCCGCGCTGTGCGTCGGGTCAAGTGTGGCGACCTTGCGCACGGCCGGATAGACCCCGCGCAACGCCATCACCGGCGCGAATGAGCCGAAGTGCGGTGTGGCCAGCATGATTACCTGTCCAATCCGCCGTTCAGTCCGCCGCTTCGGCGCGTCCAGGGACAACGCCATGCGTCCCACCAGGCCGCCCATGCTGTGCGCCACCAGCGCGACCGGTGCGTGCCGCTCGCGCAGCAGCCGCGCGTGCAACTCGTGACCCAGCACATCGATGCCCTGCCGCCAGTCATAAGGATGAAAATCCACATCGAAGCCGGCCAGTTCCAGCGTGAGCTTGAGCTTCAGATAATTCAGCACCATCACACCCACAGCCCGGCAGCCGTGGTAGTCCGGCAGGGCCAGTTCGAACAGTCGTCCGCGCTGGATTTCCTCCGGATCGATCCATAGCAGCGTGTCGGTGCGCGCCCCCGATGCCCGGTATCCCAGTCTTGAACCCATGATTCCGGGCAGGATGTACACCCGCGGACCCCCACGCGTGCCGCGGTTCTGCGCGCGCACCACCAGGCGTCGCAGTGCGCGATACTCCGCGGCACCGACATTGGCCTCCCATTCCTCACGGTGCCGGCCGGCGACGAGTTGCCGGCGCAGTGTGGCCTCCGAGGCGGCGAAGTCCGGCCGTACCGCTGTGCGCCGCTTGCTTTTCCTGAGCGTGGAACTCATTTGACGTGATTTTGACCTGAAACGCCGGTATGTGCTGGCCGATTTCCTTTGCCGGGGGTCTTCTCATTGTGCGCGCGCACCGCTACTCTGCGCGCCAGCAGTAGTCAAGGCACCTTCAATGGCGCAAACCCCCGCGTGGTTCCCGGGCAAGGCCGAGGCCGCGATTGACGATGAAGCCGATACGCTGGAAGTGCTGGCCCTTCAGGCCGGCCGATCCCTTGTCCTTGAAACATCCATCACCTGCCCGGCCTGCGGCTTTCGCCGCGAGGAAACCATGCCGGAAACCGGAGAGTTGCATTTCTATACCTGCAGCGGCTGCGGCAAGGTGCTCAAACCCATCTACGGGGACTGCTGTGTGTATTGTTCCTATGCCACGGTGGTTTGTCCGAACGAACAACGTCGCGAGCTGGAAGAGGCCGGGCAGTCCATACGCCGGCACGTAGGCGAACTGCGCGAGACGCTCAAGCGCGAGCGTGAGGAATAGCGATTCACCGGTCGCGCGATTCCTTTTCATAGCCCCTGCCCGTGAATCTCCGTAGTATCAGTCCATGAGCGATACCAAATCGCAATCCGACGACCCCGCGGCGCAGCACAAGCCGGGCGAGGCGTCAGGCAGTGAACCAGGCAAGGTGACCGAAGAGGAGAAGAAATCCGGCCGGGTGAGCTTCGACTCCCGGGGCAATGCCGTGTGGGAGTGGCAGATGAAGACCGGCATCTACGGGCAGGACGTTGACACCAAACGTCTGAAGAAACTGGAGGCCAATCTGCAGATCGCGGACGATCCGCTGTCTACCGGCAAGCGCCGCAAGCAGGCCACGCAGGCGCGAAAGCAGTCCGGTTTCGATCCCTACAACAGCTCCGCCCCGCCTGTGAAGCCGTCGGCATCGTCCACGCCGCCCCGGTCGTCCCAGGCGGTGGCGGATAAGGATAGCGAGGACAGCCCGGAAGACACGGCGCGCAGGCCGGGCTTGCTGGGACGATTGTTCGGACGCAAGGACTGAGCGCGGTATTCCAGCCCAGGGGGCGTAAATTCAGGTACCTGATTACCGTCCGCCGGGCTCTTAACCCCTGCGGATACCCAGCACCCGGAGCAGTACGTGCCGGCCCAGAATTCAGGTAAATCATTGATTAAAAAGCTTTTTGCGCAGAATGAGGGTGTGCTGCGCAGCTTCTTTCGCCGTCGCATCCGCGCCAAGGGCGATGCCCAGGACCTCACCCAGGAGGTGTATCTGCGCATGCTGCGGGTCAGCGAGACCGAAGTACTGCGTAATCCCGAGGCCTATCTGTATACGGTGGCCCGCAACCTGGTGAAGGAGCAGGCCGTGCTTGAACGCCAGCAGAAGACCTGGATCGACGTGGAGTCGCCGCAGGTCGAAGTGGAGCTGGCTGATCTGCCGGTGCTGGAGGAGGCTGTCGATGCCGAGCATCGCCAGCAGCGGCTGGGAGAGGTGCTGGGGCAGCTGCCGGCCAAGTGTCAGGCTGCGGTGCTGATGCAGTATCGCGAAGGCCTGTCCTACGCAGAAATTGCGGCCCGACTCGGTATCTCCAGCAACATGGTCAAGAAGTATCTGGTGCAGGCGCTGGCCCACTGCCGCAAACGTATGGCGCGAATGGCATGAATACCGATCAACACAGGCAGGAACAGGATGTCCAGGCGGTCGTCGCCCGGCAGGCGGCAGAATGGTTTGTTGCGCATCGTGACGGACCGCTGGCGGCGCGTGAACGTACAGCATTCACCGCCTGGCTGCGTACCTCGCCATTGCATGTCAGTGAGTACCTGGCAGTAGCAGCGCTGGCGCGCGGCTTCAATGCGTTGCCGGATGAGCCTGGAACTGACATGCAGGGTCTGTTGGAGCGAGCCCGGCTGGAGTCCGACAGGGTGGTAACCCTGTCGCCACCTGCCTCCGGCACAGAAGCGCCGGTGCGTATTGCACGGCCCGCGCGGCCCGGGCGCATCCGGCATTGGGCGCTCGCGGCCAGCCTGGGCGCCGTCATGCTGGCCGCCGCGCCGTGGCTCCTGCAGGAATCAGCGCGCAATGCCGCAACCGCGGATATCGATTTACTGCGTACGGCGCACGGTGAACAGCGCGTGTGGCGTCTGCCGGATGGTTCGGTGGTGCATCTGAATTCCGGCTCGGAGCTGAAGGTGCGCTTCTCGGGCACGCAGCGGATCGTGGAGGTCGACCACGGGCAGGCCAAGTTCGATGTCGCTCCCGATCCACAGCGGCCCTTCCGCGTGGTGGCTGGCGATACCGCCGTGGTAGCGATCGGCACTTCCTTTGACGTGTACCGCAAGTCCGATGCGACAGTGGTGACGGTGCTCACCGGCAAGGTTGCCGTATACCGGAACGCCGGCATGACGCCGGTACGATTGACCGGCGAAGCGGCGGAACGCACGATCGTGTCGCCGTCCCGGCCACTGACGGCCGGTGAGCAGGTGAAGGTGCTGAACACCGAACAGCCGGAAGTTGCCGCGCCGATCATCGATCACGTTGACATCAGCAAGGTGGCGGCCTGGACGCAGCAGCAGATCATGTTCGAGCAGGAACCATTGGCCGCGGTAGCCGCTGAATTCAACCGCTATGGCCGCGTACCCATAGAAGTGGAAGGTGCGGCGCTGAACGATCTGCGCATCACCGGCATATTCAATGCCTACGACACGGAGTCATTCGTCGGCTTTCTCCGCCGGCTGGATAACGTTCGGGTGACGGCAACCGCTGGCAGCATTCGCGTACGAAAAGATTCTGGTACCTGATTCTCGCCGCGCAGCCTCTACACCCCCGGAAGCGGGCACATGCCCTGCGATTCGTCAGACGAGAGCCAGCCTCTCCAGGGGTCAACATGCAGCAAAGTAATCGAATTTTTCTTTCGTTGTTCATCGGCGTGATGATGGCCACAGCGTCATCGCATGCCTGGGCAACCACGACCTCGGTGGACGCCATTGAAGCCCAGCCGCTGCCCAAGGCGCTGAAGAGCTTTGCGCAGGCCACCGGGCTGCAACTGGTTTACGTCTCCGAGATTGCCGCCGGTCTGGACTCGCGCGGCGCCAGGGCCGGGTTGTCGCCACAGGAAAGCCTGCAGGCGCTGCTCAGCGGCACCGGGCTGACATTCGAGTTCGTCAATGATCGAACAGTGTCCATTCGTCCGGGACGAAAGTCCGGCGATACTGTGGGCGTGGCAACGCGGGAAACCGCCTCGGCGCCGGCACGATATTCTCCGAATCTGACATTGGCGCGCGTCGATACCACACCGGCGGAATCAGCTGATGAAGTTGATGACGAAAGCAAGTCGGCAGCGCGCAAGGACAGCAAGGACACCTCGACGGAGGTTGTGGTTACCGGTTCGCGCATCCGCACGTTGAACAGCGAAGTGACCGCCATTCCGGTGTACTCGATCAACCAGGTGGAGCTGGAGCGCCGCGGCGTCAACCGGCTGGCGGATATCCGCTGGGCGATTCCGCAGTTGGCCGCTTCCATCGGCTTCAACGACAACCTGCAGAACTCCGGCACCTCGCGTGCGCAAACTGTAAGTACATCCTTCAATCTGCGCGGCCTGGGTGGCAATTCCACATTGATCCTCGTCAACGGCCGTCGCGTGCCGCACACCGGCCAGGAGGCGCCAGGCGGCGCCGGCGGGCGCGAGGATTTCAGCGTTGACGGTATTCCGGTCTCGGCCATCGAGCGCATCGACATCCTGCCGCAGGGTGCGGGCGCCATCTACGGTTCCGAGGCCATTGCCGGTGTGATCAACATCGTGCTCAAAGAGCGCTACAGCGGCATCGAGGCTCGTGCGTCCTACGAGACGCCGTTTGATACCGATGTGGCGCAGAAGACCATCAGCATGACCGGCGGCTTCCGCAGCGGCAAGCTGGGTACCTTCATTACCGCCTCGCTGGAAGACCAGAATGGTCTCGCCGCGCGTGATCGCTGGTTTACGTCAACATATGACTCGCGGGTATTCGGCAGTACCAGCACCAGCTTCCTGTTCAGCCCTTCCGCCGGCCCCGGCACGCTGGCGAGTGGTTTCTATCCGGTGGCCTCGCCGGGTGCCGCCCTGCCGGGCGAGAGCACACATGTGGTGGGCATCCCCGTCGGTTCCAGCGGTACCACGGCTGCAAACAGCGCCTACACGTTGACGGAGCCCCAACTCTTCGACGCGGCGCCGTATTCCAACAGCATCGATCCGGCGCAGCGTATGAGCGTCACGGGCACGGCGGATTACGCGCTGACCGACAGCATGCAGCTGTACGCCGAGGGAAGATGGGCGCGCTTCGAGAACGAGTATTTCGGATCGCCGATCACAATCACCGGCATATCGTTGCCGGTGGGCTACCCCGGCAATCCGTTTTCCACTTCGGTGATTCTCAGCAAGGTGTTCTACGATCTCCCGCGGCCGCACATCGTGTCCGAACAGGAAAATCTGGGCATGACGCTGGGCATGCGCGGCGAGTTCCTGCGTAGCTGGCGTTACGATGTTTCAGCCGCCTGGGCGCGCAACATCGTCCGCGACGACACCATCGTGGGCAGTCTAAACTTCGGTCTGTTGAACGCTGCGGTCAATTCCGCCTCGCCGCCACTGCTGGCCTACGATAGTTTCAATGGCACCAATCCGAATGCGGCGGGCGTACTCGAAAGCCTTCTGCCGGGGTCCTATCACGAGGACACGACGGATGTGTATCAGTACTCGGCCATCGTCGATGGCACGCTGTGGTCGGGCTGGGCGGGCGATATTCGCCTTGCTGCCGGATTGGAGGTGTCAACGGAAGAAGTCAAGTTCAATCGTACCCCGGCTGGCCCTTCGTATCTGCTGAGTGCCCCCTTCAGCCGTGACTCCAATGCCGCCTTCGCCGAACTGAGCGTACCGCTGCTGTCACGTGCGCAGAACATTCCGCTGGTGCATCGCCTGGAGGTGGGCGCCGCAGTGCGCTACCAGGACTACTCCGACGTCGGCGATATCAACATTCCCACCTTTCGCGCCTTGTTCCAGCCAGTGGAATGGCTGACGCTGCGCGGCTCGCGTGCCGAGGGCTTCAAGCCGCCGCGTCTGTATGATCTGCTGGCGCCGGTAAGCACGTTCACGACCACGCTGACGGCGACGCGGGGCTACGTCGACAACGAGCGCGGAGGCGAGGCTGTCGTGGGCACCTTCCAGTACATGTCCGGCGGCAATCCGACGCTCAACCCGGAACGCTCGGTTTCGCGAAATATCGGTCTGGTGCTGGACATACCGGGCGAGCTGTTCTCCGGCCTGTCGTTTTCGGTGGACTACTACGAGCTCGATTACAACGAGCGCTCCGGCGGTCCGGCCTGGCAGGTACTGTTCGACTTCTTCCCCGAGCGGGTCACGCGCGCCGCCCCGACGCCGACTGATATCGCCAACGGCTACTCCGGGCTGATCACCGGCTGGGATTCCAGCAACATCAACCTGTCCAGCGTGACCACCAGCGGCTGGGACTATCGCATGACCTTTCAGCGGGTCTTCGATATCGGTGAAGTGCTGCTGACGCTGGCCCGGACTGATTCGGATCCGACTTTTACCATGGCCACGCCAGCTGCGACGCCGACCTCCAATTTCGGTCATCAGCCCGTGCGCACCAGCGGCTCAGCCTTCTGGTCGCAGGGTCCCTGGGATGGCGGGCTCAGCGTCAATCATCAGAGTGGCTGGCGTTCAACGGCCACCTCCACCGCGTATCCAAGCTACATCGAGTTCAATCCGCAGTTGTCCTATGACTTCGGCGACGACGCCCGATTCAACAGCAGCGCGCAACAGTGGTGGGCACGCTGGCTGGCCGATGGCAAGGTGTCGCTGACTGTCATCAATGCGCTGAACAAGGAACCGGCGGTGCAGGATGTCGCCAATGGTCGGGTGGTCGTGGATCCGCGCCTGCGCCGCTACATTCTGAGTGTCTCCAAGTCCTTTTGATGCGCGGTGCGATATGGATACGGCGGTGGCTGCCGCTCTGCGGCATGTTGTTTGCGCTCGGCGGCTTTGCCGCCGAGCCGGCGCCCACCGAGGCAAAACTTGAACGCGACGCATTGTTCGAATTCTGGCGGGCAAAGCCACCCGCCGGCGTAGAGCATCCTTCGCGCGAGTACTGGATTTTTGAGGACGGCAAGTATCAGGACTTTGCGCGCAAGGCGCGCCTGTTTTTTTCGAAGTATCCGGATTCCCCGGAGCGCTACGATCTGATCGTGCAGTCCGGCTATTCCACGCCCTACTTCATCAGGGGCTTCAAGCCCGGGTTCGACCGGGAACCGACGCAGGCCAACTTCATCGTTGATCACGCTGCTCGTGCGGCGTTTGTAGATGAACAGATGAAGTTGAATACGGCAGTCATCGAGGCGCCGGACGCCACAGACCGCCATCGTGGTGGCGCCTTTGCCTGGATGCTGGCGGAAGCACGCATGAAGGCCCGGCGGGAATCAGCACCGCTGGACCTGGCGCCCTTCCGCGCCATCGCTGAGCGCATGATTGAGTTGTATCCGGATTCGCGCTCGGTGGTTGTCATGACCGAATATCTGAATGCACTGCGCGCCGAAAGCAGCCGCTACGAGCAGCAGGCCAGTGAATTTGAAACCATGCTGCAATCGACCCCGCTTGCGGCGGCCATGAAGGAGGCCGCGGAGAAGCAGAAAGTGGCACGGGAAGCGGCGGCGGAAGCGGCCAGAGTGCGGGCGGCCCGGATCGGCTCGATCCAGTTCACGGCGGTGGACGGGCGCAATGTCGATCTCGCAAAGATGCGCGGCAAGGTGGTGCTGGTCGACTTCTGGGCCACATGGTGCGGGCCCTGTATCGCCGAACTACCCAACGTCAAGAAGGTGTATGCGGCCTACAACGACGCGGGATTCGAAGTCATCGGCATTTCGCTCGATGAACAGAAGGATCGCCAGAAGCTGCTCGATTTCGTGGCCGGGCGTGAAATGCCCTGGCCCCAGCACTTCGACGGCAAGGGCTTCAACAATGAATACGCGAAGGCGTTCGGTATCAACGCCATTCCCGCCATGTTCCTGCTGGACAAGGAAGGCCGCGTCGCCGCTGCTGATGCTCGCGGCGAGAAACTGCATACCGAAGTGAAGCGCCTGCTGGCGCAGTAGATTCGCCTCAATCTCCCGGCTGAAAATCTCCGCCTGCGGCAGGCTTGCGCCGCGTCTTTCGCGAGAACCCCTTGAGCTGAAGATGTCTTCAGGCGCCTGGCACAGCCGGGCGCTCGATTCGTTCTGACATCAGGCTGCAGAGCGCCGTGCGGAAACTCCATTTTCAATCCCCCGCCATCAGTGGCATTGTCTACTCGTAGACCCGGTCTCCAGGTTCCGGCAGCGGGCGAGGTGTATGGGCAGGGCCAATATCGTGTTCAGCGCGGTTCCACTTGCATTGGCTGCGCTTCTCGCTGTTCTCCTGAGTCAGCTGCGCGCCGAGCGCGCTCTCGTCCGCACGCAAGCAGCCCGCCTTGAGGCGCTGGAGCTGCATTCTGCCTCTGCAAAGGCCGCGCAGGCGCCTTCAGTGGAGCCTGCGTCGGTTCAGGCTGAACCGTCTTCTGGAGACCTGTCTGCTGTCGTGGAGTCTCCAGGCGCTGTCTCACCGCAGGCGGCGCAGCTGAAAGCGCTCAGGGACCCCCGCTACCGGGCCGCCGAAATTGCGCAGCGCAAGATCATGGTTCGCGCCGGGTTGCACGATCTTCACTACTGGATGCACATCTCCATGCAGGGGCTGGACCGCCTCACCAGCCTGCTGGCCGAACATGCCGTCGAAGACATGGAGATATACCTGGCGGCGCTGGACATGCAGGCAACCGGACAGGCACGTATGCAGCAGGAAACCCTCAAGCAGCGACATGACTCACAGCTGGCTTCGCTGCTGGGACATCCGCGATTCGAGGAATGGAAGCTCTACCGCGAGGCTGCCGATGCCCGGCGCTATCTGCAGGAAATGAATAGTTACCTGCCGTCGGGCGATCTTCTTGCGCCGGAGCAGGTGCGCTCCATCGCCACGGCAATGGTTCAGGCTGAACGGAGCACAGAAGAGGAAGTCCGCCGGCTGGCGGCGTTCGCAGAGCCGCAGCCGGACCCTGTTACCA
>JAJFKF010000060.1 GCA_021773365.1 Gammaproteobacteria bacterium | reverse complement strand
AGACAGCTGCAGTTAAGCGCGTATGGCAGCAGGTCCGCAATGTGGGGAATCGCCGACGCCTTCACGGAAGAGGCCGGAAACAAACATTGCGCAGGGTTCGACGGGGGATTTCCCTAGACAGGATGTCGCGAAACAGCTACTGCCTCGAGGGCTCGTTGCTCTGCAGCCGGCTGATGAGGCTGCGCAGGAATTGCTTGTTGAAACGCAACTGGCAGGAAGCGGAGACCTGCTCCAGCAGCGTGGAACTGACTTTCATTACCGTCACTCCGCCATCCGCCTTGATGGTGGCTGTGCGCTTGGCACCGTGCACATAGCTGGTTTCACCGAAACACTCGCCGGTTTCCAGTCGCCCCAGCCCACGACCGTGGCGCTGCACCACCACATTGCCATTGACGATGATATAGAAGCGGTCGTCCATCTCCCCTTCCTTGACGATCTCCTCGCCATCGACGTAGTCCTGCCAGGCGCTGGCGCGCAGCACCTCCCAGATCTCACCGTGAGAGAAATCATGGAAAAACTTCAGGCGGCGCAGCAGGCCGAACTGCTCCTGACTGTCCAGGCGCTCGTTTTGCGCGCGCAGTTTCTGGTGTACTCGGGTCAGCTCGGCGGCGAAATCCAGACCGCTCTTGTAGCGCTTCTCCGGCTCCTTCTGCAGCGCCAGGGCCACCACGTTCTCCATCTCCTCGTGAACGTCCTTGCGCAGGGTGTGGATGGGCGGCGGCGTGGCGTAGACGATCTGGTGCAGCAGCTTGGAGAGATTGCCGGCGCGAAACGGACGAAACCCGGTCAACAGCTCATACATCATCGCACCGAGTGAATACAGGTCCGAGCGGTTGGTAATCTCGCCGTTCTGCACCTGTTCGGGCGACATGTAGCTGGGCGACCCGGCGATACCCTGGATGGTGGAGATGTCCGAATCCGCCACCAGCGCGATGCCGAAGTCGATGATGCGTACATCACTGTCAGGCGTGAGCATGATATTGCTCGGCTTGATATCGCGGTGGATCACGCCGCGACTGTGGGCGTAGTTCAGCGCCTTGGCGCACTTGTAGATAATTTCAACCGCATCATCCACGCGCAGCAAATTATCGGGCTTGCAGTACGCCGCCAGCGTGCGCGCGCCCTGAATGTGCTCGGTAACGATGTAGCAGTGGTCGTTTTCCTCACCTGCGTCGTAAATGGGCAGGATGTTCGGATGCTGCAGCATCCCCACCATGTGCGCCTCGGAGAGGAACATCTTGCGCGCCACCCGCGCACGATCCTCGTCGCCGCCGGTGTCCATGTTGTACACCTTGATGGCAACGTCGCGACCGTAGTAGGGATCATGCGACAGATACACCACACCCGTGCTGCCGCGGCCGACTTCATTGATGATGACGTACTTGCCGATCTTCTCGGGGACGGAAGACCCGGCGTGTGCGGCGCGTTGTGCGATCAGGTTACGAATGGCGGCCTGTCCGTTCTGCAGTAAATCGAGCTACGCGACATAAGTCGTGCAGACCCGGGCAGCATACGAGCCGGATGGCAGACAGACTGTGACGCGCCTCCCGGATCGTCTGCGGTTGGCCTGCGGTTGGCCTCCCATGGATGACCCATGGATAGCCCATGGACGGACATGGAGCAACCACGGGGCAGCCCTGTTCTAGGGCGCGAAATGGTCGTAGCCGGTGAACGGCATGTCCACAGGCCGGCCAGCGGCATGGCAGCGCACACCTGCAAGCGCTTCAACCACACCGATCCTGTGGATCACCTCACCCTGCATTGCCGCCACATGCTGCACCTGCTCCATCCGCTGTTCCGGCACGGTGAAACACAGCTCGTAGTCGTCGCCACCGCTCAGGGCAAGCTCCGTTGCCCTCTCCTTGCCGACACAGCTCAGCAGGGCGCTGGAGCACGGCAAACCATCGATGTCGAGGCGCGCGCCGACTCCGCTGGCTGCCACGAGCTTGCCCAGGTCGGCATACAGACCGTCGGAGACATCAATAGCAGCAGAGACGAGCCCGCGCAGGCCCAGGCCCAGCGCAACTCGCGGCGTCGGCTCAAGAAATCGCTGCATCAGATGCCGCTCGTCCCCGGTGCGTTCCTGCACCCCTTTCTGAGTGATCTTCAGTCCCGCTGCCGCATCCCCCAGCGAGCCGCTAACGCAGATAATCTCGCCGACCTTTGCCGCGGAACGCCGGATCGCCTCTCCATCGGGGATCAGCCCGAGGATCTGTACGGAAACCGTCAGCGGCCCGCGCGTGGTATCCCCGCCAATCAGCGCAACTCCATGGCGAACGGCCAGATCGCGCAGTCCACGGCTGAAACCCGCCAGCCAGCGCTCCTCGACCTGCGGCAGCGTCAGCGCCAATGTGAACCAGGCAGGCGCGGCGCCCATGGCCGCCATGTCACTGAGATTGACCGCCAGCGCCCGGTAGCCCACCGCCCAGGCATCCAGTTGCGCCGGAAAGTGCACCCCCGACACCAGGGTATCGGCAGCTACCACCAGCTCATGCTGCGCCGGCACGCGCACAACCGCGGCATCATCACCAACGCCCAGCACCACGTCGTCCCGCACGGCGCCGCCGTTGGAAAAAAATCTCTCGATCAGCTGAAACTCACCAAGCGCCATGGCGACCACATCCTCAATCGGCTTGCGGCAAACTGACTAGCCTCGTTCGGCAGCCCTCAGCACAGCCGCCGCCCGATCGAGCACGGCATTGACGAACTTGTGTCCGTCAGTGGCACCGAAACGGCGCGCCAGCTCCACCGCTTCGTTGATGGCCACACGGTAGGGCACGTCGATGCGCGACTGCAGCTCGTGGAAACCGACCAGCAGAATGGCATGTTCGACCGGATCGAGCCCCTCCAGCGGTCTGTCGGCATAGGCCTGCAGCGCTGCATCCAGCTGCTCGCGCGCGGGCACGATGGTCTCCAGCAACTCACGAAAGTACTCCGGATCCGCCGCCGCGCCCTCTTCGCTGCCAGAGTACTGTTTGTGCAGGTCCTGCCAGGGCTGCTCGTTGAGCTGCCACTCATACAGGGCCTGCATTGCCAGGCGGCGCGCCGCCGAGCGCGCGCGTGAGGAAACGCGCTTGCGTGGTGAGGCCGTCATTGTCAGTGCTCCAGCTTGCGCAACAGGTTAGCCATCTCGAGCGCGCACTCGGCGGCTTCAGCGCCCTTGTTGTTGCAGGAGATGGAATCTTTCTGCAACCCCTGCACCGCGCCACTCTTCGCTCCCCCGGAGGAAAGATCAGAGGATGCGCGGGCCAGGGCCTGATCCACCGTGTCCGTCGTCAGTACGCCAAAGGCGATAGGCACACCGGAATCGATGGCGAGCTGACCGAGTCCGCGCGCGCATTCGGCAGCCACGAAATCAAAGTGCGGGGTCTCGCCGCGCACGATGGCGCCGAGCGCTATGACCGCCGCGTGACGCCGGCCCTTCAGAAGGCTGGCTGCAGCCACTGGCAGCTCGAATGCGCCGGGTACGCGCAGCAAGTCGATGTTTTCTGCCGCCACACCATGGCGCTGCAATGTCTGCAGCGCACCCTGAATCAGCCGCTCAACAATGAAGTCATTGAATCTGGCGGCCACGATGGCCAGTCGTAACTGGCCGGCCTGCAGATCACCTTGCATCGCCTGCACTGTGCTCACTCCACGTACTCCGTAATCTCCAGGCCAAAGGCGGACAATCCCAGCATCTGTTTGGGCGCACTGAGCACGCGCATACGCTTGATACCCAGGTCACCCAGAATCTGCGCGCCGATACCAAAGGTGCGCAGCACATTGCCGTCGCCGGCGGCCGGGCGCGCCTTGCTGCCGGACTGCCCATGCGCACCGCCAGGTGCACCGCCAGGCGCCAGATCCTGCACGGCCTCGATCAGCTCCCGTGGACTGTCGCCCTGCCGAAGAATGACCACCACACCCTCGCCCTCCTGCGCCACCCGCTGCAGGGCATCGCGCAGCGGCCAGCCGCGCCCGGCCTGCACGCCCACCAGGTCGCGCAGCGTGTCAGTCAAATGCACGCGCACCAGCGGCGCGCGCGCGGCATCCAGCGTGCCGCGCACCAGCGCCAGGTGCACGTCACGATGAACGTGATCCTCATAGGCGTACAACTGAAATTCGCCGAACTCCGTCTTTACTGCCTGCTCCGAAACCCGCTCCACCGAGCGCTCGTTGCGCAGTCGATAGCGGATCAGATCGGCGACAGTGCCGATCTTCAGGCCGTGGTGCTGCGCAAAGGCCTCCAGATCAGCCTGGCGCGCCATGGTGCCGTCCTCGTTGAGGATTTCAACTATGACAGCAGCCGGCTCGAAGCCCGCCAGCCGCGCCAGGTCGCAGCCTGCCTCGGTATGACCGGCGCGTGTCAGCACTCCGCCCGGCTGCGCCATCAGCGGAAAGATATGCCCGGGCTGGCGCAGGTCCTCGGCCCGCGCCTCCACGTGCACGGCAGTACGCACGGTGTGCGCGCGATCGTAGGCGGAAATGCCGGTGGTTACCCCTTCAGCCGCCTCAATCGACACAGTAAAGTTGGTATGGCCATTCACATCAGTGTCGCTGACCATCAGCGGCAGACGCAGTTGACGACAGCGCTCTCGCGTCAGCGTCAGGCAGATCAGCCCGCGCCCGTAGCGGGCCATGAAATTGATGTCTTCCGGCCGCACGCAGGCGGCCGCCATCACCAGGTCGCCTTCGTTTTCACGATGCTCGTCATCGAGCAGCACCACCATGCGCCCCTGGCGCACATCATCGAGTATGTCTTCTATGCGATTCATGCCGGTTGCGACAAACGTTCCAGGTAACGGGCCACCATGTCCACTTCAAGATTGACCGCGGCGCCGGGTTGCAAGCTGCCCAGCGTGGTCACCGCAAGGGTGTGCGGCACGAGGTTGACACCAAAACGCACCCCATCGGCCTCATTCACCGTCAGGCTGACACCATCAATGCAGATGGAGCCCTTGCGCGCAATGTAGCGCGCCAGCAGCGCAGGAGCCTCAAAGCCGAAACGCCCGGAGCGCCCGTCCACACGCCGCTCAAGCAGGCGGCCAATGCCATCGACATGCCCGGAGACCATGTGCCCGCCAAGAGGATCACCGGCGCGCAGGGCAGACTCCAGGTTCACGGTCCTGCCCGGCGCGAAGTCCGCAAGCGTCGTACACGACAGCGTCTCGCCGGACACATCCACGCGGAATTCCTGGCCATCCAGGTGAGTGACCGTCAGGCACACGCCAGCCACCGCAATACTGTCGCCCGGCTTCACCACGGCCAGATCCATTCCGCCAGCGACAACCCGCAGTTCGCGGTCCCCGCCGCGTGCGGTCACTGCGGCTATTTCGCCAATGCTTTCGACAATCCCGGTAAACATGGCCGCATTCTAAACGGCCGGACGCGCCTGGAGGCGCAAATCATCGCCGACAAGGCGCACATCGGTGTATCGCAGGCGCACCCGCTCATTCAGACCTGCCAGCGCTGGCAGGCGGAACATGCCCAGCGCAGTACTGCCCAGCACATGCGGCGCCAGGTAGATCACCAGTTCGTCAACCAGCCGCTCCTCGAGCAACGCGCCCGCCAGTCGCGAACCGGCTTCCACCCATACCTCGTTGATCTCCAGCTCAGCCAGTCTCGCCAGCAACGCTCGCAGATCCACGCCATAAGCATTGCGCCCGACACTCTCCACGCGCACGCCAAGCGCCTGAAAATGCCCACGCCGCGCACTGCCGGCCGAGGACGTGAACACGATGGCGCGCGCCGGATCGGCCAGCACGCGCGCATCCAGCGCGACGCGCAACTCGCTGTCAGCAACCACCCGCCACGGCTGACGTGGCTGCGGACCAAGCGACGCATCGCGCACATCCAGCCGCGGGTCATCCGCCAGCACGGTTCCGGAACTGGTCAGAATGGCCGAACTTCGCGCCCGCCAACGCTGCACATCGGCCCGCGCCGCCTCCCCGGTAATCCACCGGCTCTCCCCATCAGCCAGCGCGGTACGCCCATCAAGGCTGGCCGCCAGCTTCACCCGCACCCAGGGGAGACCGCGCGTCATCCGTTGCACGAATCCGCAGTTCAGCTCCCGCGCCTGTGCTTCCAGCAGCCCGCACTCCACCTTTATCCCAACTGCCCGCAACGCCGCCATCCCCGCACCCTGCACACGCGGATTCGGATCGGTCATCGCACAAACCACCCGCGCCACACCCACCCGGATCAGCGGCCCCACACAGGGCGGTGTGCGCCCGTGATGACTGCAGGGTTCCAGCGAAACATAAACCGTCGCTCCCCGCGCACCCTCCCCCGCGGCCTGCAACGCCGCCACCTCGGCATGCGCCTCTCCCGCGCGCTCATGCCATCCCTCACCAACGACCACACCATCGCGGACAACGAGACATCCCACCCGCGGATTGGGATCAGTGGAGTACAGGCCCCGCGCAGCCAGCTCGATGGCGCGCGCCATGTGGACATGATCCGAGGTACTGAAACTGTTCATAACGTTGACCTTGCGCACGGGTCGGGGGCGGGGGGGGGCG
>JAJFKF010000059.1 GCA_021773365.1 Gammaproteobacteria bacterium | reverse complement strand
GGTAACTTTCCCTGATCTCGCGCTCGGCCCCGCACCCCGGTTACTCGAACACCTTCGTGTTCTTGAGGATGTAGGCCCCTGATTCGAGCTGGCCCAGGTAGGCCGCGAATTCCGCCTGCGCCTTGCGCTCGCGCAGCTGCGTGACCCGCGTGGCGCGGGCTTCCGCGGTTTCCTCGACGGTATTCACGCGTACGCCGGAGAACTTCAGCACCGCCGCATCGCCATTGCCCATGATCACCGCGCGATAGCGCGCCTGGCCGTCCATCGGCGGCGGGGTATCGAACAGCGCATTGCGCAGTTCGATGGGCATGGCTTCATCGGTACGACCGATGAACTGCGGGCCCTGCGGGTCGGACTTGAACTCCCCCGCCAGGCGTTTCATGTCTTCGTTGCCGGCGTTCATCAGTGTCACCGAACGCTCGGCCAGTTCGCGCGCCTCGCGCTGTGAGCGCTCGGTGGTCAGCGTCTCGACGATGCTCTCGCGCACCGCAGCCAGCGACCTCGGCTCCGCGGGGCGGTGCGCGCTGACGCGCAGCACCACCACGTGGCCAGGCGCCAGTTCCATCGGCCGGCTGTTCTCGCCGTTGAGCACATGCTCGCTGAAGGCCGCCTCGATGACTTCCGGGCTGGCGCCAAGCGCCCCGCCCCCGGTGTCACGACGGAAAACCGGCACTTCCTGCACCTCCAGGCCCAGCGACTGCGCCACCGCGTCAAGATCGTTCAGGCTTTCGAAGGCCTCGTCGGCCAGCCGTTCCTGCAGATCGCCGAAACGCCGCTCGGCCTCCACCATGCGGAACTCCCCCGCCAGCTGTTCGCGCACCTCATCAAAGGGCCTGGGCTTGCCGTCGTCATCGAGGTAACGGTCCCGCACGGTCTCGTAGTACGCCCGCAGGTCATCCTCGCCGAGCTCCAGTTCCTCAGCCACTTCCTCGAGGGTCAGCTCGACGTAGCGCAGTGAGACCGTCTCGGCGGTCATGTAGCGGTCCTGGAACTCCTCGTAGTGCTTCTCAATGGCCGCCGCATCGGGCCTGGCGCTTTCGGTAAACCGGGAAGCCGGCAGCACCAGCCAGCTGGCCTCGCGCTGCTCGTTCTGCAGGCGCCAGTTGCGTTCCAGTTCCGCCGGGGTGACAAAGGCGGTGCGGGCGACGGCCTCCTGCAGCTGTGAGATCTGCATGAACTTGCGCTGCTCGACCTCGAACTGCGCGGGACTGATGCCCTGCAGTTTCAGGCGGTAAAGGTAGGTGTCCTTCGAGAACTTGCCGTCGATCTGGAATGCCGGCACCTGTGCGATGTGCCTGACGACGTCCTCGTCGGTGACACGGTAACCCATGTCATGGCTGTGCTGGGTGAGCAGTTCATTGCGCACGAAGTCGTTCAGCAGCCGCTGCTGCAGTTGAACCTTGAGGTCCTCCGGCAACTCTCCGCGGTACACCTGCTGCAGCTGCGTGGACTGGTTCTGCCAGGCCTGGCGCACCGGCCCGATCTGAAGCTTCTCGGCTGGCTGCCACCAGGGCCGCCCCTCGACCTGCACCTTGGCGGCGTAGCTGGCCGAACTGAAACCGAAATCGATGCCCCAGAAGGCGAAAACCACCGCCAGCAGGACGAGAATGATCATCGCGAACCAGCCGGTGGCCTTGTCGTGGATTTTTTGCAGCATTGATGAACCCGTGCCGGCGGACCGGATGGGCCCGCGCTAACTAATTGAAAATAAAGAATTATTTGACTTTGCCGCGCCGTTCCCACGGAACGACCGCCTGGCGCGCGGCATGATAGCAAAGGGCGCGGCGGGACTCAGGTCCAAATTGTCAGGCTTTGATGCGACCGTACACCTGCAAAAACAGCGTGGTCTGGCGCGCTGCGCCCCGGTTCCTGTACGCGCTGGACCGCACCACTCATTAGATTCCACCGGGCCGGCCGGCACCCTGGCCAGCCGGCTCGGCGGAACATTTTCCTCAGCTCTGACTTTCCACCGGCGCGCCGGATTCCTTCCAGCCCTTGATGCCGGGCGAGTAGTGCTTGACGTTGGTGTAGCCGAGCTTCACCGCCGCGTGTGCGGCGCTACGGTACGCCGAACAGGTCTCGCTGCCACAATAAGCCACGATCAGCGCGCCCTTGTCAGCAGGCAGCAGCTGCGCCAGTCGGGTCTTGTTGGCGATGTAGTCAACCGACCCCGGGATATGGCCTGCGGCATAGGATTTCGAGCCGTTGACATCGAGAATCACGGCGGATTTCGACTCGATGGCGTTCACCAGTTCCTGATGAGAAATGTTCGCGAAGCCGCTCTCGCCGGCAAGAGCTGCCGTGCCGAACAGAACGAAAGCAGCGGCGAAAAGGGATGTACGCAGTGTGGACAACATATGGCAGGCCCTCCGGAATGAATTGGCTGGACAGTGCAAGGGGACTGCCAGCGCCGTCGGAAGTTCAGGCCGCATGACAGCCATGGCAACCGCCGATTCGTATCTGTACAATGCGCCCCCCTCAACGGAGCGGTAGTTCAGTTGGTTAGAATACCGGCCTGTCACGCCGGGGGTCGCGGGTTCGAGTCCCGTCCGCTCCGCCAAAAAATTCCCATAAAATCAATAGCATATAAGGTTATCTGATCGCTGGGGTTTTCCCCCTGTCCATTGTCCATGGCAAGTACCATTCTGATATGGGATCCGATTGGCCGTCCATTGACGAAACATTCTGGAATTCGCGCCTTCCACAGGAATTCCGCAGGCCGGGCTTCAGCGTCGTCCGTATCCGTGCGGACACCGCTGCGTATGAGGCCATAACACGAATGCGACTTCAGGGCCTCGTGAGGTCCGGCTACGTTGATCCCTCGACACCTCATCCCTCCATGGCTCTGCCGAGGGATCAGGACTCCATGATTCTCGCCTTGATGTATCAGGGTGCTCCGGTCGGGACGCTGACGCTCAACCGGGTGACGCGCGCTTTCCCTTCGCTGGCAGCCCATCTCGAGAAAGGCGTGTCATGCGTCCATCCGCACTTTCGCTCGCCGGACGCCATCGAATTCGTCAAAGGAGTCCTGCTTGATGAATATCGCTCGAGCAGAGCGTGGATCAACGTGTTCTTCGTCGCGTGCCTCGTAGCGCATACAGTGGGCAAGCGCCATTTCTGGAACGTCTCGCGCACCGATCCCGCGGCGCTTCGCTTCATGGAGAGAGTGGGTTTTGTCTACGATCGCACGTTCGCATTCGTGGACTCGACACTCAACGACACCGCTTCCTGTCTGGGGTACTGCCACCTGCCCGATATCCCTCTGAATCCCCACGTTTCCCCCAGCGTCCGGCGATTCGTGAAGTCGCTCTTGACCCAAACGGCAGCCGTCAGGGGATCGGCAGCAGGTTCCGCCCGGTAATGCCCCGCACTCTCGCCGCATACGGGCAATGGGCCCTCGTCACGGGCGCCTCATCCGGCATTGGCAAAGCCATGGCGGAACGACTTTGCTCGGAGGGGCTGAATTGCATTCTGGTATCCGACGAACAAAGTGAACTCACGTCGGTGGCCCACGCCTTGCGTCATCAGTACAACGGTCAGGTCCTGGTATGCGTCTGCGATCTTTCCCGACCTGACTGTCTGGAATTGATCGATGCAGTCAGGGGTGACATCGAAATCGATGTGCTGGTGAACTGTGCGTCATTCGGCATGCTCGGGGCATTTCACAGTGCAACGATGGATACATACTCACGCCTGGTGAACGTCGCTGTCAGTGCGTATCTTTCGCTGACGTACAGGTACCTCAAAGGCATGATGGCGAGGAATCGCGGCGCGGTCATCTTCGTCGCCTCCGTCAACGCATTCAGTCCTGTCGGGTACAGCGCGGTTTACACCGCGTGCAAGGCTTTCGAGCTCTATCTCGGAGAGGCCCTCTATCGCGAAATGCAGGATCAATGCAGGGGCGTGGACGTGCTCACCATTTGTCCGGCTGCGACCCGGACCCGCTTTCAGTCGAAGGCGGGAACCCGCGTGACCGACTGGGCCTGGGAACCTCATCGCGTCGTCGATGTGGGACTGAGGCGGCTGGGCCAGGGACCGATTGCCGTCATCGGCTGGCGCGGGCATGTGTTCCGATGGCTGGCGAAGCTGCTGCCCGAGAAGGCGAAGCTGAAGTTCGCCTCATGGGCGATCGTATCCAACCTGCAACGCCGATAAGTCAAAACGCGTCCAAATCAGAACGCGATGCTTGCGCTCAGGCTGATTGAGCGCCCTGGCGCCATGGTCGCCATGTGCGTGGTGTACACCCGCTCGTAGTAGCGCTCATCGGCCAGATTCTGCACATTCAGTTGCAGGTTCACGTTCGACATGACCTCGTACGCGGCCATCAGGTCAAAGCGCCAGTAGCCGGCGACGCTGCGCGTATTGGCAGTGTTGCCATAGCGCTTTGACATGTAGTTCGCGCCCAGGCCGACGCTGGCCTGCCCTGTCAGCGCATAGCTGGTCCACAGGCTGCCGCTGTGCGCCGGCGCATTCGGCAGTTCATTGCCGACGTCAGCCACGTTGATCGGCCCGGCGTCGATAATTTCCGAATCAAGCACGCTGTAGCCGGCAAACACCCGCCACGCTGGCGTGATGAAGCCCGAGGCACTGACCTCGATGCCGTCCACGCGCTGCTTGCCGATGGCCTGCTGCGCACCACCGCGGCCGGGCTCGATGCTCACATGCGCATCGCGCGTTTCAGTGCGGAACAGCGCCGCGTTCAACGCCAGCTGCTGTCCGAACAGTTCCCACTTGGTGCCCAGTTCGTAGTTCACGCTGCGCTCGGGCTGCAGGTCCTGGCCGGTGGCGCCGAGGTTGTCGCCGCCGTCACCAACCGTCGAGCCCGACGGGCTGGCCGCGGTGCCGTACGACAGATAGAACCGCCCGGTCCGCACCGGCCGGTAGACCACGCCAGCCTGATGGCTGAAGAAATCCGAATCATTGCGCAGGCCCGTGGAGGTGGTGGTGCTGAAATCATCCCAGCGCAGGCCGAGGTTCAGCAGCCAGCGGTCGTTCAGCGTCAGCGTGTCGAACACGTAGGCCGCTCGTGTATCCGCCTCGGTGATGGTGGAGGCGTTTCGCATGATCGAGCCGGTCCACGGATCAAACGGGTTGGGATTGGTCAGGCTGGTGCAGTTGTAGCCACTGGGCGCACCGGCGCCGAACTGGTCGCAGCCGCCGCGCGGAATCTCCACGCCGCCCGGCGCCAGCTGTTCCACCGCGTAGGTCGCCCGGTCCGTGCGCTCATGCCCATACTCAAGTCCCGTGGCCAGGCTGTGCCGCACACCGCCGGTATTGAACAGCGCCGTGAGGTCGGTCTGGTTCACCAGCGTGCCATTGCGCGAGGAATTGCTCTTGACGTTGCGCACCACCAGGCCGTTGACCACATTGCCCTGACTGTCATCAGGGTTGCTGGCGACATAGTCGTTGGTGCTGTAGGAATAACGGGTGACGTTGCGCAGCGTGAGGTTGTCGGTCAGGCCGTGACTGAGCTCCAGCGTACCGGCATCCTGCTCGGTTTCATGGAAGTCGCGCACCACCAGGCCGTAGAAATTATCCGGATCGATGCCGGACACCGGACGGCCCGTTACCTGATCCAGCGGATGGCCGTAGTCGATCAGCCCGTCGCTCTCGTAGTGGGTATAGCCGAGATTGACGAGGGTGCGCTCGCCGGGCTGCCACGCCAGCGACGGCGCCACGCCCCAGCGGTCGTCGAACACCGCGTCGCGGCCGGGAATGTCCTGCTCCTGCCACATCACATTCATGCGCAGCGCCAGGCTGTCGCCCAGTGCGCGGTTGATATCCGCCGTGGCGCGCCTCTGGTTGGCGTTGCCCGCGCGCGCGGTGGCCGAAGAGAAATCGTCGAACTGCGCCTGCTTGGTCACCAGGTTGATGCTGCCGCCCGGCGCACCGCGGCCAGCGAAGGCGCCACTGGGGCCCTTGGCCACTTCGATCTGCTCCAGATTGAACACATCGCGCGACTGCGCGCCGGTATCGCGCAGGCCGTCGACCAGGGTTCCGGTGCTCGATTCGAATCCCCGGATGAAGGGGCGGTCGCTGAAGGGCTGTCCGCCCTCGCCCATCGCCATGGTGATCCCCGGCACCGTGCGCAGCGCGTCGACCAGACTGGTGGCCGCGGTATCGCGCAGCACGCTCTCGTCGATCACGGTGACCGCCCGCGGCGTATCGGCCAGCGGCTGGGTGTACTTGGGCGAGCGCGGCTCGGTGGTGGTGCTTTCGACAGAGACCTTGGGTAGCGCCTGCGGCACGGGTTGCCGCGGTGGTGTATCAGCCTGTGCGCCGGCGGAGGCCAGGGCGAGCCCGATGGCGGTGGCCAGCAGCGAGCGGTTGGAAATGCCTTTAGAAGACGATGACCTGGCTGTGGTCAACACCGGCAACTGCCTGGACTGGATACGCATGATCGGAACTCCCTGGGGATGAGATGAGGCGGACGCAAATATAAATGCGAACCGTTCTCATTTTCAACCTTTATTTCGATCAGCTCGTGGGCTTGTCCCGGGATTCATCGCAGGGGGGGGGCAGGGGGGGGGGTTTTCAAAAATTTTTTTGGTAAACCCCCCAAAAAAATTG
>JAJFKF010000058.1 GCA_021773365.1 Gammaproteobacteria bacterium | reverse complement strand
GTGGCCAGCAGCTCACGGGCGGATGGCCCGCGCGCACGGTCAGCCTGGTCGCCATAGCGCAAATCGATGTACAGGCGCGTAATCGCATCTGTCTGCGGTGCCAGGTCGGGCCGCAATTGGCCGGCGCGCCGTGCAAAGTCTGCCGGGCCTTCGTGTGGTGCGCGCACGATGCCGCGGCGCTCCAGGCGCCGGCAGAAGCGCAGGTACTCGCGCACGGCAGGATCGGAATTGCGCACCCGCAGCTCGCGGGCCAGCATCATCCCGAGCAGCGCCAGCGCGGCGGTCAGCGCAGTGGCCAGCGCAATGACCAGCAGGCGCCAGCCGGGCCGCTCGAAACCGAGTTTCTCCAGCAGGTCGAGCTGGGCACGATGATTGAACTGCAGCACCCGCTCGCGCCAGGCGGTGTCGAGGGCATCCCACATGTCGCGGATGTCGCCCAGCCATGAATAACGCCGCAACAGACGATCGGTCACCGGCGCCGCGGCGCCGAGGGTCTCACTGGCGCCGCGCTCGATGCGCTCCGGCGCCACGGCCGCGGTGGGGTCCACACGCACCCAGCCGCGGCCTGCCAGCCACACTTCCGTCCAGGCGTGGGCATCGGACTGGCGCACGATCCAGTAATCACCCATGCGGTTGTACTCCCCGCCCTGGTAGCCGGTGACCACCCGCGCCGGGATGCCGGCGGCGCGCATCAGCACGGCAAAAGCCGAGGCGTAGTGTTCGCAGAAGCCGCTGCGGGTACTGAACAGGAAGTCATCGACGGCGTCGCGGTCGAGCCGCGGCGGAGTCAGTGTGTAGAAGAACTCCTGTTCGCGGAACATTCCCAGAACAGTGTTGATGTAGCCGGTGTCGCTGCCGGCGCCGGTGCGCATGCGCGCAGCCAGTGCGCGCGTGCGCGGATTGCGTTCCGCAGGCAGGCGCGTGTCGAGACGCCTGAGTGTGTGGCTCAGTGTAGTGCCGGCTGTATAGGTAGTACGTGAGCTGATCTGCAGGGTGACTTCGCGGTCGAGCGGCGTCGGATTGAGCAGCTGGTAATCGAAGGTGCGATACAGGTGGCGATTCCAGGATTGCGGTATGTCGAGCGCAAATACCCAGCGCCGGCCCGAGGCTTCCAGCATCAGGTCATAGTTGTAGGTAGGGCCGGAGAGGCTGACCTCGCCGCCGACAGCAGCGCCGCGCGCGGCGCGCCAGATATTGCCATTGAACTCATGCAGTACCGGCCCGCGCCAGTAGCGCTGCGCCGGTGGTGGCGGGGCGCCGTGAAAGCGCACGCGGAAGGCCGCCTCCCCGGACAGGGTGAGTTCGGAGATGGCGCCGGGATTCATTTCCTCGCTTAACCCGCTGAGGCCGTTGTTCCCTGTCGGCAGGGCCCAGAAGGGACTGGAAATGCGCGGGAACAGCACAAACAATATCAGCATGATGGGCAGCGCCTGGGCGAGCATGCGCCCGGAAAGGCGCAGGCAGGCGCCCGGCGGCAGTGTCTCGGGCGCCTGGGTGACCCGCAGCAGCGCAGTGGTGACGATCCAGATGACGATGGCATGCGCTGGCAGCAGCCACAGGCTCTGGTCGCGCAGAAAGGCGGCGAGCACAAGGAAGTAGCAAAGTAGCAGCACCACCACGTGATCGCGGGGTCCGCGCGTCTCCAGCAGCTTCAGTGCCGCCATCAGCGTCAGCAGCGATGTACCGGCATCCATGCCGTTCAGCGTGCGATAGGCGCTGAACACTGCCACCAGGATCAGGCTCACGGCCACCATGCGCAGCACCCGCGAGGGCAGACGTGCGCCGCGCATGGCCAGCAGCAGACGCCAGCCACTCAGGAAGGTAAACATGCCGAGCACCCAGACGGGCAGTCGCAGGGCATGCAGACCTACCGCCATCACCAGGCTGGTCAGCGTCCAGCTCAGCGGGTAGCGCCACAGACTACCCATTGAACAGTGCCAGGGCTTCGAGGCAGCGGCGCCGCTGCGCCGCGCCGGAGCGGGCGGCGATACGCAGTTGTGGCAGGCGCAGGCCGAAGGGCCTTCCGTCGCGTTCGGCGTCCAGTACCCAGCGGCACAGCTGCGATAGCCGCGATTCGGTTGCGCTCACCGTGACGGCGGTGAAGTCCAGCATCACCGGAGCACTGGCGGCCCCTGAATAATCCTTGACCATCAGCGGCGCACCGCGCGCCAGAGCCTTCCATGCCACATGCCGCGGGGAATCACCGGGGACATAGTCGCGAAAACCGCGGAAGTCCTCGGTGCCACGCTGGCGGGATTGCACGGCACCCGCGGGAGCATGCATATCGAACGGTGGGCTTTGCTCACCGGCCGGACGGGGGAAGACCAGCGCGTCGATGGGCAGGTGCAGCCAGCTCCAGGCGCGGAACAAACCAAACGGAAATCGCGTGCTGACAGTCAGTCGATCCGGCCGCAGCCAGCCACGATGCTGCGTGGGAATCTGCACGGTGGCCAGCGCACGCGAGGCCGCGGCCACGCCGTGCAGCAGAGCAGGGCGCGTGGCGCCGGTTCCTGCGACAGCTGGCAGGCTGCAGTCCAGTTCGATGGCAAAGCGTCGTATGGCGTTCGGGTTCTCCAGGCCCACCTGCAGGTGCAGTGTCTCGCCCGCGAAGACTTCGTCGGCGTGCACGGCGCTGATTGTCAGTCCGGATAGATTGCGATGGCAGTGATGCATCGCCACTAGGCCCAGCCCGGTGAGCAGGAAAGTGAGCGCGAAGCCCAGGCTGTTGTTGTAGTTCATCGAACCCAGGAGCATGGCGAACACCAGCGCGCCGTAGATTAGGCCAAAGCCGGTGGGCAGAATGTAGATGCGTCGTCGCCCCAGGCGCACCGGCGCAGTGTCGGTGCCCTGGCGCCGGCGTGCCCAGCCTTGCCCGCGGGTGCGGACAGCCTTGATGAGCCAGTTGAACATCGCGGCAGGTTACCCGCCGCATCGGGCGCACGCCAAGGGTGCGAGCCTGTAATATCCGCAACACCATGACATTTCAGCCGCCACGTCCCGAACCAGTGGAGATTCCAGGCCCCGTTGGTGGGCTGGAAGCCATTGTGGAGATTCCTCAGGGCGCCGCCGGCGATCGTTTCGCCGTGCTGTGCCATCCGCATCCGCAGCACGGCGGGACTATGACCAACAAGGTGGTTCACACCGTGGCCAGGGCGTTCAATGAACTGGGCGTGCCGACGCTACGGTTCAATTTCCGCGGTGTGGGCGCGAGCGCCGGCGTCTATGACAACGGCGAGGGGGAAACGCAGGATGCACTGGCGGTCATCGCATTCGGACGCCAACGCTGGGCTGGTGCGTCGGTCTGGCTGGCGGGGTTCTCTTTCGGTGGTGTAGTTGCTGTCCGCGCAGCGCAAAGGGTCGAACCGGGTTTGCTGGTCACCGTTGCGCCGGCAGTCACGCGCCTGGATGTTACGGGCCTGAAGGTGCCGCAGTGCCCATGGCTCGTGGTGCAGGGTGATGCCGACGACGTGGTGGAGCCGCAGGCGGTGCTGGATTGGGCGCAAAAGCTGACGCCCCGGCCGACAGTGAGTGTGGTGCCGGGCGCGGGCCATTTCTTTCACGGGCAGCTGCCGGAGCTGCGCGAGGTGGTTGTGGGTTTTGCCGGCTAACCAGCGGGCTGGGTCGAATTACGGAATGGGCACTGCCTCGATGATCTGCTGTCCCACGCCCGCGGCGGTGTGACCGGGCTGTTCCTCGGCAGTGTGCAGGCGATGGGTGACGATGCCTGGCAGCACGGCCTGGACATCTTCGGGCAGCACGTTCCTGCGACCGTCCAGCAGAGTCCAGCTCTGTGCGGCGTGCAGCAGGCCGATGGTGGCGCGCGGCGACAGGCCGGTCATGAAACGCCCGCTGGCGCGTGTGTACGATGTCAGCGCCTGCACGTAGTCGAGCAGGGCCGGGGAGACATTGATTTGCAGTACTTGCGCCTGCAATCGCATCAGGTCCTCTGCATTCAGCGTGGCGCCGAGGCCGGACAGCAGACTGCGGCGGTCCTCGCCCTGCAGCAGCTCGCGTTCGTGCGCGGCGTCGGGATATCCCAGCTCGATGCGCATCAGGAAACGGTCGAGCTGTGACTCGGGCAACGGGAAGGTGCCCACCTGCTCGGAAGGATTCTGCGTGGCGATGACGAAGAACGGTTCAGGCAGCGGCCAGGTTTTGCCGTCCACGGTGACCTGGTGTTCTTCCATGGCCTCCAGCAGCGCACTTTGCGCCTTGGGCGTGGCGCGGTTGATCTCATCGGCCAGCACCACCTGCGAGAAGATGGGGCCGTGCTGAAACTCAAAGCGATTGCCGCTGCGGTCGTAGATGGATACGCCGATCACATCGGCGGGTAGCAGATCGCTGGTGAACTGGATGCGCTGGTAGGTCAGGCCCAGCGTCTGTGCCAGCGCGTGGGCGAGGGTGGTCTTGCCCACCCCGGGGATGTCCTCGATCAGCAGGTGGCCGTGCGCCAGCAGGCAGGTCAGCGCCAGGCGGATTTCATTTTCCTTGCCGAGCACGATGCGATTCAGCTGCGCCAGCGTGGCCTGCAGTGGCTCGCGGCGGCTCGTCTCGTGCGTGCGGTCATTCATTGCAGGCTCTCCAGTTGCCGGCGCTGCGCTTCCAGTTGCGCCAGCTCACGGTTGAACTCGGCGATGCGCCGGCGCTCCTGTTCGACTACTTCCGCGGGTGCGTTGCGCACGAATTTCTCGTTCGCCAGCTTGCCTTCGCACTTGCGGATTTCCTGCGCCGTTTTTGCCTTGCGTTTGTCCAGGCGGATCATTTCCTCGCCCACATCGTCGATCAGATCGGCGAGCGGGCTGCGCACGGTGCGGCCATTGACAATGGCCGTAGCGGCCGGCGGCAGCGCGGCGTCGGCATTGACGATGTGCAGTTCGCTGATGTTACCCACGCCGGTAACCAGCGACTGACTGGCCTGCAGGGCCGTGGCATCGTCGGGCTCGCTGCCGGTGAAATAGACCGTGACGGCGCGCGACTGCGGTACGTTGAGCTGGGAGCGAATCTGGCGTGCGCCTTCGACGGCGGCCTTGATGGGTGCGATGGCCTGCTCTGCGGCGAGGTCACGTGCGAACTCTCCAGACTGCGGGTAGGGCTGCAGCATGATGGTGTCGCCCGTGGCGCTGGCCAGCGGAGCCACGGCGCTCCAGATTTCCTCGGTGATGAATGGCGTCAGCGGATGCAGCAGGCGCAGGTATGCTTCCATGACCGCAACCAGGGTGTGGCGCGTGGCGCGTTTCTGCTCCGCTGTGGCGGTATCGGCGGTGAGTACGGGTTTGGACAGTTCCAGATACCAGTCGCAGTAGTCATGCCAGGCAAATTCATACAGCGCCTGGGCAGCTTGATCGAAGCGGTATTCGTCGAAGCGGTTGCGCACTTCGGTAATGGTGGCGGCCAGGCGCGAGCGGATCCAGCGGTCCGGTACGGACAACTCACTGCTGGCAGTGCAGTCCTGCTCCTCTGTATTCATCAGCACGTAGCGCGCCGCGTTCCACAGTTTGTTGCAGAAATTGCGATACCCGGTGCAGCGGCTGAGGTCGAAGTTGAGTGTCAGCGACAGCGGCGCCAGTGCGGCGAAGGTGAAGCGCAGCGCGTCAGTGCCGAAGGCCGGGATGCCCTGCGGGTAGTGGCCGCGGATGTAGGTCTCGGCCTTCTCGCGCTGGCCTTCCAGCATCATGCCGGCGGTGGATTTCGTCACCAGCGATTCCACGTCGATGCCGTCGATCAGGTCCAGCGGATCCAGGGTGTTGCCCTTGGACTTGGACATCTTCTGTCCTTCCGCATCGCGCACCATGGCATTGATGTAGACATGGCGGAAGGGCACCTGTCCGGTGAAATGGTGCGTGAGCATGATCATGCGCGCCACCCAGAAGAAGATGATGTCGTTGCCGGTGATCAGCACATCCGAGGGCAGCCAGGTCTTCAGGTCAGGGGTCTCCTGCGGCCAGCCCAGGGAGCTGAAGGGAACCAGGCCTGAAGAGAACCAGGTGTCGAGCACATCCTCATCACGCCTCAACGTGCCGGTGTATCCTTTTTCTGCCGCCTGCTTTTCCGCTTCCGCCTGGGTGCGGGCGACAAAGATATTGCCAGCTTCGTCGTACCACGCCGGAATCTGGTGCCCCCACCACAGCTGGCGCGAGATACACCAGTCCTGGATGTTTTCCAGCCAGTGGTTGTAGGTGGCGCCCCAGTGGTCGGGGAAGAAGCGTACTGCGCCGTTGGCCACCGCCTGCAGCGCCGGTTGCGTCAGCGCGCTCCAGCCGCCGGCGCGGCCGTCGTCCTGCTGCTTGCGGGTGAGGTCGACGAACCATTGATCAGTGAGCATGGGCTCGACAATGGCATTGGTGCGGCCGGAGCGCGGCACACGCAGGCGATACGGTTTCGTTGCCGCCAGCAGGCCCTGCGCGTCCAGGTCGGCGATCATGCGCTTGCGCGCCTCGAAGCGGTCCATGCCGCGATAAGCCGCGGGCGCGGTGTCGGCGATTTTCGCTTCCAGCGTCAGGATGGCGATGGCCGGCAGGCCGTGACGCTGGCCCACCTGCCAGTCGTTGAAATCATGTGCCGGCGTGATTTTTACGCAGCCGGTGCCGAACTCGCGGTCGACATACTCATCGGCGATGACCGGAATGGTGCGGTCGGTCAGCGGCAGCTGCACCTGTTTGCCGATCAGGGCGTTGTAGCGTTCATCCTGCGGGTGTACGGCCACGGCGGCGTCGCCGAGCAGGGTTTCCGGGCGCGTGGTGGCCACCGTCAGGCTGCCGCCTCCGTCTGCCAGCAGATAGCGGATTTCCCACAGGTGGCCGTTCTCTTCTTCGCTCTCGACTTCAAGGTCCGAGACCGCCGTGCCCAGTACCGGGTCCCAGTTCACCAGGCGCTTGCCGCGGTAGATCAGGCCGTCCTCGTACAAACGGACGAAGACTTCGGCCACTGCCAGTGACATCTTCGCATCCATGGTGAAGTAGCCGCTGCGCTGGCCTTCCGTGTCCGCATAGGTCCAGTTGGCCGAATCACCCAGGCGGCGCATCTGGCGGGTGATGGTGGCGCCGGATTGCTGCTTCCAGTCCCAGACCCGCTCGACAAACTTTTCGCGCCCCAGGTCGTGGCGGGTCTTGCCTTCGGCCTTGAGCTGGCGTTCAACAACAATCTGCGTGGCGATGCCGGCGTGATCGGTTCCCACCACCCAGTTGGTGTTGTGCCCGAGCATGCGGTGGTAGCGCACCAGTGTGTCCATCAGGGTTTGCTGGAAGGCATGACCCATGTGCAGGGTCCCGGTGACATTGGGCGGCGGCAGCTGAATGGAATAGGGGCGGGCGTCCATGGACTTGCCGTCGGTGGCGGCGGGCGAGAAGTACCCGGCGGCTTCCCAGCGTTCGTACAGCCAGCGTTCGATGTCGTGCGGGGCGTAGGCTTTTTCCATTTCTTTATTTCAGGCGGGTCAGGCGGGCGCGCAGGGTTTCGTCGATGAGTTCGGGGAGGCGGGCCCGGAGCTGGTCGCACACCCTTTCAAACAGCAGGGCTTCCATCTCGCGGGCGGCGTTGTGCAGCAGTTCCTCGGCGAGTTTCAGCGAGCGGGCGGTGAGTTCGGCCTGGACGGCGGCTATCGTGGCTTCGGGCGGCGGGGCCGCACCGGGCGTGATGACGTTCGTCAGCGTCGGGATGACGACTTCCTCGTCGTCGGGTGATTCAGTGTTCATTGGCCGAGAGGTTGTGTGATTCCGGAGTGAGGCCATGGTCGCGATAATGTTTGAAGCGAGCGCGGCCCTGTTTGCGGCGGATGGGGTCGCCATCGAGCGGTTCGACTACGCGGGCGAACGCTTCGAAGCCTTCCGGTACCTGGGTGCACAGGTTGATCAGCACGTCGCGGGCGGCCGCCGGTGGGCGGCCGGTGGTGATGAGCACCGGTTCATCGGGCGTGGTGGCGTTGTCGGCTATGGCGTGGGGGATGAAGCTGCGGTCGCGGAACGTCCACAGTAATTTGTCCAGGGTTGCTGCCTGTTCATTTGATTCCACTGCGATGCAGACCTGGTGGGATTGTGAGAAGGCCTTTTCGGTCAGGCGGCAGGCGAGTCTCAGCCAGGCGCGGTCGTCTGTGTCATCGAGCAGATAGAAGTCTATGCGTGGCATATGTCAGTTGCAGGCGCGGCGGGTGGAGGGGGTTATCCACAGTTTAAGGGCGAGATTTCCCATAAA
>JAJFKF010000057.1 GCA_021773365.1 Gammaproteobacteria bacterium | reverse complement strand
GGGCTTCCGGGGACCGGCAGCAAGACCCCATCCTGGGGGCCTTGGGAAAAACCATCCATGGTTTTTCACATCCCCGGAAGCCCTCCCCGAACCCCTGCCCGCTGATAGGCTTTGCCGTTCATGAACAATGCCGGCCAGACTGACGACTGTTCTCACCAAGCCAGTGCCGTCGCTTTAGACGCGTGAACCGGGTCACAACCCGGGTCTGGCCCGTCAACGCCGTCGCGCGCAGGGCGTTGTCTGCTTCAGTTGCCGCAATTGTGCGGTCATCTGAAGGAGAGTTTCATCATGTACAAGAAAGCAATTCTGGTGACCCTGCTGCTCGGCGCCTCGGCTCCGTTGTTTGCTGGTGCGCCCGGCGTGGATCAGCGCCAGGCCAATCAGCGTGCCCGCATCGTCGACGGTGTGCGTTCCGGTGAGCTGACCCGTCCGGAAACGCGCCGGCTGGTGCGCGGTGAGCGCAAGCTGCACCGGCAGGAGCGCCGGGTAAAGGCGGATGGCGAGGTCACGGCAGGCGAACGCGCGCGGCTGCAGCGCAATGCCAGCCGCATGAGCAAGCGCATTCATCGCCAGAAGCACGACCGGCAGCGGCGCTGAGGCAACGGCAGGGAATTCGCCGTGCGAGTAGTCGATGGCGTCGAAGAACCGGGCGAAGGCAGCGGAACTGCTGTTCCGTATAGCGGGAGGGCAGCAAGCCGCGATTCAGCGCCTGTACGGAATATGTTCCGGATCAGTCCAACCAATCCGGAACATACTCCGTAATAGTTTGCCTGGTAGCCGCAGGCTGTCTGGAAGTCTGAAATCACAGACCCGGCCCGGTATGGCCTCGAGTGTCAAAGGGACTGCTATTTTCCGGCCTTCTCCGCTATCCGCCGGTAGGCCTCACGGAACGGAATGCCTTCCTTCACCACCAGTGCATAGGCCTCCGTCGCGGCATGAATGGATGGGTCCATGCGGATGCGCGCTTTGTCGAACACCACGCCTTCCAGGGCGGGCGGCAGAATATCCAGTGTCTGCATGCACAGATCGATACCCCGAAACAGCGGCACCTTGATCAGCTGCAGATCGCGCTGATAACCCGAGGGCAGCTTGGCGGTGATGCCCAGCACTTCCTGCAGGCAGGCCTGGGCCGTCACCGAACGCCCGCGGATCAGCTCGAACACATCCGGATTGCGCTTCTGCGGCATGATCGAGGAGCCGGTGGTAAACGCATCCGGCAATTTCACGAACGCGAACTCCTGCGTATAGAAGAGGAGCAGGTCGGCGGACAGCCGGCCGAGGTCCTGCATCAGCAGGTCGATCTCGAGCAGCAGCTGTGCCTCGGCCTTGCCACGTGAGAGCTGCACCGCGGTGGCCGGCTCGTGAACCGACTCGAAACCCAGCAGGTCGCGCGTCTGCTCGCGGTCCAGCGGCAGGCCGGGCGTGCCGTAACCGGCGGCGGAACCCAGCGGACTTTTCGACAGCCGCCTGAGTACTTGTCGCAGGCCTTCAGCGTCGTCCCGTATCTCGGTGGCAAAGCCGCCGGCCCACAGCGGCACCGAGCTGGGCATGGCCTGCTGCATGTGCGTGTAGCCGGGCAGGGGCGTGTCCTGCTCGCGCGCAGCCAATGTATTCAGCGCCTCGGCTACGCCCGTGGCGCCGGCACTCAGTTGCTCCACGACATCGCGCAGGTAAAGGCGCAGCGCGGTGAGCACCTGGTCGTTGCGTGAGCGGCCGACGTGCACCCGCCCTCCGGCCTCGCCGATGCCCTGGGTGAGCCGCATTTCGAGCGCGGTCTGGCCGTCCTCCTGCTCCAGCGTGATATGCCATTCGCCGCGGGCATGCTCCTCGCCGATGGCGGTCAGTGCCTCGCGAATCTTTGCGTGATCCCCGTCGGCGAGCAGGCCGCGGGCATTGAGCATTTGCGCATGTGCCAGCGAGGCCTGTACGTCGTAGCGCACCAGCCGTTCATCCAGCGCATAGTCCTCACCAGCGGTGTACTGCAGGACGCGCTGGTCCAGCGGCTGGCCCTTGTCCCATAGTCTGGTGGTCATTGCTGTTCTGCCGGGCTCAGCACCTTGGTGTCAGCTACCACCAGCGTGCCGGTGCCCTCGTTGGTGAACACCTCCGCCAGCAGCGCGTCGGGCAGCTTGTAGGAGATCACATGCACCCGCCGCACGCCGCCGCGAATGGCCGCTTCGATCGCGGTGGCCTTCGGCAGCATGCCGTCGGCCAGGCTGCCGTTCTCGCGCAGGCGGGTGAGGCCCGCCAGGTCCGTATAAGAGATGAGTGTGCTCGGGTCCTCCAGCCGCTCGAGGATGCCGGGCGCGCCCGTGCACAGGATGAGCTTCTCGGCCTTCAGCTCGGCGCCGATGGCGGCGGCCACCGTGTCCGCATTGATATTAAGCAACTGGCCGTTCTTGTCGGCGGACACTGGACTCACCACGGGTACCAGGCCGTTGTCGAGTTGCTGGCGCAGCACCGCGGCATCGACCATGTCGATGTCACCCACGAATCCGTAGTCCACCGGAGCCGATTCGCCCTGCACTTCCACGGGGGGGCGCTTGTGGGCCATGATCAGGCTGGCGTCCACGCCGCTGATCCCAACGGCATCAACTTCGAAATCCCGGCAGATGGCCACGACGCGGGTGTTCACCAGGCCGTTGAGCACCATGGTGGTCACTTCAATGGACTTGCCGTCGGTGACGCGTCGGCCCTGCACCATGCGTGTCTGCAATCCCATGGCATTGGCCACCTCGGTGACCTGCGGGCCGCCACCATGGACCAGCACTACCTTGATGCCTACCTGGTGCAGCATGGCGATCTGTTCGATCAGGGCGCGTGCCGAATCCATGTCGCCGAAGACGCCGCCGCCGGCCTTGATGACAAAGGTCTTGCCTTTGAACATGCGGATGTAGGGGGCGGCGCTTTTCAGGGCGCGGACGATTATGGTGGGGTCGGGGCGGTAGTTCATTGCTGTGGTGCCTCAGTTATTGCTCTGTGCCGGGCGGAGTGTGGCTTGGGGAGCGCTTTTCAGGA
>JAJFKF010000056.1 GCA_021773365.1 Gammaproteobacteria bacterium | reverse complement strand
GCTCCCCGGGCCCCGCTTCGGGTATTGTTACCAATTTTTTTTGTTAATCCCCCCCTCAAAGTGTGTATAACTTTCCCTTCTGCGGTCCGCCCAGGCCGCGCGGGTACAGATAACAGAAATCCTCACCGGATTGCAGTTTCGTCCCGCGCTGGCAAGATACGCGCCCTGCTGAATGTCCGGCACAGCCCCGGCGGAGAACATCGTGGATTCCAATCGTCAGACCCTGCGCGACATGATCGAGAAACTCTGCCTGGAGGTCGGTGAATTCACGCTCACCACCGGGCAGAAATCCAGCTACTACTTCGACTGCAAGAAGGCCACGCTCGACGGCGCCGCGCTGGCGCTGATCGCCGATGCCTTTCTGGAGGAGATCCGCCAGCTTCCCGGCGAACCGCAGGCCATCGGTGGCCTGACCATGGGCGCGGACTTCATCGCCGCCGCCGTGGCCATGCGCGCCACGCAGGTGCAGGGCCGCACGGTCCATGCCTCCATCGTGCGCAAGGAGCCGAAGAAGCACGGCACGAAGAACTACATCGAGAACCAGCTCCCGGCCGGCACTGAAATCGTGGTGGTGGACGATGTGATCACCAGCGGCAAATCCACGCGCCTGGCCTGTGAGCAGCTGGCCGAGGCCGGCTACCGCATCGCCGGCATCATCGCTCTGGTGGACCGCGAGGCGGGTGGAATGGAGGCCCTGGCCCGTGATTTCTCCTGCCCGGTGCGAGCCGTGCTGAAGAAAACCCAGTTTCCCCGGCTCATGGCGTTGCAGCGCGAGCAGGAAGCCGGCGCGGGCAGCTGAAGATCCCGGTGGAGACGCAAAATTATTGCGTTAATTCAAAGTGTTACAGAGGCGTCGGTCACTGTGGAGGGTGTGGTGACCGGCCGGATCGGCCGCGGCATTCTCGCGCTGATCGGGGTGCAGCGCGGCGACAGCGAAGCGCAGGCCGAGCACCTGCTGCGGCGCCTGGTCGGTTACCGCATCTTCCCGGACGCCGGGGGGCGCATGAACCTGAGCCTGCGCGACGTCGGTGCGGAACTGCTGCTGGTCCCGCAGTTCACTCTGGCCGCGGACACGCACAAGGGCACCCGCCCAGGCTTCAGCACCGCGGCCCCACCCGATGAAGGCGCCCGGCTGTTCGGGTATCTGTTCGACCTGGCGCGCCAGTCCGATCAGTTGACCGGTCAGTCAGTGGCCGCGGGCCGATTCGGCGCCCACATGCAGGTGGCTCTGGTCAACGACGGCCCCGTTACCTTCTGGCTGCAGACCGGATCTGCCACCGAATCGTCATGAACAGCCCCTGCCGACCGGCGTATCATCCGGCCCCGTCTACCATTTCCGGAGAACTCGCATGGGTATCAGCTGGCAGCAGCTGCTCATCATCCTGCTGATCGCACTGCTGATTTTCGGCGCCAAGAAGCTGCGCAACATCGGCTCGGATCTGGGCTCGGCGGTGCGCGGCTTCAAGAAATCCATGAACGAGGGCGAAGAGGAGGAGGACGAAGAGAAGCGCAAGTCCATCAAGCATGGGGAAACCGATGCGGACTTCGACAGCGAGGACGGCGCCCGCCGCCCGGATCGCAGCCACTCCCGCAACGACAAAGACGCCTGAATTCGCCCATGTTCGAGGTGGGCTTCACCGAGATCCTGCTGATCTGCGGCCTGGCGCTCATCGTGCTGGGCCCGCAGCGCCTGCCGAAGCTGGCCGCCCAGATCGGCCGCTGGGTGGGCCGCGCACGCAACATGGCGCGGCAGTTCCGCGACCAGCTCGACGCGGAGGTGGATCTGAGCGAGGAACGCCGCGCCTACAACGACGGCCGCGACCACAGTGATGCCGGCGCCGATCCCGAAGAACCGCCACCCTCCGAACCCGCTCCCCCCCCGGAACCAGCCCCCGGCAGTCCTCCTGGCGACCCCCTGACCAGTACAAGCACCCACACCAGCAAGCCCGATGAGCGCCGCGAAACCTGAGCCCGACAACCTGGCGGAAGGTACGCTGGTCTCCCACCTGCTGGAGCTGCGCGACCGGCTGCTGCGCGCCGCGCTGGCCGTGGCCATCATCGCCCTGCCCTGCATCTACTTCGCCGACGAGATCTTCGAATTCGTCGCCCGCCCGCTGATGGACATCCTCCCGGCCGGCAGCTCCATGATCGCCACCAGCGTCATCTCCCCGTTCATGACGCCCTTCAAGACGGCCATTACCGCGGCCCTGTTCCTGGCCATGCCGGTGGTGCTGTACCAGATCTGGGCCTTCGTCGCGCCCGGCCTGTACCGCAAGGAAAAGGGCTTCGCCGTCCCCCTGCTGATCTCCAGCATCCTCCTGTTCTACGCCGGCGTGGCCTTCGCCTATTACGCTGTTTTCCCCATCATTTTCGGCTTTTTCTCCGCCACCTCGCCGGCCGGCGTATTGATGATGACCGACATCGCCAGCTACATGGACTTCGTGCTGCTGCTGTTCTTCGCCTTCGGCGCGGCCTTCGAAGTGCCCGTCGCCACGGTCCTGCTGGTCCTCACCGGCATGGTCAAGGTCGAGACCCTCGGCCGCAACCGCGGCTACGTCCTGCTCGGCATCTTCATCTTCGCCGCCTTCATCACCCCGCCGGATGTGATCTCACAAAGCATCATGGCCGTCCCCATGTACCTGCTCTACGAAAGCGGCATCGTGATGGCGCGGATACTGCGGCGCTCGAAAGATGAGTCCAGCCCGTAGTGCGGTTTGATACGCCCGGCAACCGTGCAGCACCTGCCCGGGCGGGGAGGCGCTTCGCGGGATGTGAAAAACCAAGGATGGTTTTTCCCAAGGCCCCCAGGATGGGGTCTTACT
>JAJFKF010000055.1 GCA_021773365.1 Gammaproteobacteria bacterium | reverse complement strand
TGCATCCATTTGTAAATCGTCGTGCGGTTAAATCCGTAAGAGGCAATCACAATGCCCGGATCTTCGCCTTCTCGAACTCGGCGAATCGCCATGAGACGGATCTGTTCAAGGGTGGCATGATCAAGCGTGCGACCGTCTATTTTCATGTCACATTGGATCGACTCTGCGTCGCTTCGTTCCATTTTATTCGACTATATTGCTGACCGGTGAGTAAGCCTCGACTGGAGACCAAGGCGGGACCCGTGCCAGATCGCACCGTAAGGCTGTTCAATCAATGCCAGGAGACGAATGTTGGCCGCGAGAGGGCGGCACGCGCTGCTTCGACGACCTGTGCTGCTTATATTGAGGCTACAGCTGCCTGGGCTTGAGCGGTACAGTCATTGGCCACTCACAGATACAAGTGGCGTAGAGTAGGCTGTAGCGAACGAAAAGATATGGGCACCGCACCAGCGATATTCTGGTGAGCTGAGAAAACCGGATCCGACATGAGCAACTCATTTCCCAACCAAGATTCTCCGCGTAGAGTGCTGCTGGCGACTGACTTGAGCGCCCGAGGCGATCGGGCATTGGAGCGCGCGATCGTCATTACGGCCGCCTACAAGGCGCAGCTGACGATTCTGCATGTATATGAGGAGTTTGAAGAATCCACACTCTCTTACCGTCAACGTCACGTTCCGTCCTGGAAGGCATCGCCGGATGCAGCAGCCACCGCAAAGCTTCGCATTGAACAGGGGCTGCGCGAGGATCTTGGCGGTACGGTCGCGAAAGCGACCATCCGCATAGAGCAGGGCGAGCCCGCAGAGGTGATCGAGGGCGTCGCCGAGTCGGAAGGCACCGACCTCATCGTCACTGGAATCGCGCGCGAGGGGCCTTTTGCCGCCCGCCCCGTCATTCTGGGTAAAACCGTCGAACAACTACTACGGCGCGTGCCCACACCCATCCTCATAGTCAAAAACCGGGCACGCTCATCCTACGGGCATGTTCTTGTTACCACTGATTTTTCCTTGGCTTCTGCGCACGCCCTGCAGGCGGCGCTGCGATTTTTTCCTCTGCAGAGCCTGCATTTGCTCCATGCGTTTCGGGCGCCTTATGCAGGCCTCGTATCCGATCCGCATGGATACTCGCAAGGGTATAGAGAGACTAGTGTGGCGGAGCTGGAAGAGTTTCTTGATTCAATCTTCCTGCCTGAGGCGGACCGGCGGCGCCTTGTTACGCTGATCGAGCCCGGCGAACCTGCGCAGCTCGTGCGCGATTACGTGCGGGACCACGGTGCCGATCTCGTCGTGCTCGGCACGCACGGCCACGGCGCTATGCTTGAGGCGCTGTTCGGTAGTACAGCCAAGGGTATTTTATCGACTCTGCCCTGCGACGCACTCGTGGTGCGCGGGCCGCGCTCACGTGCCCCCAGCGAGTGACCATGTATCCGGAGGCGGTGAACTCGAATCTGCGCCTCGGCAAAGAACATCAGCCGCGCCCGATGCTCAGTACCATCCCTGAGCCCAGTTCCAGGCGCACCTGGAAACGCGCGCCTGTGCCATCAGGCTTTCCCAACTCGCCCAGATCGATGAATCCCGGCGCTGGCGCCTTCTGCCTGACTGTCCTGATGTCGCCAGCCTGCTTCAATCGCGAGCGCCAGCCGTAAAAGCTCGCCGTGCTGATACCCTCACGCTCGCAAAATGCCTGCACCGTCTGCCCGCCGCGGGCCTGCCGCGACACCAGTTCCCGCCACCCACTCGCCCTGCGTCGCTGCCGAATACCCTTCATCGCGTGCTCCAGTGATAAAACCTGAAGCGCATTGTCCGCACCCTTGCGCGAGACGGAAGTACGCCGCGGGGTTACCGGTTACGAGCTGCCGGCAGATCGCCCTGGAGGTCGGGGTCAACCCGAACATGCTGACCCGGTGGGTGCGTGAGGCGGGCGCCGGCGGGGGCAAGGCCTTCCCCGGCGCCGGCACACCACGTGACGAGGAGATGGCCCGCCTCAAGCGCGAGCTGTCGAAGGTGACCCGGGAGCGAGATTTTTTAAAAGACGCGGCAGCGTACTTCGCGAAGCAATCACCGAGCGGTACGCGGTGATTGCAAGCTGCCGCAGCGAACATCCGGTGGGGATGATGTGCCGTTGCCTGGAAGTTTCGACGAGTGGTTTTTATGCCTGGGCGTGTCGTATGCCGGGGCCACGGGCACGTGCGAACGCGCGCCTGCTGGAGCGCATCCGGGAGATCCATGAAGACAGCCTGGGCGTGATCGGCGCGCCACGCATGCACGAAGACCTCACCGACGAGGGCGAGAGCATCAGTCTGAACCGGGTGGCCCGCCTGATGGCCAGCGCTGGCCTGCAGGGCTGGCCGCGGCGGCGCAGGCGCCGATTCGGTGGCAAGCCAGGCATTCAGCCAGTCGGCGTCACGAACCTGCTCGAGCGCGACTTCAACGCCAACGAACCGGAGACCAAATGGGTCACCGACATCACCGAGATGCTGACGGACGAAGGCAAGCTGTACCTGTGTGTCGTGGTCGATCTCTACAGCAAGCTGGTGGTCGGCTGGTCGATACATCACCGCCAGGATCGCCACATGGTCGTTCGTGCCGTGCAAATGGCGGTATGGCAACGGTCTGGCAGTTCAGAAGTGATCCTGCACTCCGATCGCGGTGGTCAGTTCATCAGCGGCACCTACCAGAAGTTCCTGGGTGGCAACGCCCTGGTGTGCAGCATGAGCGCGGTCGGCCATTGCGCCGACAACGCAGCCTGCGAGGGCTTCTTCGGAATGCTCAAGCGGGAGCGAGTGCAGCATCACCGATATCGCACGCGCGAGGAGGCGCGAGCGGATCTGTTCGACTACCTCGAGCGGTTCCATAACCCGCGGATGCGTCGTAGAGTGGCGCGGCGGGATCGGGAGTTTTCAGCCTTAACTCAACCGTCCGTGGAAGCGGGGTAGAACCCCCGCTCGTATAGACGAACGGGGGCGGAAAGAGTGCACCGCGACGTTCCGCCGAACGTCTCTACGCGCGCAGCCTACTCGGCCTGAGGACGCCTGACCGCACGCAGCGCACGTTCCAGCAGCTCGTCGCGGCCAGCGGCAATGCCCGCGCGGGTGGGTGCGGCTGCGATCGTGGGACGGATACCCACGCCGTGATGGCGTGAACCGTCGTGCTTGAGCACCTTCATGCCCGTCCATACGATGGAGTAGCCCGCCGGCAATTCCATAATATTGATGTTGCCGTTGGTGCCGGCGGTGGGGGCGCCCACAATTTCGCCCAGGCCGTAGTGTTCGACGATGCCCATGCACGACTCGGCATAGCTGATCGCCCGCCCATCGGTGATAAAAGCCTTCCTCGCATCGAGATAGGGCGCACGCGGCTGTATGCTCCATTCATTCTCCCGCCTGAAGGCCATGGCTACGCAGTCCGGCAACCGAATGTGGGGAACATGCCACTGCGCACTGGTGATCGGCACGGTCGTCAGGCGCGAGAACAGCCGGAACGGATCCACGCCGCCCGGATAGCCGCGCAAATCAAAGACAATACCTTCGGCCTGTTCGAGCCGCACCAGCGCCCGCTCGAACTGAGCGGAGTCAATGCGGCCCAGATCAACGTAGAAGATGCGTGGCTCGATCTCGAACAAAGATTCGGCCGGAGGTGCGCGCGATAACGCCGCAGCGATGTCCTCGGGCGGCATGCACGGAACGGTCAACCTGTGTCGGCTGAGATCCGGATAGCGCTCGATCTCCACCGTTCGGCTCGATCGCCCGCCACAGCGCAGCGAGCGCCGTAAGGCCCGTATCCTGATCCATTGCGCGGTGGCGCCGGATATCAGCGCTTCCTTCTCGCGCAGCGCGCGCTCGGCGGCTCGGCCGTCTATCGTCAGCACCGCATCACCGGGCGCTAGGCCGCGCATCCGGTCCGACAGCACCTCGGTCACGACCAGCCGTCCCTCTATCCATCCCCAGCGCAGCGGTAGCACGGAACCGAACGACTCGCCCCGGTAGTTCACCAGACCATGCCCGTCGCGCAGGCCGGCGATCATGCGCCGCAGCGTATCCAGGAACTGCAGGTCGTCGACGTCGCGCGCCGCGGCGCGCAGGCTCGCGTATAAACTGCCGTACCAGCTGGTGGATGTAAACTCGAAGTACGGATAGGAATGCTGCAGAACGTTCCAGGCAAGGGCCACGATGGCCAGTCGTGTGCTGCGGTCGCGGGCGGAATAGACCATGCCCGAGGATGGCTCGACGGTGCGCGCGCCGGGCAGGGTTCCATGCTCGTCGGCGAAGACGGCCAGCGGCACAGCACAGGACACTCCGCCGCCCAGGTCCGCGACCAGCGGCCTGAGCGGATCGGGAAAAGCGCGGTCCGCTGCGGCCTCCGCCGCCGGCGCGTATGCACGGCGGCTGCCGTAAATATCCCCCGGACCCTGGGCCTGCAAGCCCACGTGCCTCCAGGCGACCACGCGCAGGTCCTGTGCTTCGCGAAGCGGCGCAACAGATCCGGCGGCGCTGCCGGTGCGGAACACACGCACGGTAGGTGCGATGGGCACGAATAGCGCCGTGAGTCGGTGAGCCAGCGCCCGGGCATCGCCCGCCCCTTCCACCTGCCGCATGCCTTCGACGGCAAAGCGCCGCCAGTCCGTGGCGGCCGCTGCATCGCTGGGGTGGAAGTAGCGCACGTAACCGAGCAGCCGTGTAAAGGCCACCAGATTGGCCAGTTGCCTGTCGTCCAGTCCGCTGTCTGCGCGTTCGTTCCGCCCCTCTACCGCCGCGGCGTTCACAGCCACTGCCAGGATGATAATCCCGGCTCGGACACACGCAGCCCGCGCGCGCATTGCGCACCGATCCGCTTTCACCATTCCTTGGCAAGACGCACCGAGACGGTGCGGCCCAGCGCGCTGGCGTTCGCGGGGTCGTAGATCACGGGCGACTGCCCGCCCACCACTCGCGGAAAATCCGTATCGAGCAGATTGTTCACGCTGATCGCAAAAACGATATCGCGCAGCCAACCGGAACCATCGAGTCCCGCGCCATCGAAACTCAAATTCAGGTCCACCGTGGTCCACGAGTCGATCCGCGAACCGGGGGCGGTGAAGGGATTATCGTATCCGCCAACGTGGTTCAGGAAGAGGAAGCCCCCGTATGCGCCGCGCGTCCAGCCCGCGCTGGCACGGATTCGCAGACCCGCCGGCTTGCCCACTTCGTTGACTCTGGGGAAGGCCGGGCTGGTGGTGGTGAGCCTGCGCTGGTGATCGAGTGTGTAGGTGCCGTTGAGTCCGAGCGAGAACCTGCCACCGGGACCATCAAACCGTGCCGCGATACCCAGGTCAAGACCACTGACGCTCTCGATGGCAATGTTGTTGGTGTGATTGTCGAAAATCACCAGGTTAGGAAACACATCCAGCATCTGCTGCGTGGCTAGATCAAGCGCTACACCGGTTTCGTTGATCGGTGGAAACGGAGAGCTGGCAAGCAGCGCATCAATTCTCTGCGCCGTAGGCATGCGATCAATCAGCCCCAGGAAGTATTCCTCTCTTTGCAGCGCCAGCGCCTGGTCGGAGCCTATGGCGGGAACGTCCAACCGGTCGTCGTAGCGGATGTCGAAATAGGACAGGGAGAAGCTCGCCCAGGGCATCGCGGCGGGTTCGAATTCGATGCCTGCGCTCCAGGTACGTGCGGTTTCCGGACCGAGGTCCGGACTACTGCCGGTCAGCATCAGCACGGGCGAGGTGCCCGCGGGAGCGGCAGGGTCGATGAAGTTGCGCAGCCGCAGAAACGTGCTGTTCGACGATACATCCGCCAGAGCCGGCGCGCGAAAGGCTTCGGAAAACGCGCCTTTGATGCGCAGCCCTTCAAACGGCGCCCAGACCACGCCGGCCTGCGGATTGAAAGTACCGCCGAAGTCGCTGTAGTCGTCGTACCGCCCGGCCAGTGAGAGTTCCAGCTTCCGCAGGCCGGGACGGGTTCTATCCGGCGCCCACGGCAGCAGCAGCTCGGCAAACAACGAACGCACGCGGCGCTGGCGCGCGGGAACGGGGTCGAAGCCCACGGTGTTGCGGCTTCGTTCCTCCTCGCGCGCGTCCACACCGGCGGCCAGCCGCGGCCTGAATCCGCCGAGCATCGGCAAAGGTCCGTCAACAACGGCGGACAGCGTCACGATCGAGGTCCCTATGACCTGTTGCAGCGCCTGGGAGTACTCAAAGAAGCCGTAGTCATAGTAGCTGTCCACGCCGTACTCGATATCCACTTCGCTGTATCCGCTTGCCAGGTCCAGCGACCAGCCCGTGCCCAGGTCAACCACCGCGCCGCCGGAGAAGCTCAGGTGGCGGCTGGCGTATTCCAGCGCCGAGAAGCTTTCGGTGCTCGTGCCCGGATTGACGAAGATATCCGAGCTGCCGCTCTTCTTATAGGAATAGAGCGTGTCGGCATGAAGCTCAATACCGTCGGACAGGTCGAATCGCCCGGCTGCGAAGCCCGAGTGACGCCATGCATCGGGTTGGCCTACCTGAAGATACTCGGTGTCAAAAGCATCGTAGCGCCCAACAGCACCAGTTTCGCGCAGGTTCAAGCTCCAGTCGCGCTGGTAATCGTACGCGGCAATGAACCCTCCGCGGGTGAAATTCGCGCCAGCGATCTGATTCACCAGCAGCGTCTCGCTGCCCTCCCGGTTCAAACCGTACGACACGCCGGTCCGTGCGCCCTGAAAGTCGCGGCGCGTAACGAAGTTCACTACGCCGCCGACCGCGTCCGATCCATAGATGGCCGAACGTCCGCCGGTCACCACCTCCACCCGTTCGATCACCACCAACGGAATAACCGACACGTCAACCACCCGACCGTCGATGCTAGCCGCGCGCCGCCGCCCGTTGAGCAGCGTCAGGGTCGAATCGGCGCCCAACCCGCGCAGATCCACCCCGGCAGCGCGGTCGATATTGAAGGCTGCCAGGCGCGAGCCGCCCTGTGTGCGCGCCCCCTCGGTGCTGATCTCCGCGAAGTTCTGCGGCAGCTTTTCCAGCATCTTTTCCACCGTTCCGAAGCCGTTGTTCTCAATGTCCCGGCGCGTATAAATCTGCACCGGAGACGGCAGGTCCGTCACGCCCCGGATATGAGTGCCGGTAACCACAATTTCGCCCTCTTCCCGAGCGGTATCCGCCCGGCGAGCCGGCTGTTCACGTTCGACGTCCACGGTGTACGGCGCATCCGCCACCGGACGCAGGAACTGCGCGGCGGCCGGTGTACTCCGCGCGCGATCGGCCGCACCACCTTCCATTGCGGCGGACGGGACAACGGGAATGATGGTGACGGTCCGCTGATCCACGTAACGGTAGGTGAGTCCCGTTCCGCTCAGGAGTTGCCGCAGCACTTCCTCGGAGGTCATCTCCCCCGAGGCGCCCCGGGTGCGCACGTCGCGTACGTCCTCGGAAACAAATATGACCTGCATATGGTGGTTCTGCTCGAAGATTTTCAGCGCAGCCGACAGCGCCTGCGCGGGGATGTGAACGGCGGTGCGGACACCGGCTTCCGCATCCGCTGCCTGCACCGGCAGAATTGCGAGAAAACACAGAACGGCGGCGGATGCAAAAGTGCGCATGACGGAACTCCCCATTTTTCGAGCGCTGCGTAACCGGCTCATGCCGCTTTAGAACTTCCGCAACACCCCAATGGCTACCCCGCTGGCAGATTTATTTTCCAGAGATGCGCACGCGGCCGCCGTTCTCTTCAATTTGCAGATCAAACCGGTCGCGCAGAAAATCAATGAGCCGCCCGGGTTGCGAGGCTGCAAAGGTCCCGCGGATGTGAAACGCCTGCAGCCGGGGATCCTCTATCACGATCCGGCGGACGTTGTACCGGTTGAACTCCTCGATGACTTCGAGCAGCGGCGTGTCATCGAACACCAGCTCGCGCCGGGTCCAGGCAGTTGCACTGGAGAGATTGGCGGGCATGGGCGGTGCAATGGCATCGGACCGCGCTACGGTCTGGAAACCCGCTGCCAATATGGACGAGGCGCGCCCGACCGCGTCCGGTCCGGCTCCCGGGGAGCGCGCGGTTGAAACGGCAACACGCCCTTCGACAACCGTGACAATGGTCCTGCCGGACCTGCGGTACACATCAAACCGGGTACCCACGGCCCGGACCCGCACCTCATCGCTGCGCACAGTGAACGGACGGGCTGGATCAGGCGCCACCTGAAACAGCGCCTGGCCGGCCTGCAGTTCAACATCGCGCGCCTGCCCGGAGAAACGAATTTTCACGCGCGAAAGCGCGTTCATTTCGATGACCGAGCCATCCGCCAGCGTCAACACGCGCTGCTCGCCGATGCCGGTGGAATAGCTTTGGCGCTGCCCGTATAGCCAGCCACCGAGCACCGCCAGCAATGCGGCAGTCGCGGCGGCGAAGAACAACCGCGAAGATACATGCCGCCTGGACGGCTGAACCGCGCCGGCACCGGTGCGAGGCTCGCAGAGAGGAAACGCGGCAACATTGGTCTCGTTCAACGCCTGCGTCACCAGCTCAGCCGCCTCGCCATGCCGACCGTGCAGCCGTGCGGATTCCTCCCAGGCAGCGGCAATTTCCACGTAGGCGCGCACGTGCTCTGGCGAACGGCGCAGCCAGCGGTTGAAGGCCTTCCGCCCGTGAGCATCAACTTCCCCCTCGTGAAAATCGACAAACCAGCCGGAGGCTTCCTCCAGTATCTGGATATTCGGCACGGGTTGAGATTGGTCCTGCATCAGTCCGTGCCTCCGTTCAGGTCCGTGAGTCGCTGGCGCACATGGATGAGCGCCCGCGCGAGATATTTCTTGACCTGATCGCGGGAAACCCCGAATTGCCTGCCGATCTCCTTCAGAGGCACACCCTCGCAGCGGCTGAGAACCAGCGTGGTATAGGCCCTGGGCGAGAGCGCCCGCAGTGACTGATCAAGTAATTCGAAGGCCTGTTCGAGTTCCGTCTCGGCGACCGGATCGGTTTCCGCATGCGCCTGCAGATCGACTTCCAGTACCTCGGCGGCGGACGCCGTCGCCTGGCGCAGCGCGTGCTGGTGCAGCACATGGCTCGCCACGGTGAACAGATACGCCTGTGGATTACGTATGGCCTCATGATCTTCGATACGTAGCAGTCGCAGGTAGACCTCCTGCATGAGATCGGGCATATCGGTTGATGCATTGCGCAATCGGGCAGCAAGAAACCGCCGCAGCTGCCGGCCATACCTCAGCTCGATCGCAGTCACAAACGCTTGCTTACCTTCGCCCGGCATACCCGCCCCGCTGGTGGACCCTGGTATTAGAGCGCTCCGGGGCAGGCAATGGCTACCACCCGGAAATCTTTTTCCTGAATTTCCTTTGAACTGAGCCACCACCTCCTCCAGCGAGGCGCCTTCGAAAACCAGTTCGGGCTGGCTCCAGGCCTCCACAGCCGCGACATCCTCAACCGGTTCACGCTGGATGCTGCCCACACTCGTGACCCGTGCCGCTTCACCCGCCGCAAGTGCTGTTCCATGCTCAGTGGACGCCCTGCCCTTCTTAAGGCCCACATCTCCGATGATGCGAAACGGCCGGGACTTGTCCTGCTGCACATCGAACAAAGCTTCGCCGGCAGGGAACTGATTCGCCCACCGGTAGTCACAGCTCCGCGAAGCGACCACAGAGCCGCTGTGAGACGTTACCGGAGGAGTTCTCGAAATGAAGCCGTTGTCCGTCCTGGCCATTCTGGCCGCCGTATCCGTTGTCCACGCGCAGACCGGCGAGGTCCCCGACCGGTCCGCCGGCGAGAGGATACGGAAAGCCGATTACGTAACCGCCGCGCGCTTCGCGCCTTCGCGCATCATGAAGCTGGTGGACTCCATCGAGGTGCAACCGAACTGGCTGAAGCACAGCGACCGCTTCTGGTATGCCTACACCACTTCCGCCGGCAGGTCCTGGCATCTAGCCGATCCGGAGAAGGGGGCGCAGCGGCCGCTGTTCGACAACGACAAGCTGGCCGCGCAGCTGGCGCTGACCATGCACGATGCCTTCGACGCGCACAACCTGCCGCTGCAGGAGCTGGAGTTTATCGACGCGGACCGCAAGGTGCGCTTCGAGGTAAAAAGCTCGCAGGTCGACGAGGCGGAGAAGGCGCGCGAGGAGGCGAAGCACAAGGCGAAGGTCGAGCGGGCGAAAGCGGCCGGCGAGAAGCCGCCCGAACCGCTGAAGAAGGACTTCAAGAAGATCTTCGGTTTCGAGTACGAGCTGGCCAGCGGTGAATTGCGCCATCTCGCCGACTACCACAAGTTGAAAGATGACCTGGGCTGGACCAATTTCTCCCCCGACGAGCGTGTTGTGCTGTACGGGAAGGGTTTCGACCTGTACTGGATGGACGCCGAGAACTACGCCAAGGCTCAGGAGGACGAGGACGACCCGTCCATAGTCGAGCACCGCCTCACCGACGACGGCGAGGAGCACTACGACTACTTCGGCGTGCAGTCGACCTACGCGCAGCGGCTGAAATCCGACGCCGAAGCGCAGCAGATGAAGCAGCGCGTGCGCGTCAGGGCGCTGTGGTCGCACGATTCCAGCCGCTTCGCGGTGGTGCGCTATGACCGCCGCAAGGTGCAGCAGCTGTGGGTGATCGATCCGCTGGCGCGACCGCGGCCCACGCTGACCAGCTACGCCTATGCCATGGCGGGCGACGAGAACGCCGGCGAGGCTTCGTTGTGGGTGTTCGACATGAACGCGCAGAAGGGCCGGCAGATCGATGTGTCGGCCTTCGCGCAGCAGGAGCTGCAGCTGCTCTCCGCGCCCCGGCCGGCCGCCGGCAGGACTGACCGGCGCCAGCCGATGCGCTGGCTGTCCGCCAGCCCCGACCGGCTGTTCCTGTATCGCGTCAGCCGCGACATGAAACGCGTCGACCTGCTGCGGGTGGACGCCAGCAGCGGCGCGGTGAAGGTGCTGGTTGAGGAGCGCTTCAACACTCCCAACGACTTCGAACCGCCGCAGCTGATCGGCGACGGGCGGGAATTCATTTTCTGGTCGGAACGCAACGGCTGGGCGCACCTGTACCGCTACAACGCCGACGGCGAGCTGCTCAACGCCGTGACCAGAGGGATCTATCACGTGGCGGACGTGGCCCGCGTGGATGAACGCAACCGTGTACTGTATTTCACCGCCTACGGGCGCGAGCCCGATGAGAACCCCTACTACGCGCATTTCTACCGGGTGAACTTCGACGGCAGCGGCCTGCGACTGCTCGATCCGGGCAATTTCTCCCACAAGGCGGATATCTGCGATTCGGCCCGTTACTTCGTCGACAACTATTCGCGCGTGGACACCGCGCCGCGGGCCGAAGTGCGCGACAGCAACGGCAAGGTGCTGATGACGCTGCAGGAGGCCGACCTGTCGCGCCTGGTAGGTGCCGGGTTCAGGTTTCCCGAGACCTTCACCGTCAAGGCCGACGACGGCATCACCGACCTGTACGGCGTGATGTACAAGCCGTTCAATTTCGATCCCTCGAAGAAGTATCCCCTCCTGGCGTACGTCTATCCCGGTCCGCAGACCGAATCGGTGGACTCAGCATTCATGATCACCCGCACCGGGCGCATCAGCCAGTCCACCATGAGCCTGCCCGGCATGGCGCAGTTCGGCTACATCGTGGTGTCGGTGGGCAATCGCGGCGGACATCCCCGCCGCTCGCGCGCCTACCAGGATTTCAGCTACAACAGCAGCTTCCGCGACTACGGGCTGGCGGACAAGAAAACCGCCGTTGAACAGCTCGCCGCCCGCCACGACTTCATCGACATCGAGCGGATGGGCATCTTCGGCCACTCCGGCGGCGGCTTCATGTCCACCGCCGCCATGCTGGTGTATCCGGACTTCTTCAAGGCGGCAGTGTCCTCTTCCGGCAACCACGTCAACTCCATCTACAGCCGCTGGTGGAGCGAGCGCTACAACGGGTTGGAGGAAGTCACCGACGAGGAGGGTAACGTCACTTTCAAGTTCGCGGTGACGGAGAACGACAAGCTTGCGCGCAACCTCAAGGGGCATCTGCTGCTGGTCACCGGCGCGGTCGACGACAACGTGCATCCGGCCAACACCTACCGCATGGCCGAGGCGCTGATCAACGCCGGCAAGCGTTTCGACATGCTGGTGCTGCCTGGCGGCGCGCACGGGTATGTCGGCAAGGAGTGGGATTATTTCTTCTGGGCGCGGGCCGATCACTTCAACCGCTACCTGATCGGTGATGCGCCGGACAGCGTGGACATCGTCGATATGAACCGGGAGTATCCGCAGACGCAGGAATAAACGCACGGGCGGCGTATGTTAAGTACCATGACCAGTGCATGCTGGGCGGTCTTACTCAGCAGTCACGAATATAGGCGACGGAAGGAGCTTGGAAAAATGACCAGGCGAGCTTTGGATCGTCGCGAACGTCGGCGAGTTGTTGGTCGATGCGTCCGGCAAGCTTCTCGCCTTGTTGCAGCGGCCGTCGCGCCGTGCCGGTGCGTTTGACATGACTCCAGACCAATTCATCCGGATTCAATTCGGGCGCGTAGCCCGGCAAGAAATGCAGGCTCAATTTACCTTCGGTCGATTCCACGTAGTTACGAACGAGCCGAGTTTTGTGCGCCGGCAGGCTATCGAGAATCAGCCGCACCGGCTTTTTGCGTTTATGCATCAATTGGCCCAGCAACTCGACGAACAGTTCGCCGTTCAATCCACCGACATAAGTGCAGAACCAGAACTCCCCGCGCGGACCCACTGCCGAGGCAGCCGAAATCGACTGGCGTAGCCCGGGTCGATAAACAATGGGTGTCTGGCCGCGCAATCCCCAAGTCTTACCATGCACGGTGTCAGCGCGAAAACCAGACTCATCCCAGAACAAAATCTGCGCGCCCTCGCGTTTAGCCTGACGGGCCAGTGCCGGATACG
>JAJFKF010000054.1 GCA_021773365.1 Gammaproteobacteria bacterium | reverse complement strand
ATGATCCTCACCTTGGAACGGGGAGGCTTCATCCAACGACAGCCCGGCGTTCCACGCAGCATCAGGCTACTCCTCAGCCCGCAATCCCTACCGGTACTCTCGCCCGCTCAACCGGTCAAAATCACTGCGTCGAGGTACTAGTTGATCTATAAGTGAAATTTGGTGGGCCGTGTAGGGATCGAACCTACGACCAAGAGATTAAGAGTCTCCTGCTCTACCAGCTGAGCTAACGGCCCGTCTTGCGAAATGAAGCGGGCCTGTGACTGCTGCATAACCTATTGATTTTAAAGGCTATATTGGCTGGCAGCCCGGCGCGACCCGGCAATTTCCTCTTCGCCACGGCCCGCAGGCCGCCGGCGAAGGGCGCGCATGATACCCCAACTTTTCTGCGGGCGCAGCCGCCGCGGGTGGCCGTCAGAAGCTCACGCGCAGAGAGATGGAGTAGCGGCGCAGGCGCGGGTCGCCTTCGGGGCTGTAACCGGAGGTGTAGAACGGGCTGCGGCCGGAGGCGACGATGGGCGGGCTGTCATTGAGGACGTTCTGCACCGAAATCAGCACTTCGGAGTCTTCCAGCAGCCCACCGGTGAAACCCGCTGTGTTGCCGAAGCGAAAGCGCCCGAACACATCGTGATAGGTCTGCGTGGCGAACAGCTCTGCACCCTGGCTGAGGACGTTCATGTTGCGCGTGAAAGGGAAATCGGTGGCGCGGTAGACGCGGGATTTGTCGTAGTACTGCATGTTCCATCCCAGCGTCCAGGCGCTGCGGGTCCAGTGCAACCCGGCATTGGCGCGCCACTTCAACGGCCCTTGCAGATAGCCAACCGAGTCCAGCTCGGCGAAGCCAGCGGCGGCCTGCTGGCGCAGGTGTGGCTGGTAGGTGGCGATGGCATGGGCGCCGAACTCGCCGAGCTCTGTCTGCCAGATGTAGTCTGCCTGCATGTCGAATGCCTCGACCAGGCTCTCGGCCACATTGACATTACCCAGGTTCAGTTCGCGGATCACCCCGCCGGTGTAGTTCATGGCCTGATCGGCCGGCGTCAGCGGATCGCGCACCACCGAATCGGGAAAGGCCGCGCCGAGGTTGATCAGCGTCTGCGCATCGAGCGGGGTGATCTCGTCGGTTTTCTCGATGCGGGTGTAGTCCAGCGACATGCGTAGTCCGGGCAGGGTGTCCGGCGTAAAGATCAGTCCCGCCGACCAGCTCTGCGAATGCTCCGGCTGCAGCTGCAGATTGCCGAAGTCAGTCAGGCGCTGCAGGCCAGTACCGTCGATGTACATTTCGCCGCGCAGCGGATCAAACAGCCCATAGTCGGCAATTGATGCCGATGGATAGATGTACTCGGACAGCTGGAAGGAACTGGGTGGCAGGATACCTTCGGCAAAGCTCACCCGCAGCGCCAGGCTTTCCACTGGCGTGTAGCGAAAGCCCAGGGTGAACTGGTTGCCGTTCACGGTGTTGCTCTCGAAGGGCACGTCAGGCAGGTCGTTGAGGTCACTGACAAAAATAACGTCCTGACCCACTTCGCGCGTACGAGTGGTGGTCTGGTCGTGGCGATAGGAGATCTGCACGTCGAAGCCCAGCAGCCCGGGCCGCGCGTTGGCGGCCGCGACCAGCGGCGCGGTCAGTTCCGCATAGGCGCTATTGGTGCGTGAACCAACCTCCGGATAGTAGGCGTAGAAGGGATCCGGAAAGCCCGGAATGTAGTAGCCCTCGATCTGTTCATCGGTGAACTGTTCACGGTTCTCCACCAGCGCCGAGAGACGCAGCGGTCCGCCAGGCAGGCGCAGCAGCGGTCCGGCGAGGCGCAGCGTGGCGTTGTTCTGAAAGGCCGGATAGTTGGCCCCAAGCGCGTCGGTCTCCCCGCCGACGCTGGCATAGTACGGCGAGTAGTCCACCGGAAAGGCGTTGACATCACTCAGCGGATCGATATCGCCGAGGGCCTGCGCGAAGAAGCCATCGGTGTTGACGTAGGCGAACGGAATATAGAACGTCTGCTCGGAGCGGCTGTGGACATATTCCAGCTGCGCCGTCCAGTCCCGCGGCAGGCGCACGATGAAGCCGGCGGCGGCCTGCTCGGACTCGGACTTCGACGCCCAGTTGTGCTCGTTGTAGTCGTAGGTCGGCATGGGGACAGTCACCCGTATCGATTCGGTGAATGGATTGGCCGGACCTTCGAACAGGGTGTACGAGGTGTTGGCGCCGACAGTCGCCAGTCTCGGTACGCTGTTTTCGTAGCGTGAGACGTCAACAAACATTTCCAGCCAGCGAGTGAACTCATGGCGGGCGTTGATCGACACCGACTTCACTTCAGGCGCCGACAACAGCACACGCTGGCTGCCGACCAGATCATTGGCCTGGTCAAGGTTGTACTGGCCGGCAGTGCTCAGAAACACCAGACCGTTGTCCAGCGCGGGCCCGGGGTAGCCTTCGGGCACGTAGGCAAAAGGCGAGTTCAACGAGCGCATGCCATCAAGCAGCACCAGATCATTGCCGCTGACGCTGCGGAAGTTGGTGGTGTAGCCGCGCACGGGCGTGGTGCCGTCGTACAGCAGGCCCGGATTGTTACTGATCTGCAGGGCGCGGGAACGCTCGGCGAAATCGCGGTCACCGGCATACAGTGGATTGGCATCCTGGTAGCTCGCCGTAGCCATTACGTTGGTCCGCCCCGCAAACAGGCTGAACCCGCCGGTGGCTTCGATGCGGCGCTGGGCGCCGCCGCCATCGAAACTGCCGTCGTAGCGGACGGTCATTTCCAGATCCGAATAGTTGCGCTTGAGAATGATGTTGACCACGCCACCGGTGGCGCCACCGCCGTAGATGCCACCGGCGGTGGACGGCAGTATCTCGATGCGCTCCACCGCGGACAGCGGAATACCATTGATATCCGGTTGCACAAAATCCGCCGCCGCGGCGATGCCGGGCATGCGCCGCCCGTTGACCAGGATAAGCGTCTGATTGGCGCCGAGGCCACGCAGGTTGACGGTACTCTGATGACCGCGCGTGCCATAGATATTCTGCTGCGTGGTCTCACGCACCTGATTCATCGGCAGGCGGGTCTTCAAAAAGGACTCCAGGTCCGGCGACATGGCCTGCTCGATCTGCTCCGCATCGAATACCACATAAGGCTGCACGTCGTCCTCCGTGCGGCGAATATCGGTGTTGGAGGTCCGTTTGTCGCGCACCAGGATTTCCGGAATGCCTTTGCCATCCATCCCCTCGCCCGCTCCGGAGCCCTGCGCCTTCTCCATTGAACCTGGGGTCTCCGAGCCGTCCTGCTGGTCCGCATTGCCGGACCGCGGCGTCTCGACGCGGGCCAGACCGCCGGCCAGATTGATCGTACCCGCACCTGCGGCATCACCCCGCGCCGGCGCGAACACCTGGTCAGCCGCCGGCTTCTGCGTGTGGATGGTCACCGTACGCGGATTGATGAAATCGAAGGCAAACGGCGTGTTGACCAGCAGCTGCTGCAACGCCGCCTCGGGTGTGTAGCTGCCCGAGACTCGCGGCGCGGTGAGATTGCGGCCAATCTCGGCAACGAATACCACCTGCAGCCCGGACTGCCGGGCGAACTCTGTCAGCGCCAGGTTCAGCGGCTTGGGATCAATGTCAAAGGCCACCTGAGCTGACTCCGCAGCTGCAACCGTGCCGGCCACGAGCCCCATGGACCCGAGCATCACCCACCCAAAAACCAAATTGCGCATCGCGACCATGCCGCTACTCCCCGTTGTGTGCCTGCCTGCACATAGCTGGCCCAGGGACCTCAAGAGGGTACATTTTTCTGTCCGCAATAACTGTTGTACCCTCTTTTTGCCACAGGCACAGCTATAGACAGGAGAGGTACTACGTCCCGATATGGCAGCCGACCACGACATCGACCCGCATTCGCCTGCTGCCGACGCCCTGGTATCGGTGGCCGAGCAATATGGAAAACCGCTGGAGCGCTACCTCATGCGCCGTCTGCGCGGCGGGCAGGATGTGCGCGACCTGGCGCAGGAGGTCTACCTGCGGCTGCTGCGCACCGGCAAGGCGGAACTGGCAGCCGGCGATTCACCGGCCTACATGTACTGGATCGCCTCGCATGTGCTGTATGAGTTCAAGCTACGCGCGCGCCGCGAACGGGTGCAGTTCGATTCCGATGCGCTGGAAGCGCTGACCGAGCGTCCGGCGCAGATGCACCAGGATGTGATCGGCGAGGATCTGAACCTGGAACATCAACTCGACCGGGCGCTGAAGCGCCTGCCTGCCACGTATCGCGCGGTGATCCTGCTGCACAAGCGCGATGGTTTTTCTTTCGCCGAGGTGGCCACGCGGCTCAACCTGTCAAAGCACACCGTCAAGAAATACGTCGGCCGCGCATTGGCGGCGCTGCGCGCCGGGCGCTGGGAAGTTTAGGAGGCGCTGGATGAGCACCGATCATGTAACCACACACCGCCGCGACCGTCGCAGCGTCACCGAACAGGCTACCGACTGGGTGACTGAGCTGGCCGACGGCAGCGCCGATACGCAGCCTGCCTTTGCCGAATGGCTGAAGGAGTCCCCACGCCACGTGGAAGAGTATCTGCTGGCCTCGGCACTGTACAAGGCGCTGGATCGCGTAGACGCCGGGCATCAGATCGATGTGCAAGCGGTTATCGCGGAGGCGGCGGGGAACATTGTTTCACTGGACGAAGCTCCGGTTTCCGTGGCAACACCAGTTCGTAAACGCCACCGCTGGCGCGTCGGTCTCACCGCGGCTGCCGCATTCGCCGGACTGGCGTTTGGCGGATGGCTGCTGGTGTCTGCGGGCAATGGCACGCGCTACACGACCGACGTGGGCGAGATGCGCTCGGTGGAGCTGGCCGACGGCTCAGTCATGGAGCTGAATACCCGGTCACGGGTGCAGGTACGCTTCTCGGACACTGAGCGTTCGGTGCGACTGCTGTCCGGTGAGGCCCTGTTCAACGTCGCGCTCGATCCGAACCGCCCGTTCGTGGTCCATGCAGACACCGCGGCCATCGAGGCCCTGGGAACGCGGTTCAATGTGTACCTGGGGGCATCGGAAACCACCGTGGCGGTGATCGAAGGCGCCGTGCAGATTTCCAGTCCCGCCACCCCCCTGGTGGAGCCGGCAGATGGCGGCGCGGCGCAGACACCGGCCTCCCCCCTCCCGGCAACAAAATTGACCGCCGGCCGGGGCGCGAAGATCCTCCCCGATGGACGCATCACCGAGCTCACGCCGGTCGATCCGGCAAAGGTCACCGCCTGGCGCCAGCGGCGGCTGATGTTTGTCGATGAGCCGCTGCAGAATATCGTCGCGGAGTTCAATCGCTACAACAGTGCGCCACGCCTGCGCGTGGAAGGCGGATACGCCCGTGCCCGCGAGCTCACCGGCGTATTCGATGCGAATGATCCGCTGTCGTTAGTGCAGTTTCTGGAAAAACTTGAGGGCTTTACGTTGCAATCCACGCCGCAGGAAATCCTGATCCGCGCGCGCTGAGCCGTAATTCAATCGTTTCTAGCGAGAAACGGCCCGTACGGCCTGCTCCAGCAACTCGTCACGCCCCGCGGCCACGCCGGCGCGGGTGGGTTGAGCAGGAATCGTCGGCAGGATGCCGACCGCGTGATGCTGCGAACCGTCATGCTTGAGCACCTTCATGCCAGTCCAGCTGGCGAAGTAACCGCCGGGCAGCGAGATGAGATTGACGTTGCCATTGGTGCCGGCGGTTGCCTCACCGACGATCTCACCCAGGCCGTAGTGCTCGACAATGCCCATGCACGATTCGGCGAAGCTGTAGGCGCGCCCGTCGGTGATGAACGCCTTGCGGGCATCCAGAAAGGGCGTGCGCGGCTGCAGATCCCATTCTCCCTGGCGCTCGAAATACATATCGCTGCGGTCCGGCCGGCTGATGACCGGCAGATGCCACTGCGCACTGCGCATTGGTATGCGGCTCAGATGGCCGAAGAATTTCTCTGGATCCACATGTGGATACCCGCGCAGATCAAAGACCAGACCCTCGGCCCTCTCGAGGTCCGGCATTGCCGCTTGAAGCTCAGCCTCACTGATGCGGTCGAGATCAACGTAAAGGATACCCGGCCGCACCTCCAGTAGCACTTCCTCGGGCCTGATCCTGGCAGCACCTGCGGGCAGATCACGTGGCAACACCTCACAAGGCACGCTGATCTGCTCAGGAAAGCCCGGTCTGTCGAAGCGCTCAATCATCAGCTGGCGACTGCTCTCATTGTGACATCGCGCCAGTTCGTTCAGGGCGACAAACCGTATCCACTGTGGCGTTGCTCCCGACACCAGGCCTTCCGCGACATGCAGCGCGGACTGTGCAGACTGCCCATCAATCGACAGAACCGCGTCACCGGGCGCCAGCGCACTGGCGCCTTCGCGCAGGATCTGCGTCACCACCAGTTGTCCGTTCATCCAGCCCCAGCGCAGCGGCAGCACGGGCCTTGGTTCGCCCGGGCGATAGATGACGTAGCCGTGACCGTCATGCAGGTTCGCCATGAGCCGCCGCAGCGTCATCGAAAACTCCTCACCATCGGCATCGGCCGCCGCCGCGCGCAGTCCCGCATACAGGCTGGCCTCCCAGGGCGCCGGCGTGACGTCGAAGTACGGATAGGAATGCTGGATGATGTTCCACAGCAGGGCGATGGCGGCAAACCGTGTGGCGCGATCCGCGGGCGAGTACGTGCCGGAGTCGGATTCGGCCACCGGCACCGCCGTGCGCGGCAGCGTCCCCTGATCATCGGCATACACGGACAGCGGCACAGCGCAGGACACCCCGCCACCGAGATCCGCCAGCCATGGCTGGCGCGGATCGGCAATGTCCGGGTCCGTCTCCGCTTCCGCCGGTGTGAGCGCAACGCGAGTGCTGGCATATTGCTTCCCTCGGCCCTGCGCCTGCAGTCCAACATGCCGCCATGCACGTATCCGCAGATGCTCACCCTCCCCGACATATGCGGACGCCGACCCGGCGGCGTAGCCGGTACGAAACACCCGCACCGTTGGCGCAATCGGCGCAAAGAGCCGGCGCAGCGTATCCGCCAGCGCCTGCGCATCCGGCGCGGCTTCGACCGCCTGCATGCCACCGACCGCGAAAGCGGCCCAGTCGGTTACGGCAGCTGCATCGCTGGGATGGAAGTAGTGGACGTAGCCCATCAGGCGCGTGAAGGCCACCAGGTTGGCCAGCTCACGATCGTCGGGCAAGGCCCCAGAAGGCGCCAGTGCCGCCATTGAGTCGGCTGGCGCAGCGGGCACCGGGGCATTCGCGATGGCCGCGCCAGCCGCAAGGTGCAACATGATTGCCACGAAAAACTGTCTGCTTCTGCTCATACGTTCCTCCACCACGGTTCCTCCACCACGTTCCTTCACCACAGATGCGCCCGCTGCCGGGCGACGGTTTGCCTCGCGCCCACAATCCAGTACTGTAGCGCTTTGCACGATGGATGCGCGAGACGATGAACAACAAGAATAAAATCACAGTACTTGTTCGCCAGGTCAGCCCCATGCTGGCGCAGTGCGAGCTTACGCATCTGGCGCGAGGCGCACTGGATGCCGCTGAGGCGGCCGAGCAGCACAAACGCTACGCGCAGGCTCTGGAAGCCATGGGCGCCCGCATCGTCTGGCTGCCACCGCTGCCGGATCACGCCGATTCGGTGTTCGTCGAGGACACGGCGGTGGTGGTGCCGGAAATGGCGGTCATCGCGCGCCCCGGCGCCGCCTCCCGCCAGGCGGAAGTCGAATCAACCGCGCAGGTACTGAGCAGGCATCGCCCAGTACAGCGCATCGTGGCCCCGGGCTGCCTCGACGGCGGCGACGTGCTGCGCATCGGCCGCACCGTGTACGTCGGCGCATCCACGCGCACCAATGCCGCCGGCATCGAACAGCTCGGGCGCATCCTGACGCCATTGGGTTACCAGGTGCGTGCCGTGCCGGTGACGAAATGTCTGCATCTGAAAACCGGGGTGACCTTCGTGGCGCCGCATTTCCTGGTTTTCAACGCCGCGTGGATCGACCCGGCGGACTTTCAGGAACTGCAGCCCATCGCCATCGATCCGGCCGAGCCCTTTGCGGCCAATACGCTGACGCTGGGCGAAGAGACACTGGTCAGCGCCGATTTCCCGCGAACGGCAGAAAAACTCCAGGCCGCCGGCATCGCCGTGCGGCAGGTGGGCATCGGGGAACTGCACAAGGCCGAGGCGGGCCTGACCTGCCTCAGCATCGTGATACAGGACTGAGGGCTCGCGGCCGCCGATTGCCACCCGCCTGCCAGCATGGGTACGCATCCGCAACTGGAACAGACAGCCGCCATGAACCGCTCGCCCGCCGAATCCGTTCAGCACTACCTGGCCTCCCTGCAAAATGAGCTCTGCAGCGCCCTTGAGGGCGAGGAAGCCGAACATCGCTTCCTGCGCGATGCGTGGGAACGCGACGGCCAGGCGGGTGATCTAGCCGGACGCGGCTGCACGGCGGTGCTGGAGGGCGGCGCGGTGTTCGAGCGCGCCGGCGTGGCGCTGTCGGATGTCAGCGGCACCAGACTGCCGCCGGCCGCCACCGCGCGCAATCCACATCTGGCCGGCAAGCGCTTTCGCGCCATGGGCGTGTCGGTGGTGGTGCACCCGCGCAATCCCTGTGTCCCCACCAGCCATATGAACGTGCGTTTCTTCAGCGCCGGAGACATCTGGTGGTTCGGCGGCGGCTTTGATCTGACGCCTTGCATCGTGTTCGAAGAGGACGTGGCGCTGTGGCATCGGGCCGCGGCCAGCGCCTGCGAACCCTTTCAAGAGAAACTGTATGCGCAGCTGCGCGCCAACTGCGATGAATATTTCTTCCTGCGCCACCGCAACGAGGCTCGTGGCGTGGGCGGCATTTTCTATGACGACCTGAATGCCGACACGCCCGATTTCGGCATGCCGTGGGAACAATGCTTCGCCTTCATGCAGTCAGTGGCCGGCCAGTACCTGCAGGCGTTCATGGCCATCGTGCACAGACGCCGCGACATGCCTTACGAGGAACGCCAGCGCCGCTATCAGCTTTACCGGCGTGGCCGCTATGTGGAGTTCAACCTGGTATTCGATCGCGGCACGCTGTTCGGTCTGCAATCGGGCGGCCGTGTCGATGCCATTCTCATGTCGATGCCCCCCGCCGTGCAGTGGAGCTATCACTCGCCGGATGCGGAACTCGACGCCCGGTTACTGCCTTACCTGACGACGCTGCGCGAGCGTGACTGGATCGGCGGGCAACCGGACTCGCATCACAGTCGCACCTGACCTCAGGCCCTTCGCACTGATCTACTGCCCCTCGTGCTCCCGCGCCGCCAGGTAGTCGATCAGTTCGATCAGCCGGGCCTGGCTGCCGACATGAACAGCATCGGTGGCATACCTGCCATGAATGAATACGAAAGGAATCGAGTCGGCGCGGTAGCGGCGCACCAGCTCGTCGGCGTGGCGCACTTTTTCAGTGACTTCGCTGGAGTTGAAGACCTCTCTGTAGGCGTCCGGATCGATGCCGTGACGCCTGGCGAAATCCACCTGCAGGTTCTCGGTCTCCGGAACGTCGCGGCCGGTCAGCAACTGATCACCCGCCTGAATCTCGCGGAACGCCGCCATATGCAGATCGGAACGATTCAACTCTTCCAGGGCGTAGAAAAGACGTGCGTGCAGCTGATGGATGGGCCCCCAGGTCACCGGCACGCGGGTGAAGTGGATGTATGAAGCCTTCTTCGGCTCCCAGGCCTGAAGATACGGCTCCAGGCTGAAGCAATGCGGGCAGCCGTACCAGAACATTTCCAGCACTTCGATCCTGCCTTGCGGCAGTCCCGGCGCAACCGGTTGCGCCGGGCTGAGCACAACGTAGTCCCTGCCCTCCTGCCAGCGCAGGGTCTCAGTCGCGGCTGCGGACGAATGCAGAGACGATTCCGGCTCAGGCGCCTCGGCCTGGACTGCGGTTTGCGTTGCGGTTTGCGTTGTCGCACCTGCAGCAGGTGCAGACTGCCGCTCACAGCCGGCCTGGCTGCCGAGCAGCAGGACAGCCGCGGCCATCGCTAAAACAGGGTAAAGCAGCGTTGCAATCTTGCTGGTTTGCACGGGTTCTCCGCATGCGGTTGATACAGGGCTCAGAATACCTGCTTCCTCTGGACTGAGTCAGGCCGCGAAGGTTCGCACGCGGCGCGATTGAGCGCCTTTTATCGGACCCTCCCAGCCTCTATGCTGCCGCAATGAGAATCGCCAAACCCATGCTGCTGGTCATCACACCCATCGGGGTGGGCATCGGCGTTTACGAAGCCTTCCGCCTTACCGGCGGGCTGGCCTTCCTGATGATCGCCATGCTGGCGCTGATTTCCTTCGCCATCGGCATGGTCGTACTTACCATCCGCCGTGAGCGTGCCGAGCTCGAGGCCCGGAAACAGGCGCAGACAGCCGCACCCGCGAGCAGCAACCCGCGGCAGCCACGAGGCTGAGCTGGATTGGCAGCGATTCTTGGCGTGCTACTGAATCAGCTTCACGCTGAACGCACGCTCACTGGACAGCACCGCGGCCATGCGCAAGTCCAGCGCAACAGGCCGGGGGTGGAGGAATGACTCAGATGACGTGAATAGAAGTGGGGTGGACGACGGGACTCGAACCCGCGACGGCCGGAATCACAATCCGGGGCTCTACCAACTGAGCTACGCCCACCACTGGCCCTGGCCGCAAATCCTCTGCCAGCGCATCCAGAGGATGCCCGCCCTGCGGCCACGGGGGCGGAGGAGTATATATGAAGCTCCCCTCTGGAGGTGGTGCGCCCGGATAGAGAAACTTCTAACTCCCTGTTCGACGTTCTCGCCAACTGGAGCGCCTGCCTCGAGCCCCAGTCGCCGAAAGCCGCCCAGATAAGCTGCTGATTTTAAAGTCTTTATGCTCTGTGCTTGAGCATCATGTATATGTTGGTACCATACAGCCATGCAGGAACTGGAAAGCGCCACTGGCTTTGAATGGGACGCGGGCAATGCAGGGAAAAACCGCAAGCACGACGTACCAGATGCGGAAGCCGAACAGGTGTTTTTCTGTCCCGATCTGCTGGTCGTGCCGGATGCACGACACAGCGATGCGGAACCCCGCTTTCACGCACTCGGAGAGACGCTTTCAGGAAAGAAACTACACCTCACGTTTACGCTGCGGGCCGAAGGCACCTTGATTCGCGTCATTTCAGCACGCGCCATGAACCGCAAAGAAAGAGTCATTTATGAAACACAAACTGAAGACCCCGCCTAAATTCAACTCGGAGGCCGCAGAGCGAGCCTTCTGGGCCAGCCATGACAGCACGGAGCATGTGGACTGGTCCACAGCCAAGCGCGTGCGCCTGGCCAAGCTCAAGCCATCGACGGAAACCATTTCATTGCGACTGCCGAAATATCTGCTGGATAGCATTCGGCAGATCGCCAATTCGCGCGATGTGCCGTATCAGTCGTTAATTAAAATCTGGCTGCAAGAGCATGCGGTGGAGCGCCGTTGAATCCAAAGGAAATGCGCTGTCCATTGATGGCAGCTTCGCGGTGGCTAGAAAGGGCCACGCGGTTGGCAAAACGAAGCGAGGGTGAGCAGAGAATCCCTTCGCTGCTAAAGTGTCCTTGTGCCCGGAATAGACCCGGAAAGTAATGGTGCGCCCGGCAGGATTCGAACCTGCGACCCTCGGAGTAGAAATCCGATGCTCTATCCAACTGAGCTACGGGCGCACGGCAGGCTGCGTGCAGGGGGCGCATGATAAACGCAATGCTCACATGAATGCGTCGCGGGTATTCCCCGACCGCGGCGGCTGTTCCGGATCGCCCTATTTTTCTATTATTTTCAACATGTTGTGACGATGCCGCAACATCAGAACCGCCGGGTCAACGCCAGGCTGTAGCGCCGCAGCCGCGGGTCGCCATAGGTGCTGTAGCCGTTCGCGATGGTTGCCGAGGTCGCCAGAATTGGCGGACTGGTATCGAACACATTGGCGATACCCAGCGCGACCTCGCCATTGGCCAGCACGCCACCTCCGAAACCCGATGCATCGTCGAAGCGGTACTTGACGAACAGGTCATGATAGATCTGGTCGGGAATGACGCTGGAGCCCTGATTGAGAATGAGGTTGTCACGCAGGAAATCCGAGGTCGTGGCGCTGTAGACCAGATACGAATCGTAGTACTGCATGTTCCAGCTGGCTGCCCACGCACCCCGATCCCAGCTCAGGCCACCGTTTCCCCGCCACTGCAGCGGGCCGCCGGTGAAGCCCACCCAGTCCCTTGCCGGCGAGCCCTCCAGCACCTGCAGCTTCAAATGTGAGGTGTAGGTGGCGATGACATTGGCGCGGAACATTCCGTAGGCCGTATCCCAGCGATAGTCGATCTGGATATCGCAGGCCTCCAGTTCGCTGTGAGCAAGGTTTACGCGACCCGCGTCAATGGACTGGATCTCCCCACCGGTGTAATCCTGCGCCTGGTCGGCCGCAGTCAGTTCGGCGCGGACAATGCGTCCTGGAAACCGGTCCTCCAGATCAAACAGCGTCTGCCTGGCGATGTTGGCGATCTCGTCGGCCTTGCGGATGCGGGTGTAGTCGGCCGTCAATCTCAGTCCAGGCAGGAAATCCGGCGTGAATATGATGCCCGCGGACCAGCTACGCGACTGCTCCGGCACCAGATCCTGGCTGCCGCCGGATCGATACTCCTGCACCACACCCACGGGCGTGTTATCGCGTTTCGGGTCCAGCGTGAGCGGCACTGAATAGTTGAACTGAATGCGCGGCACCAGATGTGACAACGAAGGCGGCAGGATGCCAGCACCATAGCTGACACGCAGCGCCGCCGACTCCACCGGCTGGTAGCGCAAACCCAGCGTGTACTGGTTGGCCTGCACCCGATTGACCGCATATGGAACGTCGGGAAACGGTCCCTGCGGGGAAGGCACGCCAAAGCTGGAAACCGACGTGTCCTGAACCGCCGTGGTGGACGTCTCGTCGCGCCGGTAGGAGGCCTGCAGATCGAGTGCGCGGGCCAGTCGCCGGGCGTTGGTCGCAGAGATCAGCGGCGCAGTCACCTCAACGTAGGCACTGTCTGTCTTCTGCCCGCGTGACGGATAGTAGGAGTAGTTCGGAGTATCCGGGAATATGTTCAGCTCGCGCACTGACGCCTGCAGCTCCTGTTCGCGTCGCTCCAGCAACGTGGAGAACACGATCGATCCTCCAGGCAACGCCAGTACCGGCCCGGCCAGTCGCAAAGTCGCATCCGTCAGCACGGTCTCCCTGGGCGTGGGAAAACGCTGATTGGGTGACGGCGTGAAATAGTAAGGCGAATAGTCCAGAGGATGTGCCTCCACATCGCGCAGAATATCCAGCCGCCCGTCGCTCAGGGCTGCCCTGCCGTCATCGGTAAAAACAAACAAAGAATAGGAATCCCGGTAGCGCGAACGCCCCCAGTCGTAACCGGCCTGCAGGGTCCACTCATGCGGCAGGCGGACCATCACCCCGCCGCCGATCTTCAAGGTCTGCGACTCGGTATCAACATCGCCGCCGTAGCTGAAATCGGAAGCCGGAAACTGCACCCGGATTGCCTGCTGGAATGGGTTGCTGGGCGCGCCTTCCGCCACCGTGATCGCGGATACGGGGAAACCGCCGTAGTTGGAATGGCTTTTGTTCCCATAGTAGGCCGAGTCGACAAAGGCCTCGATCCGGTCACTGAACCGGCGACGCAGATTGATCGAGGCGGAGGAAATCGTCGGATTTGAGGTCAGTGATCTGCGCAGGCCTTGCAGGCTGTCCGGCAAGTCCAGGTTGTAGCGGCCGGCATTGGCCAGCAGACCGGAGCCGCCATCGGCAGTAGGGCCGCCATAGCCGTACGGAACGGAGGTGATGGCCGAACCGAGGGACTGGCCGGTTGCCGCCAGTACCAGGTCGGCGCCATCGGCGCTGCGGATATTGGCCGTTGCTCCAGCTGGCGGAGAAAAGCCATCGAAAACCGCAGAATTATTTTGCTGCTGCAACGCCCGGGCACGCTGCAGGAAATCACGCTCGCCGGTTTGCAGCAGATTGGAGTCCGTATGGCTGGCTGCAAACATGATGTGAGTCTTGCCACCCTCCAGACTGAAACCCGCACTGCCCTCGAGGCGACGCTGCGCCACGTCGGTGTTAAAGGCATTGTCATAGCGGGCATTGACTTCAATGCCGCGATAGTCACTTTTCAGCACAACGTTAATCACCCCGCCCGTGGCGCCACCACCGTAAATGCCGCCGGCGGTGGAGGGCAGTACCTCGATTCGCTCCACCGATGACAATGGTATGCCGTTGATATCGGGCTGATTGAAATCCGATCCGGTTGAAACGCCGGGCATGCGCCGGCCATTGACCAGGATCAGGGTCTGATCCTCACCCAGCCCGCGCAGGTCGATCGAACTGCGGTTGCCGCGATTGAAAACCTCACTCTGCGAGCTGGTCCCGGCGGAGGCATTCATCGGCAGGCGGCTGAGCAGGAAGGCCTCAAGATCTCCCGCCATGGAACGCTGAATCTCTTCAGCTTCGAACACCACGTAGGGCTGCACATCGTCTTCGCTGCGACGGATGTCGGTATTGGAACTGCGCCTGCCCTTGACCAGCATCTCTGGAATTCCCCTGGAGCCGCCCGCTGCGCCCGCAGTTGTATCCGCACCTTGCGCAGCCTCCTCCACGGAGGCCTCAGCCCTGGCCAGGCCTGACTGCTGGCCCGATTCAACCCGGGTCAATCTAAGTGCATCACCACCGGCTCCCGCGTCCTGTCCGGAGCGGGAGGAGACCCCGGCGCCATCTTCCAGTCCCGGTCTTGAAACCCGGATCGCCACCGTGCGCTCGTCGATATACTCGTAGCGCAGTCCCGTCTTGTGCAACAGCTTTGTCAGAGCGTCTCGCACCGTGAAGGTACCCACCAGCCGGGGCGTCGTGATGCCCTTGCCCTCATCAGACGCAAAGAATATCTGCAGGCCCGACTGCCGACCGAGTTCATGCAAGGCGTCATCGATCGGCTGGGCGGCGATGTTCAGCTTGAACGCGGGCTGCACGGCATCGGGCCCGGCGGCGGCCACGCCGAATGCCAGGAGCCCCGCCAGTAATAGTCCGTAGTGCAATGGTTTCATCTCACAGTACCCCAGCTTGTTATAGTCACCGGGGCTACGATGGCGCTCCCCTATGGATACAAGAGGGAAGCGCTGCCGAAAGTGACCAGCACGGTACGCCCGCTGGTCACTTCTGTCTCTTCACCACTCTATATAGATATGCGGGCTGCCGGACACTCCACAGACAGGCAGGGCGGCTGGACGGCCGCACTGGAACAGTTTCGCGCCGGGTTGCAGCAGTACCTGGCGCAGCGTCTACATCACGCCCAGAACGCCGAGGAACTTGCCCAGGAGGTGTACCTGCGTCTGCTGCGCGTGGAAAGCCCCCAACGGGTGAAATCTCCGCAGGCCTACATGTACCGCGTTGCAGTCAATGCATTGCAGGAGTTCAGGGCCCGCGAGGCCAGCAGTCCGGTTGCCTTCGACTCGGAGCGCGTTGCGCAGATAGGCGAACATCTCAGCGACGACTCCGCTACGCCCGAGACATTGATCGACCGGCATACCGAGGGCCGCGAGCTGGAGAAACTGGTCGCGCAGCTGCCGCCGATGCAGCGCCGGGTACTGCTGATGGCCACCAGCCAGGATCTGCCACATGCGCAGATAGCCAGCACGCTCGGAATTTCCGTGCGCACCGTCCGCAATCATCTGTACCGTGCCCTGCATGCCTGCCGGCAGCAGCTGTCGGCCCGGGACCGGTAAGGAAGCAACCCCATGGCATCGTTGGAACCACCAGATCCACAGCTCGGCATCGGCGAGGAGGCCGCGCGCTGGCTATGCGAGCTGCGCGAAGGAGACCGGGAGCAGCAGGCGGCCTTCTTTGCCTGGCTGCGCCGCTCGCCACGGCACGTCGAGGAATTTCTGTTCGCGACCACGGTATGGAAAAAACTGCATGGGTTCGGGCAGAACAATCCGGAACGGGTGGAGCGGCTGATCGCTGCCGCGGCGGCTGTGGATGCAGGGAACGTCGTGCCGCTGCAGCAAAGCCTGGATTCGCGGCCTGCTGGCAGCGCCACTCGCCACCGGCGCCTGCAACCTGCTGTTGCCATCAGTGCAGCCGCAGCGCTCACCATTGTCGGCCTGGCGGCGACACTGTGGTTTACCGCCTTCGGCGCTCCCACCTATGGAACGGAGGTGGGCGAACAGCGCATTGTCAGATTGCAGGACGGCTCGCGCGTGGATATGAACACCCGAACCCGCATTGCGGTGCAATTCTCTGAAAAGGGTCGCGAGATTCGCCTGCTCGAAGGTGAGGCACTCTTTACGGTGGCGAGAGATTCGCAGCGCCCATTCCGTGTTATCGCGGGCGGCGCGATCATTCAGGCGCTGGGCACACAGTTCAATGTGTACCGACATCAGGACGGAACAAGGGTCTCCGTGGTCGAGGGCATTGTGCGCGTAGCGAAATCCGCGGAACTGACAGCCGGAGAAGAGGCTCAGGTCTCATTGGACGGCCGCGTGGCCCGGCAGTCAGCGCCGGACGTGGCGAAAGCCGTGGCCTGGCGCGAGCGGCGGCTGATATTCCGGGCCGATCGTCTGGAAGAGGTGGCCGCGGAAGTCAATCGTTACAGCCTGCATCCCATCCATGTGACCGATGACAAGGCGCGCGACCTGCGCCTCACAGCCATCTTCGATGCCGACGATCCGGAGTCGCTGGTCCGCTTTCTAAGCCGGATGGACACGCTGAAAGTAGAGCGTGGCCGTAACGGGACCGTTGTCGGCACACGCTAGGACGGAATGGACCCGAAAAAAATGGTCGGGGCGAGAGGATTCGAACCTCAGACACTCTGCTCCCAAAGCAGATGCGCGACCAGACTGCGCTAAGCCCCGAACTGCCGCCCGTGGTCGGCCCGGCATCATAAGAGCCCGCGCCTCGGAGCGTCAATTTCGGTTCTCAATTCAGCGGCCGGACATGCGACAATCCGCGCCCGGTTTTCCCCGGGAAACGGCAGGTTCAGGCGCGATGACGGCGAAACTCATAGACGGCAAGTCCCTGGCAGCAGCCACCAAGGCGCGGGTACGCGGCGAGGTGGAGGCCATGGTGGCTCGGGGCCTGCGCCCGCCAGGGCTGGCCGTGATCATGGTTGGGGCGAATCCGGCCTCGGAGATCTACGTGCGCCACAAGCGCAATGCCTGCAGGGAATGCGGCATCCTCTCGGTGGCCCATGACCTGGACGCCTCCTGCTCGCAGAACCGGCTGCTGGAGCTGATCGACCAGCTCAATGCCGATCCGGCCATCGACGGCATCCTGGTGCAGCTGCCGCTGCCGGGGCATATCGAGTCGCCCGCGGTGGTGGAGCGCATCGATCCGACCAAGGACGTGGACGGTTTTCATCCCTACAACGTCGGACGCCTGGCGCAGCGCCGGCCGTTCATCCGTCCCTGCACGCCACTGGGCATCGTGCGGCTGATCGAACAGACGGGACTGGATACCTACGGTCGCAATGCAGTGGTCGTGGGTGCGTCAAATATTGTCGGGCGCCCCATGGCGCTGGAACTGCTGCTGCTGGGCGCAACTACCACGATCTGTCATCGCTTCACCTTTGACCTGGAGGATCAGGTCCGCCGCGCCGAGATCCTGGTCGTTGCTGTAGGTAAACCGGGACTGGTGAAGGGCGAATGGATCCGCGAGGGCGCCATGGTCATCGATGTGGGCATGAACCGGTTGCCGGACGGCAAGCTGGTGGGCGATGTGGAATTCGAAACGGCACGCCAGCGCGCAGGCTGGATCACGCCGGTTCCCGGAGGCGTGGGCCCGATGACTGTGGCCATGCTGATGAGCAATACGTTGGAGAGTGCGCTGCGGCGACAGGAGCGCTGACCCGCATATCTCACGCCCGGCACGACCTCTCTGCAGGCTGCGGGCGCTCAACCACGCCGCCAGACGGTCTGACCTCCGGCCTTGTCCTCGAGAATGACCCCCTGCGCCGCGAGTTCATCGCGGATGCGATCAGACGCCTTCCAGTCCTTCGCCTTGCGGGCAGCTTCCCGCTGGGCCACGAGCGTTTCAATCCTGGCATCGGCATCGGCATCGCCGGTCCGGACATCGTTGCCGCGAAGGAAATCCGCAGCATTGCGCGTGATGACCCCCAGCACCGCGCCAAGGCTGCGCAGTTCCGCGGCCAGTGTCGCGGCGCGGTCAGTGTCGCCCGCCGACAACGCAATGTTGATTTCCTTCGCCACTCCCTGCAGCGCCGCCAGTGCCTCCGGCGTATTGAAGTCATCGTCCATCGCGGCACGAAACCGTGCCGTGGCGGCACCGGCCGGCGCCTCATCCGCAAGCGGCGCCTCACGCAATGCCAGATAGATGCGCTCCAGCGCCGCATCGGCCTGCTTCAGATTCTGCTCGGTGTAGTTGATCGGCCCGCGGTAGTGACTGGACAGCACAAAGTAACGAATCACCTCCGCATCACGCACCCACTTCAGCACATCACGAATGGTGAAGAAATTCCCCAGCGACTTGGCCATCTTCTCGTTGTCGACATTGAGGAAACCGTTGTGCATCCACACATTGGCGAAGCTGTCGCCGCTGGCGGCGCAGGACTGTGCGATCTCGTTCTCGTGATGCGGAAACTTCAGATCCAGTCCGCCGCCGTGGATATCGAAATGCGTGCCGAGGAGCTTGCCCGCCATGGCCGAGCACTCGATATGCCAGCCGGGCCGCCCCTCGCCCCACGGCGATGGCCACGCCGGCTCGCCCGGTTTGGCCTTCTTCCACAGCACGAAGTCCAGCGGATCGCGCTTGGCCTCATCCACCTGCACGCGTGCGCCGGCACGCAGGTCGCCCAGACGTTTGCCTGACAGACGGCCGTAGGGCTCAAAGCGCGCGACGGCGTACATCACGTCGCCGTTGCTCGCCACGTAGGCGTATTCCTTCTCGATCAGCCTGCCGATCAGCTCCAGCATGGCCGGCACGTACTGCGTGGCGCGTGGTTCGTGGTCGGGGCGCAGGATGCCCAGCCGGTCGTAGTCCTCGTGCATGGCCTGGATATAGCGCGCGGTGAATGTCCCGATGGGCTCGCCCTGCTCCGCCGCGCGCCGGATGATCTTGTCGTCGATGTCGGTGATGTTGCGGACAAAGTTGACCGCATAGTCCGAGTAGCGCAGGTAGCGCACAATCACGTCAAAGACGATCTTCGAGCGCGCATGGCCCATGTGGCCGAAGTCATAGACAGTGTCGCCACAGATGTAGATACCGACACGCCCTGCCTGCAGTGGCTTGAATGGTTCCTTGCGGCCGGTCAATGAGTTGAATATCTGCAGCATCAGTGTGCCCACGCTTCAAGTCGCCGCTGCACGGCAGCCGGCGGAATCAACTGCAACAGTGGAGCCAGCTCCGGACCGTGAGCACGTCCTGTCAGCGCCACCCGCAGCGGCATGTACAGAGCCGCGCCCTTGCGGCCGGTGGCGCTGCGCAACTCCGCCGTCAGCTGTTTCAGATCCGCGCCATGTGTGCGCGCTGCCGCAGCGGCGGCGACAAAGAAAGCCTGGCCCGCCTCTGCAAGCAGCTGCCGTTCGGCATCCCCCGGCGGCGGTAGTTCGCCGAACACCACGTCCACCCATGGCCGCGCATCCTCCGGCACCACCACGTTGGCACGCACCAGTTCGACGAACGCGCGCCTGTGCTCCGTGTCAGCCGTCGCCGGCAACAAGGGCTGCAACCATTGCAGCAGCATCGGCACATCGGCACGCGCCACCGCCTCTTTCTGCCAGTGCACCAGCTGCGTCTCATCGAAACGCGCCGGCGCCCGACCCAGGCGCTGCAGGTGAAACTGCTGCGGCATCTGCGCCAGTTCCAGCCAGCCCTCCTGCTCCGGCGCATGCCCCAGGCGAAACAGCTGATTGACGATGGCCTGCGGCATAAACCCGCGCTCACGCAGTTCACGCACACTCACGCTGCCATGACGCTTGGACAAAGGCGCACCATCGTCCCCGGTGAGCAGCGACAGATGTCCGTAGCGCGGCGCCTGCAGGTCCAGCGCCTGCAGCAACATGATCTGCCGCGGTGTATTGGTGAGGTGATCCTCGCCGCGCAGCACCTCCGTGACGCCCATCAGTGCATCGTCCACGGCATTGCAGAAAAAAAACGCCGCCGCGCCGTCCGCGCGCCGGATGATGAAATCACCGATGTCATTGCTGGCGAAGCGCTGCGGCCCGCGCACGAAGTCCTCGAAAACCAGCTCGCGCCCGACCGGCACACGAAAGCGCAGTGCCGGCCTGGCGCCCTGCGCCACTCGCGCCTGCACGGCCGCGGCCGACAACTCACGACAGGTGCCGGCATAGCGCGGCGGCCGGCCGGCGGCCAGCTGTGCCTTGCGTGACAGCTCCAGCTCCAGCGCCGAACAGAAGCACGGATAGGCCAGGCCCTGCGCTTGCAGGCGCGCGAAGAATTCCACGTAAACCGGTCCGCGCAGCGACTGGCGAAACTGCGCCCGCGGTCCAGCCTGCGCGTCGACAGCATCGGGCCCGGCGTCCCAGCCGAGCCCCAGCCAGCGCAGATCCTGCATCAGGCCCTGCAGATGCGCCTCGCTGCTGCGTTCCAGGTCCGTGTCCTCGATGCGCAGCAGCCATTTGCCGCCCAGGCGCCGCGCCAACAGGAAATTGAACAGCGCTGTGCGCACATTGCCCAGGTGCAGGGCGCCTGTGGGGCTGGGTGCGAAGCGGGTAACAGCAGGTGCGGACATGCGCATATGGTACGAAAATCAGCCCGGCCACGGGTTATGATTCAGGCCGCAATCGATGTCATTTCGAGGACGCCCCATGAGACGGCCGTTTTTCCTGCCACCCCTGTTCATCGCGCTGCTCTGCGCACTCGCCGGCACACCGGCCTTCGCCCAGGAATCCCCGGCTGCCGCTGCCGTCAACGAACACCCGCGCATCCGCTTCGAAACCACCATGGGCAGTTTCACCCTGCAGCTTGATGCCCGCCGCGCACCGCTGACAGTGGAGAATTTCCTGCGCTACGTGGCCGAGGGCCACTACGAGGGCACCATCTTCACCCGCGTGACGCAGAACTTCATTGCCCAGACCGGCGGCTACACAGTCGACTTCGTCGAAAAGCCCACGCACGATCCAGTCCCGAATGAGTCCGGCAATGGCCTTTCGAACCAGCGCGGCACGGTGGCCATGGCGCGCACCGGCTCCGCGCACACCGCCACCTCGCAGTTCTTCATCAACATGACTGACAACCCCGGACTGAATCCCCTGCCCACCCGCTGGGGCTATGCGGTGTTCGGCGAGGTGATCGAGGGCATGGACGTGATCGACCGCATCGGCAACGTGCTTACCGACGCCGGCGGGCCCTTCGAGGACGGCGTGCCGATCAAGCCGGTGATCGTCCAGAAGGCCGAGCTGCTGTAGGCGACGCCGCCCGCCACCATGGCGACGCTTTTCATCTCCGACCTGCACCTCGACGCCCGGCACCCGCAGATCAGCCGCCAGTTCCTCGATTTCCTCGACGGCGCAGACGACGCCGATGCGCTGTACATCCTCGGCGACCTGTTCGAACTGTGGATCGGCGACGACGATCCCGACCCGGAGAAACGCCGCATCGTGGCGGCGCTGCGCGCATTCACCGACCGGGGCGTGCCCTGCTACGTCATGCAGGGCAATCGTGATTTTCTCTACGGCGAGCGCTTCAGCGCCGACAGTGGCTGCCGGCTGCTGGACGATCCGGTGATCATTCACCTGTATGGGGAGCGGGTGCTGGTGACGCACGGCGATGCGCTGTGTACGGACGACCACGCCTACCAGAATCTGCGCGCCACGGTGCGCGATCCGGGGTGGCAGAAGAAATTCCTGGCGCTGACGTCGCAGCAGCGCCTGTCGCTGGCGGAAACGGCGCGGGCAGGCAGCCGGGCGCATATGGAACAGGCCCCCGGGCGCATCATGGATGTGAATCAGGCAGCGGTGCAGACCGCCATGCGCGCCACCGGAGTGGACATCCTGCTGCATGGACACACCCACCGGCCGGCGGTGCATCACTTCAGGCTGGACGACAGGGACGTCACGCGCATCGTGCTCGGGGACTGGTATGAACAGGGCAGCGTCCTCAGGTGGGATGCGCAGGGGTTCCGGCTGGATGGCTTGCCCCGTTAAGCGCGCCCGCAACGGTCGGACACAGACTCGATGTGTTATAAGCAATTGATTTTATTTGCTTTATAGAAGCACAGGCCGACTCCTTATACTGCCACTCATCCCCACCGCGGAGCACAACCATGCCCGAGTACCGCAAGATCCTGGCTGTCATCGACCTCACGGACGACAGCGAAAAGGTTATCGAACGCGCCCGCGCCCTCGCCACCCGCTGCGGCGCCCGGCTGCAGCTGCTTCATGTGGTGGAATACGTGCCGGTGGAACCCATGGGCGATGCCCTGCTGCCGGCGGTGCAGATCGAAGAGGACCTCATGCAGCGCGCCCGCCAGCGCCTCACCGATCTGGCCGGCGAGCTGGAAGTGGCGCGGGAGGACTGGTTCGTGGAAGCCGGCAATATCAAATCGGAAATCGTGCGCGTGGCGCAGGAGCAGGCTGTCGATCTCATCGTGCTCGGCAGCCGCGAGCGCCACGGCCTGGCCATGCTGCTGAATTTCACCGAAGACAGCGTACTGCACGCCGCGCCCTGCGACGTGCTGGCGGTGCGGCTGCGCGGATAAGCAGGTAAACTGCTCACATGCTCACTACGACGCCGCCCGGCGCCCATACCGAATCAGACCTGCCGCCCCACCGCATCTGCGTTGAGGTCGAGACCGAGTATCTCGATGAGCAGTCGGATCCGAAGGAAGAGCGCTACGTCTTCGCCTACACCATCACCATCCGCAACGAGGGCGACGCGGCCGCGCGCCTGCTCGGCCGACACTGGATCATCACCGATGCCAACGGCAAGGTGCAGGAGGTACGCGGCGACGGCGTGGTGGGTGAACAGCCACATCTGCAGCCCGGCCAGGGGTTTCGCTATTCCAGTGGCGCGGTGCTGGAAACACCGGTGGGCTCCATGCATGGCAGCTACCACATGCTCGGCGATGACGGCCAGCACTTCGAGGCGCCCATCGCCGCCTTCACACTGGCGATGCCGGGGTTGCTGCACTGATCCGCCGGCCCTCTGCCCGCATCCAGTCATGCCGATCTACGCCATAGGCGATGTCCAGGGCTGCGACGACGAACTTTCCGCCCTCATCTCCCGCATCCATTTCAACGCCGACCGGGATCAGCTGTGGTTTGTAGGCGACCTGGTCAACCGCGGTCCACAATCCCTCGCCGTCCTGCGGCGCATCCACGCAATGCGCGACAACGCCATCACCGTGCTGGGCAACCACGACCTGCACCTGCTGGCAGTGGCCCGCTGTGCTTCGCACCGTCTGCGCAAGGCCGACACACTGGATGAGGTACTGCAGGCGCCCGATCGGGAAACCCTGCTCGACTGGCTGCAATCCCGGCCGCTGCTGCATCACGACGCCGCGCTCGGCTACACGCTGATTCATGCCGGACTGCCGCCGCAATGGGATCTCGATGATGCGCGCGTCGCCGCCCGCGAGGTCGAGCAGGCGCTGGCGGACGACGCGCCGGGATTGTTCGAACACATGTACGGCAGCCAGCCGGATTGCTGGTCACCCGCCCTGAGCGGTTACGAACGTCTGCGCTTCATCATCAACTGCCTCACGCGCCTGCGCGCCTGCGACAAGCACGGCCGCATCAATCTGCAGGCCAAAGGCGGGCTGGATGATATTGTCCGGCCACTGATGCCGTGGTTTCGCGTGCCCGGGCGACGCAGCGGCGCACTGAAGATTGTCTGCGGACACTGGTCTGCACTGGGACTGCACCTGGACGACAACATTGCAGCCATAGACACCGGCTGCATCTGGGGCGGAAGCCTGTGCGCGTGGCGCCTCGATCAGCCCGCCGAGCCGGTGCTGCTGTCCTGCCCGGGCTATCGTCCTCCGGGTACTCCGGACGCTCCGGACGCCTGAGCAGCGGCGAAGCGGGGGCGATCCTGCTCCTGCAGCTTCACGCCGGCACGCATGAGCAGCGTCGCCAGCATCTCCGTGGTGCGCTCGCTGTAGCCGGCATAGCCACCCACCAGACGCCCGTCCGGGCCAATAACGCCCGTGGTGGGCAGCATGAAGGTGGTGCCGAATGCGCTCTGCGCAATCGTCGCGGCGTATTCCTCCGGCCTGGCCGGTTTGCCGGCCGGATCGAAGGCCGTTGCAAAGGTGTACTCGCCCTGATGCTCCGCCAGCCACTTGTCGTAGTTTTCGCGGGTGTCGTAGGCGCAGATGCCCAGAACCACGACGTTGTCCCCGCCGTAGCGGCTGTGGATATCCTGGTAATGCGGCATGGCCTTCTGGCACGGCCCGCACCAGGTCGCCCAGAAATCGAGCACCACCGTCCTGCCCTTGAAGTCTGCCAGCTTCACCGGCTGGCCATCCGGGCCGATGGCGGCGAAATCCGGCACCTCATCGCCAATCTTCAGCTTGCCGAAACTGCTCATCGGCGGCAGTGGCCGGTCGGCCGCCTGCAGCTTCACTCCGGCTTTGGCCAGCATGGCATACACCTTCTGCTCGGCCACGCCGCCCATGCCGATCACACCGTCGACCAGCTTGCCCTGCGTATCGACCACCACGGAACCGGGGAACATGCCGATGCCGAAGACCATGTAGGCCGCGCTTTCCATGAAGGCCCTGCCCACCGGATCCCAGGCCACCGGGTAGGTGACGCCGGACTTGCCGCCCTTTACCCAGGCATCGAAGTCGGCTTTCTCGGTGGCCGTGCTGATACCGAGCACGGTGACGCCGGCCTCACCGTACTTGCTGGCGATGTCCTGCATGTAGGGCTGCGGATTGGCCCCGGTGAAGAAATGCACCAGCACCGTACGGCCGGCATAGTCAGACAGCTTCGTCTGCGAACCATCCTCACCCACCGCGGAAAAATCGGGCACGACCTGCCCCAGTTCCAGCGTGCCGAAGCGCGCCGGACCACCGTCGGATTTCGGCGCACCCATGCCAATGAGCCCCGTCGTCTTTTTTGCGGGCGTCTTGCCCAGCATGGGAACGCTGGCCGGACCGGTGCGTTCTTCCTCGGGCGGAAGTGAGGCCAGGTCTATCGGCGCGCCCGCCTTGGCCAGCAGGCGGGCCAGTCGTGGATTTTCACCCGGTCCGCCACCACTGGCCGCACCAACAATATGGCCGTCACGACCAATCACAAACATCGTGGGAAAACCCGTGACGCCGTACACATTGCGCACGAAGGAATTGTCGTAGTCCCGGCCGGCCGGGTCGAAGGCAGTCAGGAAGGAATATTTCCTGCTGTTGCGTTTCACCCAGCCGTCGTAGGCCTCGCGGGTGTCGTTTGAGCACACCGCCAGCACCACCACGCCATCGTCACGGTATTTCTCGTACATGTCGTTGTTGTGCGGCATGGCCTGCTGGCAGGGCCCGCACCAGGTGGCCCAGAAATCCACCACCACGATGCTGCCGCGGTAGTCGGACAGACTGATCTCGCTGCCGTCGGGGGCCAGCACGGTGAAGTCCGGCGCCAGGGTGCCGGCGGCCGGCATGGAAAGCTTTGTGCCGGGTTCGACGGCGGGGACGACCTCAGGCTGGCCTGAAGACTGCGCCATGCCGGCTGAAACAAACGTGGCCAGCACCATGCCTGAAAGAATGGGAGAAATGAACAATTGCGTGCGTTTCATGGGGACATCCGGACGAGTAGGAATAATGTGGCGCCTGGGCGCCGCAACTGCAGCGGACACTGCGATGCGGCTTCCCGCCGCATCGCAGTTGAACATTGAGACCTTATCCGGGCCGGTCTAGTTTCCGAACGGCATCTGGATAGAGGTCTGCCAGGTGCGGCCCAGCGGCGAGTGCAGACCGCCGTTAAAGCCGAAAACCGTATCAGAGAATGGCGGCTCCTCGTCGAGCACATTGCCGATACCGAAGCTCACGCGCAGACCCTTGGCGCGTCCGCCCCACAGACCTTCCCGGAACTCATAGCCACCGTTCAGATCGAGCTTGGTCTGCGACGGGATGGGATAGCTGGAGGTAAAGAGATTGCCGGCCTGGTTGGTCGAGAAAGCGCTCAGGTACGTGAAGTATGCCGAGGCGTTCCACGGTCCGCGATCCCAGAAAGCGAAGACGTTGTAGCGCCACTTCGGCGGAGCGAAGGTATCGCCCAGGTCATCCACTGCTTCCACGCCCGGCCGCAGTTCGCGGCTGGATTCGAGCAAATGGGAGGCATTGGCGCCGATGCGCATATTGCCGGCCCAGGAGGACAGCGAATAGTTCACCACGACGTCCAGACTTTTGTTGGTGACCTTGCCGAAGTTGATCAGGGTCTGGTTCAGCTCGATGATGGGTCCGGGCTGATTGAGCGTGATGTCATCGGGAGTCTGTGCACCGCGGGTAATGCGATCCCCGAATGTGGACTGGTTGTTGGCAATAATCTGTGCACTGAGGACCTGGATGACGTCTTTCTGCACGGTTTCGTAGTAGTTGACCTCGAAGTTCAGACCACGCACCCAGATCGGCTCGTACACCAGACCCAGATAGGTGGTTTCCGAGGTCTCCGGCTCGATGTCCGGATTGGAGCCGCGCAGGACCTGCACGCCATTGGTGGGTGCCGGCGTATTTGGTGCGGCGATGGTGCCTCGCATCGGATCGGTGATGGACGCCGAAAATACCTGCCCCGCCACCTGGTACTCGGACAGCGCCGGAGCCCGGAAGCCCTGTGAATAGCTGCCGCGCAGCAGCAGGGAACGCACCGGCACCCAGGACACGCCGACCTTCGGCACCGTCGTGCTGCCCGCATCTCCGCGATCCTCGTAGCGGCCGGCCAGCTGCAATTCCAGGCGCCGCACCAGCGGCATGGCATTGTCGGTGCCGATCAGCGGCACCGATAGTTCCGTGAACACACCGTAACTGTCCCGCTCGCCTTCGACCATGTCGGTGATGCGCACCGGAGTGACGGCGGCCGTATAGTTCACCGAAAAACTCTGGTTGGTGTTGCGCTCGAAGAATCCACCCACGCCCATGCGCACGGTGCCGCCGGGCAGGTCGAACAGCTCACCATCAGCGGTAACGTCCACCGACCTCATGTCCGACTCGGTGTCCAGCGTCGGGTAGACAGCCATCGTTTCGTAAATGTCCGCCTGCGTGATCCCCGCCGCGCGCGCGTCGATGAAGGGATTGAGCCGCATCGCCGGATCGGGATTGGACAGCGCCGCGGTGATGGCAGCACCGTTGAAGGCCCGGCCGAGCTGGTGGAAAACCTGCTTCTGATAGCCGACATACGAATCCCACTGCCAGCTGCTCTGGCCGATCACTCCGCGTACGCCCAGCACCGCGTTATGTGCCCGGGTCTGGGTTTTCTGCCAGGTCGAACCGAACTCGTAGTGAACCAGACCGACTGCAATGTTCTGACCGAAGGGATTGAAGGCGGCCGGAATAACTGTGGAAAAGTTACCGAAGCCGCTACTGGTGGCCGCCGAGGAGACATTCGCCTGACCGTTGAACATGCCACGCGTGTCGCTGATGGTGTAAGTGGCGTAGGACTCGACATTGTCGTTGATATTGAAGTTGAGGTTGCCGGACGCCGACCAGCGGCTCGACTCGGGAATCAGGTCGAGGAACTCGGCCGTATTGCCCCGCACCGCGCCGCTGGCGAAGTTGGCGGTGATGCCGGTAAAGTCGTTCACCGTGGGCATGCCGGTCACGCCGGGGTTGACGATGGCAAACCGGGTTGGATTGCCAGCCGGATCGGTGATGCCGTTGAGCGTCTCGTTGAACAAGGCGGTCTGTATGACGCCCGGATAACCCCAGTTGAGCCTGAAATCGCGGCCGAAAATCGGCTCGCCAGTGGTGGCGTTGTATCCGGCCACCACGTCGGTGTGATTCTGATCGGCCGAAAAATCCCGCTCGGAAGCCTTCAGCGGCAGCCGGTCATAGCCCTGCAGGGAGATGTTGCCGCGTATCGGACCAGAGGTGAATCCATAGGTGAAGGAGCCCTGGCGCTCGCGCCCGCCGCCGTCGAAGGCGCTGTGCACGTTGGTGGTCAGCTCCCCGCCAGTCCAGTCCTTCTTCATGACGATGTTGATCACGCCGGCCACTGCGTCGGCACCATACAGCGCCGAAGCGCCGTCGGTGATCACTTCGATGCGGTCGACCATCGCCAGCGGAATGGTGTTCAGGTCGACGAAACCCTGACGGGAATCGGTGGAGCGGTTGCCCGAACCGGACTGCACCACGCGCCGCCCGTCCACCAGGACCAGCGTGGAACCGGATCCCAGTCCACGCAGGCTCACGCCGGACACGCCGGTCTGCCCGGGCGGCGCGGCGGAGGCGCCGATCACGAAGTTGAAGGCCGGCGAGGTGGTCTCCGTGCGCTGGCCGAACTCAGGGTTCAGCTCGTTCGGCGCACTGCCGCGACCGGCGGAAATGCCGGCCTAGTTCTGCGGCAGGCTGTTGAGGAAGTCTGCCAGAGTGAGCGCGCCGGTGGCGCGGATGTATTCGCGGTCGTAGACGCTGACCGGCGAGGGACCTTCCATGTCGGTGCGGCGAATGCGGCTGCCGAGCACCGTCAAAGTCGCCGTCTCCTTCTCATCCGCCTCTGCCGAATTGGCTGAATTCTCATCTTCTTCATCCGCAGTGCGCGCGCTGGCCATCGCCAGCCGGAACCCGGCGCTGCTGAGCACGTCCATCGCGCCGGCACGGCCATCCGGCCCCTTGCCTTCGCCGTCGGCCGGCAGGATACGCACCGAACGGGTGGTGACTTCCTCGAAGACCAGGGGATTGTTCTTCAGCAGCATGCGCAGCGCTTCGCGCCCGGTGTACTCGCCGGAGATGCCCTTGGTGGTGTGCGTGGCCACGGCATTGCTGTTGCCCACAACCTGCACATCCGCCTGCTTGGAGAAGGCGATCAGCGCGCTGGAAAGCGACTGCGCCGGAATATTGAAGGACTGGCGGACCGCAAGATCGGCGCGGGCCGTGGCCGGTTGCACGGTCAGAAGCACCGCCGCCGTGGTCATCGCTGCAAGGAAGACACTGGATCGCATAAAACCCCCTGGTACTGGCCAATTTCACTGGCACCGGGCAGGCAGCTGACCGGTCCTGGCCACTAAGACGCACGCCCTGCGTGCGGCGGAACGCTGTTGTTAATTCAACACAGACCTGAGGTGGCGGTCGGCGCCGCTGGATTCAACCCGCACTGGGAACACGCCCTCCAGCGAAGTCAGCCACACTTCCAGGGTATCGGGGAAAACGGTACCGGTGTAGCGCTGCTCACGCAACGCCGGGTCATCCAGGTGAATCTTCACCGGCGAGTAACGGTTGATATCCGACACCACCACGCGCAGCGGCTCATTCTGGTATTCCAGCCGCCCCTGCTGCCAGGACAGCGCCTCTTCCTGCGAAGCCAGCGGCCGCACCTGGGTTTCCGCCTGATCGCGCACCAGCCGGTTGCCAGCTTCTACGATGACTCCCTCCGGATCGATGCGCACCGCGCCCTCGGTGACCGACACCGCCAGGCGGCTGCCGATGGTGTGCACTGTGAAGGCCGTACCCACCGCAGTGACCCGTCCGGCCGGTGTATCCACGGAGAATGGCCGCACGGCATCGCGCGCCACTTCAAAGAAGGCCTCCCCGGCCTGCATCTTCAGCACCCGTTCCTGCTCGGAGAAGTCCACCTCGAAACGCGTCTCAGGCCCCAGCGACACCCGCGATCCATCCGGGAGGCGCAGCGATCTCAGTTCATCGGTAGCCGTCTGCACCACCTCCGCATCGGGCAACCAGTAGGTCACACCGATAACAGCAGCACTGACGGCTGCGGCCGCCAGAAATGCATGTCGCCAGCCGGGTCGCTGTGGCACAAAGCTCATGCGTCGGGTGTCCCCGGCCATGCAGGTACGCGGCACACTGGCCGACCGCCGCCATGCATCCTGCACTTCATGGAAGGCACGCGCATGGGCGGGGTCGCGCTGCAACCAGGTCTGCCATTCGACAAACTGTTCTTCGGTGGTATCGGCATCATTGAGCTGCACCACCCACTCGGCAGCCTGCTCCAGCACCTGCGCGTTCGGACTAATCACGATGCCACTCCGGCTCATGCGCGCTTTGCAGCCGCTTGCGCAGGTGCAACAGCGTACTGACGAGGTACTTGCGTACCGCCCGGTCGGTCACGCCCAGGCGGGCGCCGATTTCGCTGGTACCCAACCCATCCAGGCGGCTGAGCAGAAAGGCCATGCGATGGCGCGCGGGCAGCTCGCCCAGCGCCGCCATGGTCACAGTCGCATCCTCGGCCATGGAGGTGGCCGACTCGGCCGAGGACTCCATCTCCAGGTCGAACAGATAGTGCCCACGGTGATCGGCGAAGCGTCGCCGCCGCACCCGGTCGATGGCCAGATTGGCCGCCGTCTTGAACAGGAAGGCCTTGAGGAAACTGACCCCCTCCGGCCGATCGAGCTGTAGGAGACGGACATAGGCCTCCTGGGCTACTTCACGGGCATCCTGCTCGGAGGCCAGCCTGCCGGACAGAAATCGCAGAAGGCTTTGATTATGTTCACGAAAAATCTCGCCGATGCGCCTGGCGTGATCGGTCGCCCCTGCAGCGCCCTCGTCCGCTGCATTGCGGGGGGAGTAGGACGGCGGAATTTTACGTTCGGTGGCCATGGCGGTGCTCGATCATAAGACGTTTAGGGCAGCCTTGCCGGAACGGGCATGCGGGGCGCCGGCTCCATGACCTGCCTGATGGCGAATCGGGCCGCAAAGCCCCCTACAATGCCCGCCGCCGGGGTGAAGCCGGTGTCAATGCGAATTCAGCATGTCACATCTGAAGTACATCGCCTGCCTGGCCGTCCCTTTCGCCGTGCTGTGGATAGCTCTGGCCATCGACCCCTCCTATCGCCACGACTGGATGCTGGAAAACGCCCTGCTGCTGGTCGCGGTAATCGTCCTGGTCCTGACCTACAAATCTTTCCGCCTCTCGCGGGTTTCCTACACGCTCATTTTCCTGTTCTTCTGCCTGCACACCGTCGGCGCGCACTACACCTACGCCGAAGTGCCCTATGACGCCTGGTTCCAGGCCGCAACAGGCCACACCTTCAACAGCCTGGCCGGGTGGGAGCGCAACAACTTCGACCGCGTGGTGCACTTCTGCTACGGGCTGCTGCTGGCCTACCCCATCCGCGAAATGTTCCTGCGCGTGGCCAATGTGCAGGGATTCTGGGGCTACTTCCTACCGCTGGACCTGACCATGTCGACCTCGATGCTCTTCGAGCTGTTCGAATGGGCCGCGGCTGCAATCTTCGGAGGTGAGCTGGGCACGGCCTACCTCGGCAGCCAGGGCGACATCTGGGACGCGCAGAAGGACATGGCGCTGGCCAGTCTCGGTGCGCTGATCGCCATGGGCGTGACCGCCGGTATCAACATCCGCCTGCAACGCGACTTCGCCCGCGAATGGGCCGAAAGTCTGCGCGTGAAGGACATCGGTCCCACCGGCGAGGAGGCCATCGCCAGCATGCTGCGCGCGCCGGGGCAGCGTACGAGCTGAGCGGATTTTTTCAGATGCCGCGGCCTGCACCTATAATGCCGCCATGCAAAAACTGGCCAATCTCGTGGGCGGAAGCCTGCAGCCGTCGCTGTCCGCGCATGAACTGGAGGTCTGGGAGCCGGCGGTGGGCCAGGTCTACGCCAGTGCGCCGCAGTCCGACGCTGCCGACGTGGAAGCCGCTGTTGCCACGGCCCAGACCGCCTTCACGACATGGCGCGAAACACCCTCCAGCGAGCGCGCCCGCCTGCTGCACCGTCTGGCGGACCTGATCGAGCGTGATCTCGAAGCCTTTGCCGCCGCCGAATCGCGCGACACCGGCAAGCCGCTGTCACTGGCGCGCAGCCTCGACATCCCCCGCTCCATTGCCAACCTGCGCTTCTTCGCCGCAGCCGCCACACAGTTCGCCAGCGAATCCCACGCCATGGAGGACGGCGCGGTGAACTACACGCTGCGCCAGCCGCACGGCGTGGTGGGCTGTATATCGCCCTGGAACCTTCCTTTATATCTGTTCACCTGGAAGATCGCCCCGGCCCTGGCGGCGGGCAACTGCGTGGTGGCCAAGCCCTCGGAGGTCACGCCAGTCACAGCCGCCATGCTGGCCGAACGCAGCATCGAGGCCGGCTTTCCCGCCGGCGTGCTCAACATCCTGCACGGCGGCGGCGCGGTGGGCGGCGCCATCGTGGCGCACCCGCAGATTCGAGCCATCTCCTTCACCGGCGGCACCACAACCGGGCGGCATATCGCCCTGGCCGCCGCGCCACTGTTCAAGAAACTCACGCTGGAGCTGGGCGGCAAGAATCCATCCATCGTCTTCGCCGACTGCGATTTCGAGGCCGCGGTAACCGGCGTGGTGCGCTCGGCCTTCGCCAACCAGGGTGAAATCTGCCTCTGCAGCTCACGCGTGCTGGTGGAGCGCAGCCTGTATCCGCGTTTCCGTGAAGCGTTCGTCGAGCGTGTGCGGGCGCTGCGCGTAGGCGATCCGCTGGAGCCGGACACCGACCAGGGCGCACTGGTCAGCGCGGCACATTACGGGAAAGTCATGGGCGCAGTGGCCACAGCCCGCAAGGAAGGCGGCAAAATCCTCTGCGGCGGCGAGCCGGCACAGGTGCACGCAGCCCGCTGCGCCAAGGGCTGGTTCCTGCAGCCGACCGTCATTGAAGGCCTGGCGGCAAGCTGCGAGACCAACCAGGAAGAGATTTTCGGCCCGGTGGCCACGCTGTTGCCCTTCGAGGATGAAGCCGAGGCACTGGCCATCGCCAACGGCACTGCCTTCGGGCTGGCCACCTCACTGTGGAGCCGCGACGTGCAGCGCTGCCACCGCATGGCGGCGCAGCTGGAATCGGGCCTGGTCTGGATCAATACCTGGCTGCTGCGCGACCTGCGTACGCCCATGGGTGGAACGAAACATTCAGGCCTCGGCCGCGAAGGCGGATTCGAGGCAATGAAATTCTTTACGGAGCCGAAAAACGTATGTCTGAAGTACTGAACAGCCAGCGCGCACCGGAACCGGTCGGCCTCTACCCACACGCCCGTCGTGTCGGCAACCTGCTGTTCCTCTCCGGCGTCGGCCCGCGCCAGCGCGGCACCAGGGACATCCCCGGCGTAACGCTCGACGACCAGGGCAATATCACCACCTACGACATCGAAGCCCAGTGCCACTCGGTCTTCACCAACGTCCGCCACATCCTCGAAGAAGCAGGCTCCAGCTGGGACAACCTGGTCGATGTCACCGTATTCCTGACCAACATGCACGCCGACTTCACCACCTACAACCGCATCTACGCCGAATACTTCAAAGACAACCAGCCCTGCCGCACCACCGTGGAAATCAACCGCCTCCCCACCCCGATAGCCATAGAACTGAAATGCATCGCCACCATCTAGTCTCTATCGGGCATAGCCTCTCGGCAGGGGTCGGATGGGGAAGGGGTTTTCCGGGGCGTGAAAAACAGGATGTTTTTCCCGCAGCCTACAGGGATGTATTCACGGCGGCCCGGAAAGTCCCTCCCCGCACCCTCCCGCCGCCCGGCACGGCCTCCCTTCACGCAACCCAGGATCACGCATGAAAGCCCTAGTCAAAGCCAAATCCGAACCCGGCATCTGGATGCACGACATCCCCAAACCCGAAGTCGGCCACAACGACGTCCTGATCAAAATCAATCGCACCGCCATCTGCGGCACCGACATGCACATCTACAAGTGGGATGAATGGGCCCAAAAAACCATCCCCGTCCCCATGGCCGTAGGCCACGAATACGTCGGCACGGTGGAAGAAGTGGGCCAGGAAGTACGCGGCCTCACAGTAGGCCAGCGCGTCTCCGGCGAAGGCCACCTGGTCTGCGGCCACTGCCGCAATTGCCGCGCCGGCCGCCGCCACCTTTGTCGAAACACACAGGGCGTAGGCGTCAACCGCTCCGGCGCCTTCGCCGAATACCTGGTTATCCCGGCTGAAAACGCCTTCCCGATCCCCGACGACATCGCCGATGACATCGCCGCCATCTTCGACCCCTTCGGCAACGCCACCCACACGGCTCTGTCGTTCGATCTGGTGGGCGAGGACGTGCTCATCACCGGCGCCGGGCCCATCGGCATCATGGCCGTGGCCATCGCCAGGCATGTGGGCGCGCGCCATGTGGTCATCACCGACGTCAATGACTACCGGCTGGACCTGGCAAAGAAGATGGGCGCCACGCGCACGGTGAATGTCGCCAGAGAAAACCTGCGCGACACCATGAACGAACTGCACATGACCGAAGGCTTTGATGTGGGCATGGAGATGTCCGGCGTGCCGCAGGCCTTCCGTGGCATGCTGGAGGCGATGAACCACGGCGGCAAAATCGCCATGCTCGGCATCCCGCCCGGCGAGGCAGCCATCGACTGGAACCAGGTGATCTTCAAGGGCCTGATCATCAAGGGCATCTACGGCCGCGAAATGTTCGAGACCTGGTACAAGATGGTGGCCATGGTGCAGTCGGGACTGGATCTGACGCCCATGGTCACGCACCGGTTTCCGGTACAGCAGTACCTGGAAGGTTTCGAGACCATGGCCTCAGGAGAATCGGGCAAGGTAGTGCTGGCCTGGGATTAGTGGCCAGGAGGGCGTGTGCCCGGAAATTTACGCATGTACGCGTGCCTGATGTGCCCGTCGATCTGACCTGACTGTTCCGGCAGGGCACTTCACGATAGACGAACGCCGGTGGCATCCTCATCGCCGGCGTCACAGGTACTTATGTTCCGCCGCCGCCCGCCTCCGGCGTGGAACCGCTGGCATCGGCGGTCTGCTGATGCTCGCTCAGCAACCGTTGCACCTCGTCCTCCAGCTTCTGTCCGCGAGCGCTCTTGGTAACCAGCTTGCCGTCCTGATCAAACAGCCAGGCTGCCGGAATGGCCTTGACGCCATTCTTGACGGCGAATTCATTCTCCCACCACTTGCCATCGAAGTGATGCGGCCAGGGCATGTTGTTCTTGGCCACAAAGTCGATCAGTTTCTGTTCCGCATTGGAGCGATCCAGGGAAATGCCGACAATGGTGAAGCCCTGATCCTTGTAGCTCTCATATACGCGCTTGACGTTGGGCAGTTCGGCGATACAGGGCCCGCACCAGGTGGCCCAGAAATCCACCAGCACCACCTGGCCCTTGAGCTTGGCCAGATCCACTTCACGCCCATCCACGGCGGTGAACTTCAGATCGATGGTCTCACCGATCCCGGGGCCACTGCCCGCTCCGGCTTCCTCTCCCAGCACGCCTGAGAGCTGCGCGGAATCCTTCGCATCCTCACCGCGCTCGATCGCCATGCGCGCGTCGGCAGCCTTCTTCTGGATGTCGGTGACCCGCTGCACCAGATCGGCGCGTCCCTGGCTCTCCGCCAGCTTGCGGGTCAGGCTGAGCAGCTCAGCTTCCTGCGTGTAGGCCAGTGCCGCCTCGGCCAGCTCCAGCGCCGTACCTGCATCGTCCGTCGACATGCGCTGCAGGGCCGGCGCCAGCAGGTTCACCTCCACACGACGGCCGGCGATCAGGCTGCGCAGCATCTGCGCATCCGCCGGCGCCTGCACCCGCTGCAGTACGGCAACTACCAGCGATGCGGTGCCATACGGTGCGGACTCATACGGAGCAAGCAGTTGTGCCATCTGCTGCCCGCAGGCCTGCGCCGGAACAGCGGCGCCGAGCTGATGCTGGCTCAGGGTCATCAATGCCATCACCTGCAGACCCAACTCACGCTGCGCACTGCCCTGCTCTATCCAGCCGGCCACCGCATTGCAGGCCTGCTGTGTCCAGGCCTGCACGCCGGCCCAGGCATCGGCGCGGACTGGAAACAGCGGTTTGAATGCCTCCGCAGGCGAATTTACGCTCCGCTGCCGCTCCATCTGCCAGGGCATGTTCCCGCCCTGCCCCTGCAGGCCGAGCGCGGCAAAGTACTGCTGTATCGCCTGTTGCCGGGGGTTCTGTCCGCGTGGATTGAAAATATCCTCCTCGGAAGGCAGTGAACGCTCCGGGACTCTCAGCGCCACGGCCAGCAGGTCCAGTGCCTCGGCGTTGCGTCCCAGCTGCGCCAGGAGAGCGGACGCACGTATCACCGTGTCCTGCCGCCAGTTGGCCACATCGGTCTGTCCGTTCAGCAGCGACTGGAATTCCTGCAGTGCCGGCTGCGACTGCGGATTGCGCTCCAGCATCCACATCACGAAGTGCTCGTAGACCCCGGAACCGGCCACCTCTTCATCGGGTGCGGCAATGCGCAGCAGGGCCTTGGTGAAACGGTTCAGCCCCACCTCGCCGAGATATTCCTGGGCATCGACATACAGACTGGTGGCCGTCGTAGGCGCGGAAGACCCGCGACCCATAAACATCGCCATCGGGTTGCCGCCCTTCGAAGACAACACAATACTGCTGTAGATATCAGCGGCCCGTTCATCCTGGCCTCCGCGACCGAACACCCGCGCCAGCACGATCTGCCGGTAACCGTCCTGACCGACCATGCTGCCGGCGACCTGCTCAACCAGGGGCAGCAGCGGCTGGATCTGCTCGCGCGGCAGCAGCATCACCAGCTCCAGCCACAACAGTGTTTCCTTCCCGCTGGCCTGCTGTGACTGCACGCGCGCCCCCAGACGTTCAAGCTCGGCGGGCAGGCGACCATGCTCGCTGTATCCCCGGGCCAGCAACTCGTACAGCAGGTAGTGCTGATCGATGTCCTCGGCCGACAGGGTGCGAACCTGTGACTCCAGCTCATCGACAAAAAATTCGTACTTGACGAGTGCATCCAGGAGCTTGTCCTCGCGATCGAAGCGATCCGGCTGCGGAGACTCGGCAGTGAGCGCGCGCAGAATACTGGCGGTGCCAGCTGCATTCGCAGCGGTGCCACCAGGCGCTCCGCGTGCCGTTGCGACGAGGGCGCTACCACCAGCCGGCATCAAGGTGATTGCACGCACGGCGCCCGCCGGTGCAGCCAAGGTGGCGGCAACCGCGCCAGCCGGGACAGCGGTGCCCCGGGTTGCGGCGCCGCTCTGCCCGGAGCTACCCCGCACGCTGCCCGGCCAACCCAGTCCAAACAGGGCGTTGTACTGCAGAACCCGCATACCATCGGAACCGCCCATCAGCTGCCTGAGATCGGATCGGGAGGCGCCTGACGGCGGCAGCATCTGCCACAGGCTGCGCAACCCCATGCGCGCCTGTTCCTCATCGCCATCACGCTCGATGCCAACAATTTGTTCCGTCGCCTTGCCCACCGGGCCGCCACCGCCGCCGGCCTGACGCGCCATCCGCTGTATCGCCCGGGCGCGCGGGTCCACTTCCACCGCCACCGCCATCTCGGCCAGCTTGCCGTTGGCGGCCTTCACCGCGTTCTCGGGATTCTCCAGCTGCTGCCACAGCCCATACAGACGCTTGCGGTACTCCACCTTGCGAGGGGCCACCTCAACCAGCCGGTCCAGGGTCTTCAGCTGCAAGTCCGCGTAACCCAGCCGGGTGTACTGATCGAGCAATGCTTCCAGCACCGTTTCGTTTTTCGGTTCCTGAGCCGCGACGCCCTCCAGCCAGTGCACGACAGAGGCAGGATCCATTTGCGGGTCGACGGCATGCAGGGCGTACAGCAGCGAAAACACCTCCGGCTTCATGCCCAGTTCCTTCTGCCTGGCCATGGCCAGCGCCATGACCTCCCCACCGTACCGCGGATAGATCGCGCCGGCATATTTCTGGATGTACTGTGCGACGGCATTACCCTGTGGAGGCATGAACGGGTTCAGCGCTGCCATGGCGCGATTGCGGCGTGATGCCGCGCCCTGGCGCTGCAGGGCCACCTCCACCAGCAATGGCAATGCCTGACGCTCCCGCCCCGTGGCCAGCAGCACATCAACCTTGAGGAAGCCGGGCACGAAGGTATCGGCATCGGCCTCGGCAAGAAACTCATCGAACTGCTCCAGCAGACCGGCATTCTCCCTGGCCAGATTTTCAGTCAGACCAGCGCCCCAAAGCATCTCCATGTTCAGGTTACCCATGGCTCCGGCGCCCATGGCCTTCTGGCTTTCCTTCTTGAGCAATTCCAGCAGGCGCTCGCCCTGCCGGGCACTGAGCCGCTGCTCCAGCAGTGCCTTCACTGCCGGCAGGGCCATTCGAACGCCCCCGGATCTCTCACCACTCCCTGCCACCTCGCGCTCCAGGATTTCAATCCCGTCGTCGACCGACAGGCGATTCATCACGTAGGCCACATCGAAGCCCGGGCCGACACCGGTCAGCAACGGCTTGAGCTGTCTGCTGGAAAGGAACTGACGACCGGCGGCTTTCTCCATGCTGAGGAGCAGAGACTCACCGCCCCGCGCGAACATGTACGGGTTGGCGAACAGGAACTTGCGCTGGTATTCCTCACGACCGGAGGCCAGGTCGAAGACATAGCGGCACAGACTGGCGAATTCCTGTGTACCGAGCTTCTCCTTCGCCTGACGCACCACGTTTGCAATGTTTCCGCGGCGGCCCATGATCGCCATCATGATGGCATCGCGCTCGCCACCTGCATCGTTGCCCTGCAGCTCCTGCCGTGCCCAGTCCCGATAAGCCGTCAACGCCAGCGCCTGATCGCCATTGAACAGCGCGATAGCCACCGCACGCTCATACTGTTTGCGGGCCAACGCCGCCTGAGCGGACGCAGTGGAGGGCAGCAGCCAACTTACCCCGTCTGCAGCCTCGTCCGCAGGTCTCAGCTCCGCCACCAGCGCCTTGTCGGCGTCGAAGTGCTGCAGCAACTGCTGCTCCACTTCATTGGCCAGCACCGTATTGCCGCTGCGCTGCGCGCTATCGCGCACCATGCGCGCCGTGGTATTCAACCGCGGGTAGTAGACCAGCGCCTTGGAGAACTGTCCGTCGGCACTTTGTACCGCTTCGTTCATCGCTTCGGCGAAGGCCTGTTCGATGGCGGCAAATTGTCCGCTGGATTCCTCGGGCAACGTGTACAGGAACCCTGCCAGTAGTGACCAGTAGTTTTCCCTGAAGGCATAGCTCACTGTACTGTCCAGCGTGGGCGCCGCACCGTTTGCACCGGTCTTTTCGATCTCCAGCGGAAGGCTGCGCAGCAGTCCCAGCATCGCGCGCAGGTACAGCGCATTGGCATCGGCCAGCGCACCCTGTCGCGCGCGCACGTCGGCGAGCTTGCGCATGACCCCGTAATTGTCCGTGTCGGCGATCAGCGCCTTCTCATACTGCACCATTGCCTGGCGGTTGTAGCCCTGGTTGCGGAACAGATCCCCGGTTTCCTCGACCAGATGCGGCTCGCCGGTACGGTCAATGGCGTGGTTGAATGCATCGGCAGCGCTCTCAGGATCGTTCATCTCCAGGAACAGTTTGCCCATGTCCGTGTAGACCTCCGGCGGCAGTTCCTCCTGCAGAGAGATCAGCCGGCGGCTGTAGCGCAGATTTCTTTCCGGATCCGCCTCGCCCGCCGAACCGCCCATCATGACGCTCATGGCGTTCTTCTCGCCCGTGGCCGAGATCAGCTCGCGCAGTACATTGGAACGGCGGCTGTTGGCATAGGCCAGAGAGTTCTCCAGCGCCGATAGATAAACCTTGGTGTCTCCTGCCCCTTCGGCCAGTTCAGCCAGCAGGTCATACAGGTACAGCTTGTCATCGCGGGCGGTGAGGCGCTCCAGCACCCGGCGCTGGGCCCACTCGATGATCCACTTGTCACGCGGGCGCATGTTGAGGATGCCGTCAACGCCGACAATGAAGGCGTCGTCCTGGTCTGCGGTTTCAATCAGGTACTGCAGCGCGCCGATGGCCTCCGCTTCACGCGAGTTCTTCTTCAGCAGATCCGCCAGCAACAGGAAGTTGTCGCTGTGATCAGGATTCTCGGCGAGCGCCCGCCGATAGGTCGCGATGGCCTGATCCTCCATGCCGGCCAGTTGCAGAATGCCGGCCTCGAATTCAGCGCCGGCCGCGCCGCCGCCAGTTGCTCGCAGCTGCGTCAGCCACGCCTTGAGCTCCTCGGCCTTCTCCTCGCCCCCGGCGCCGTTCTCCAGCTGATTGAGAATCAGCGACTGCAGATAGTCCACCTGGTTCTCGGGATCACTCTGCAGCAAACGGGTGGTCAAGGTCTTGTAGGCGTCATAGCGTCCCAGCGCCCGATACACATTGGCCTGCTCGCGCAGGCTCTCCACGTCGGCGCTCCTGTCCTCATCGCCCTGCCTGAAGTACTCGCGAATGACCTCCACTGCCGATGCCGAATCGTTGGTATCTGTGTAGATGCGGATCAGCAGTGCGCTGTCCTTCTTGGTCGCCGTGCCATCGGCCAGACGCGTTTCCAGATCCACCGCCAGGTCCCCGAGTCTGCCGGTTTCGGCGGCCAGGCTCACCAGGCGATTCTCGATCAGGCGACGGAAAGCCTCGGTAGTCTTTCCGTCCCACATGCTCTGCCATACCGCCAAGGCCTCCTCGCGCTTGCCGGTGGAGTCGTACAACCACGCCAGGCGCATGCGCTCATCGGTGCCCAGGCCGTTGGGGCGGGCCTTGTCCAGCGCCTCCAGTACCTGCAGGGCTTCCAGGGGTTTTTCGATCCGCTCGTAGGCATCGGCCAGCTCCACCCGCTCAGGCGCATCGGCGGCGAGCGTCTCGTTCATTCTTTTTAGCACCTGCCCGGCCTCGGCTGTGCGACCCCGGCGCATGTGCAACTCGAAGTGAAACAGCAACGCCTGAGCGGCGAAGCGCTCATCCGCCGTCAGCACCTTGTCGGCGGCTTCCAGAGCCAGATCGTCGAAACCGAAGCTGGCAATGGTCTGCGCGGCTGACAGCAGCACGCCGACATTGTCGTTGCGCGCGATGAACTCCCGCCACATCGCCTGAGCCTCCTCGCGCTCGCCCTGCTCCATCAGGTGCTGACTCAGACCCTCCGGCCAGGCCACCTCGTCGGGCTCCGCGGCCATGAGCTTGCGGTACTCGGCCAGCATGTCACCGGTACGCCCCGCATCGCTGTACATGCGCAGCAGCTGCCGACGGGAGGCGGCGGTAATCTGGCTGCGGTCCCCTTCCTTGAACAGACGAATCGCCTCTTCGTATCGACCGAGCTTCTGCAGCAGATCGATGCGCACATCCTGCTCTTCCTCGGTGAGCCTGCCCTTCTTTTCAAAACGCGTCAGTAACTTGTCCAGGGAGTCGTCCAGCATATGGGCATCGACCAGCACGCTCAGGGCGTAGCGCCGGTCGCGGTCGAGCGGCGCGGACTGTACGGCCTTCCATGCCTCCTCCTGCGCGCCCGGCGCATGGCCTGCTTCCAGCGCCCACTGTGAGAGACGCAGGTGCTGGCGGAAGCGCTCGCTGCCCTCCCCGTACACCTCATACAGACCGGTGGCCTCGTCGTAGTAGTTCAGCACCGCCAGCGCGACGGCGGCACGGTTGCGAAAGGCGCGGTCGCGACCTTGCGCCAGGCGTACCAGGGCTTCGATATTCTGCTGACCCACGGCAACAAAGGTCATGCGCAGGCGCACCTGCTCCCTGCGCTTCGGATCCTTCAATAATTCAAAGGCCTGCTCGTACCAGCGCTGGGCCTGCTCGACTTCACCGGAGGCCTCGAGCAACCGCGCCTGCTGCAACGCGAGGTCGGCGGTGACCTCCATCTTCAGCGCCTGATCGACCAGCTCGGCGGCTTCCTTGCGCTGCCCGTAGCGCCACTGCATGTGGCTGGCCACCAGCAGCGCATTGGCGCGTTTTTCACTGGGCTGGGCGGCGTCGGCGCCGTAGGCCTTCAGCTCCTCGATCACCTTCAGGATGCCGCCCTCGCGCCGGGCAGCGTCGCGATACAGGGGATCGACCGTGGCGAACTCAATCGGCGAGCTCGTCAGCAGCGGACGCCAGTTCATTGGCGCCGTAGCGGCCTCCCCTGCGCCTTCCTCGGCAACAGCGGGAAGCGCGGCGACCAGCAGCAGGGCCAGGACCGGCAGCAGCCATGTCCGGCGGGAATCAGGAAGGCTATTCATGGTTGCCACCTTGCAAATTACAGTCAGGTTCGCGGCCAACGCCGCCAGATCAATTCGGCCAGGTACACCAGCAGGCCCAGGAGCAATGCGTACCACCACAGCTTATACAACTCCAGCGCACTCATATCCTCGTGCAGCGCAGTGGTGAAATCGGCGTTCGGATCGGTGGGATCGATGAACGCACCGGCCGTGGCAGCCGCCAGCTGCTCCAGGTTCAGCGCCAGCTGTGGATCAACCTGGCGTTCGCCGAACACATCGGCGCCTGCCGTCGAGATCAGCCGCATCTGTCCACGCGGCTGGGTCGCGCCGCTCACATCCACCGCACGGGCGTTGACCCGCAACTCCTCTGCTGGATCGAGCATCAGCTCGGCCACGAAATGCCCCGGCGCCAGCTGCCTGAACTGCAGCGTGTCGCTCGCCTCACTGTCGGCCTCGCGACCCTCGCGCAGAATACTGGCCTGTGGGTAGTGACTGCCCGAAGCGCTGTAGCGGCGGGCCATCAGCGTCACCTGCCGGTCGTTGCGCGTCAGCGCGAACTGGAAAGCCTGGCTCTCATCGGCAGTCCGCTGCACCACGCGCGCCAGCAGACGGCCATAGTCGCTCCAGTTACGCCAGCTCGCCGTACCCGCGCCCACCGGCTCGGTCATCAGCGCGGTCACGCGCCCAAGACCGAAGTGCCAGGTAGCCAGTACCGGATGGGCGCTGCCCTCCACTTCGATCAGCACTTCCGCGCCGGGCCGGGAGTTTGTTTCAACATAGCCGGCCAGTGCCGGCAGATGCTCGCGATCGATATCACCCCACCAGCCCTCAGCGCCACGGGAAACCACGGAGAAACTGCCATTCTTGTAGGCCGGCAGCTTCATGGTGGAGGGCTGCTTGAGAATCACTTCCGGCAGGCTGTAGCGGTCGGAGGCCGAATAGAAGCGCCCGTTGCCCCACGAAGCCATGTCGATGAGACTCTGGTTGTGGGCCTGCGCGCCGACCAGCACCGTGGAGACATTGATGTTGTCGTGGCTGATGCGACGGATAAGGGACTCGTAGTCGGAATCCTCAATGCCCGCATCGGTGACGATGATGATGTGTTTGTAGCGGGTGGCCATGTTCTTCAGGCCGTAGTAGGCCTCTTCGATGGCCGGATACAGCACCGTGCCGCCGATGGCCTGCATGCGTCCGATGGCCCTGTCGATGGTGACCTTGTTGGCCGCCGACTGCAGCGGCAGCGCCCAGTGTTTGTTGCCATAGAATTCCACGATACCCACCCGATCGTGCGCCTTCAGCCGTCGCACCGCCAGGCGCGCCACCTGCTTGGCCAGTTCGATGCGGGTGCCACCCATCGAGCCCGAGGTGTCGATGATCAGCGCCAGCGCAGTGCTGGGATCACGCTTCTCGGTCTTCTGCTGCAGGTCCACCGGCAGCGTTTCGGCAAGCGTGGTTTCATCGTAACCACCGGCGCCAAAGGCCGCCTTGCCACCGGCGAACACCAGACCAAGGCCGCGCTCACGCACCGCGGTGGCCAGATGTGCCTGAAAGGCCTCCGGCATGCGCGCGGCCGTGCGGTCATCAACCATGACCAGGTCGTAGTCGGTGAGGTCGGGCAGATCCCCAAGATTCCAGTCGCTGCCGTCCTCGATCTCAATACCACCGCCAAGCAGTTCACCCAGCCGCGTGGAACCGCCCTGCATGCGTTCGCCGAGATACAGCAACCGCACCGGTGGCTGGATGGCCAGGGTGCGCCCTAGAACGTTATTCCCGGGATCGGCATCCGCATCCGCCAACACCTCGGCCTGCACGGTCATGAAGCCCGGGTGGCGCGGTTCGAACTGCAGCGCCACGGTGGCCCGTCCGTCGGTGTCCAGGGGCTGGGAGATTGCCAGCTGCGTGCCTTCGCCGTCGAGCAGACGTACGCGCACGTTTGTTCCCGAACCCACCAGCTGCACTTCCGCACGCACTGTCTGTCCAGCGCGCAGTATTTCATCGGTACGCAGCCCGGCCGGATACACATCGGCTTCATCGTGGCCAAGATCGGCGGCATTTACCGCGATGCCACGACGGATCAGCGTCTGTACCACCGGGCCCCAGCGCCGGTCGGTGGACAAACCATCGGACACCAGCGTAATCGACCCCGGACTACCCGACGGAATCTGCCGCTCGGCTGCGGCCAGGGCTGCGCTCAACGCGGAGCTGCCACCTTCTCCGACCTGAATATAGGCGCCGGCGCCGTCCACACCTGCCTGCGCAGCCAGCGAGGCGGCATCCGTCCCGGACCCGGCATCGGCATCGCCGCCAACAAAAATGACAGCGGACTTCTCCTTGTCCGCGACCTGTGCGAACCAGCGCGTAGCCAGTTCACGGGCCTGCTCGCGCCGCTGTGTATCAAGGCTGGCGGATTCATCGAGCACCAGAACCTGGAACAGCGCGCCTTCCTTGGCCAGCAGCACCGGACGCGCCAGCGCCAGGATCAAGCAGGCCGCCAGCACCGAGCGAAGGATGCCGTGCGTGCGGGATTCCAGCCGTTGCGGATAGAACCACAGCAGCGGAATGGCCAGCAGAAGCAGCAGGAAAATCGGATACAGAAAGCTGATCGACATATCTTGTCTGTCCTTCTTGCCCTTTAGGGCATACGCCCTTTGCGATACCCGTACCACTCGGCAGAGAGCAGCAGCAGCGCCAGCAGCAACAGCACGGTGAGCACATGATTGGAACTGGCTCCGCCACCCACTGCGCCGGCAGGCACTTCCAGCGTGGGCTCTGCGGCTGTGGTGGTGGTCAGCGGATCAAGCAGTGAAACCGATAGTGGCCTGGCGCCCGCTGCCAGCGGTAGCGTTCCGGCCTGTTCGGGCACGAACGCCACGCCCAGCGGATCGATGGCGCGCCCCTCATCGTCTACCACCTGCACAGTGCGCTCGGCGGCGTCGGCCATCAGCGGCTGGCCCGCCGCCACGTAGGGATAGGCGGCCGGGATGCCCGCCAGCCAACGCACCGAGTTGGCGATGAACAGCGGGAAGGCGCGCGAACGGGTGAAGTTGAAATCCTCGCCGAGCAGCTCCTGCCACAGCGACAGTTTCCAGGCATCACCGGACTGCATGCTCACCTCGATGGGCCTCTGCGCCGCATCGGCCAGCGCCATGGCATCGATCTGGGTGAGGCCGATGGCCTCGACCGCGTCCGCAAAATAGTTCTCGCCTTGAAGATCCTGCGGATAAGTGAGAAGAAACGCCTGCGCCTGACGACCGGCATCGACAAACTCCAGCGCCGGCAGCGTACCACCTAGACTCTCACCCTCATGGCGGATGACCAGCTGCGGGCTGACGTCCGTCAGGCGTACCGCCGGATCGGCCTCCAGCACGGCCCGCAGCGCCGAATCAAGCGAAGGCGACAATTGAACATCGATGTAGGGTTTGGCGGGCAGGCGAATGCTGGCTACATTGTCCAGCGCCAGTTCGTCCTCAGCACCAAGCCTGACGGTGAGCAGACCACCGAGCGCGGGAAGGTCCTGCAGCAGCCAGCCGTTTCTTTCACCAGGCGCGGCGCGCAGCGGCGCACCCACCGGTTGACCATCCAGATCGATTTGCAGGGCGCCCGCATCCACGGCCGCGCCGTCGCTGGTCTGCACCTGCAGGAAGACATCCACGCGGTCCCATATACCCGACTGCGCATCGGCCACGCCCAGCGCGGTAATGCCGGTATTGCGTTCGAGGGCCTGGATGGCCTGTGCCCTTCTGACACTGATCCCCTGCGGAAGCGAATCGATCACCGCCTGACGCACGGGCGCGTCGCCGAAAATCAGCACCTCAGTACCCTGCTGCCCGTGGCGCGTCATCGCCAGCTCACCAATCAATCTCTCCACACCGGCGGGCGCCGCCTGGGGGACAAGCTTCTCGAGCCGCCGTTCCAGCAGCAGTTCGTCTTCACCGGGGTTCAGCAGCGTGCGCACCTGCGCCCCGCTCCACAGTACCTGACGCTGTCCCGGGGGGAGTGCACCGACCTGATCCTTCAATGCTTCGATGGCCTGCGCATAGCGCTCCCCGGCGGCCATGCCAGCCGATCCGTCGAGCACCAGCACATGAAAACTGCCATCGCTGTCGCGCTCCGGCTGTGGCTCGGCCAGCGCCAGCCACAGGGTTGCGCAGATCGCCAGGATCAGCAGATACGCCCAGGGGTGCTTGAAGCGCTCCCAGAATTTGCGCACCGGCGCCTCCTGCATGGCGCGGCGCCACAGCAGAGTGCTGACCACCGTGACTTCCCGGTAGCGGATGCGCAGGATCTGCAGCGCGAACAGGCCCGCGGCGAGAACGCCCAGACCACCCAGCACCCAGGGCCACGAAAAATTGGCGAAGTTCATACCTGCAGACTCCCGGACTGGAACAGGGTGGAGAGCTGCTCGAACAGATCCTGATCCACATCGAGCTGCAGCACCGCACCCCGGCGCCGCTTGGCCAGCGACACCAGTTCCTCGTTGAATGACTTGTACGCCTCGCGGTAGCGGGCAATGACATCCGGGGTGAGCGTCAAATCCGTCACCTCGTTGGTCTCGCAGTCGCGCAGACGCACATCGCCCTGCAACGCCGGATCCGCATCGCTTTTCTTCGTCAGCTGGATGAGCAGCAGGCGATGACGCACCGCGCGCATGGCCACCCGCAGAGCCTCCAGCCCTTCCGGGTCAAAGAAATCACTGACAATGACCAGCAGCCCGGAGCGCAATTTCATGTGCGAGAGGCGCTGCACGGCCGTGGCCAGATGCGTCTGGCGTGGATTGTCCTGTGTGTCCTGCACCAGCGCCGCCAGATGGCGTGCGAAGGTCATCACGCTGGCGCGACCGGACTTGGACTTGAACACCACCTGCAGCTGATCGGAAAAAGGAAACAAACCAGCCGAATCATGATGATCCAGACCAATGGCCGCCATCGCCAACGTTGCCCGGAGTCCGGCCACAATACGCGGCGGGGACTCCAGGAACATGCTGCTGGATAAATCAGGCATCAGATAAATAGGCAGGTCCTGCTGCTCCTCGAACAAACGCAGCGACAACTTGCCCAGCCGGCGATAGATGTTCCAGTCGATTGCACGCAGGTCGTCGCCGGGGCTGTAGGGACGGTAGTCCTTGAACTCCACCCCGCTGCCGAGATCCTTCGACAGCCGCTCGCCGTGGCGCCCGCCACCGGCCACCCGCCGCGCACTCAGGCTCAGGCGCGAGAGCGCGGACAGGAAGTCCGGGTCGAACAGGGCGTTGAAGTCGAGCGCAGCCGCGTTCATTAACGAACCTCGTTGGGCTCACGCACGTGCTCCAGCACGGCCTTGACCACTTTCTCGTCGGTGATGCCATCGGACTGACCATGGAAGTTCACCATCAGACGGTGACGCAGAACCGGCAGAGCCACATCCTTGATGTCCGCCACACTCACCGCAAAGCGCCCGCCCACCAAGGCACGCACCTTGGCGGCCAGCAGCAGCGACTGTGCACCACGGGGGCTGGAGCCCAGCGCCACATATTCATTGACCATCTGCGGGGCATAAGGGCTTTCCGGCTGCGTGCCCATCACCAGATGGATGGCGTAGCGCTTGGCATGCGAAGGCACGGGCACGGCACGCACAACGTGGCGCAGGCGCGCGATTTCCTGCGCGTCGGCTGCCGACTCGATCTGCACTTCCTTGTCGCCGGTGGTGCGATCAAGGATGGCCTCGTAGTCTTCCTCGCGCGGGTAGCCGACGACCAGCTTGAACAAAAATCGATCGAGCTGCGCCTCGGGCAGCGGATAGGTGCCCTCCTGCTCGACCGGGTTCTGCGTCGCCAGCACACAGAACGGCTCCTCCAGCTTGATGGTGCGCCGGCCCACGGTGACCTGCCGCTCCTGCATGGCCTCCAGCAGCGCCGACTGGGTCTTCGGCGTGGCGCGATTGATTTCGTCGGCCAGCACCAGATTGGAAATCAGCGGGCCTTCCTGGAAACGCAGCTCATGTCCCTTGTCGGTTTCCATCAGCACCGATGTGCCCTGGATGTCGGCCGGCATCATGTCCGGGGTGAACTGGATGCGGGAGAACTTCGCATTGACGGCCTGGCTGAGACAGCGCACCAGCATGGTCTTGCCCAGACCGGGCACACCTTCAAGCAGCACGTGGCCGCCGGCAAGAAGCGCAGTCATGACGCCGTCGATGACCTCCTCCTGGCCCACCATCATGCGACCGATCTGGGCCTTGATGCCGGCGTAGGTGGACTGAAAATGCGCCGCTTCCTGGCGGGCGTCGTGAGCTGAGGCGGTACTGGTGCTGTTCATGGATATACCTTTTCTATCTAAGGGAATTTCGCATCTTCACAGGGTTTGAAAATCTTCAGCGCGAGCCGCCGGCGCCTTCGTCCGGCCCGGCATCCGGACCCGCGTCCGCACCCCGGGCCGCTGCGGCCTGCTCGTGCACGCTCATGAAATAGTCGCGGATCAGGGCCTGCATCCACGGCAGCAGGCGCTGCTGTTCCAGATGGCCGGCCGGCTCATTGCGCGCCATGCGCTCCTGCGCGGCGGCCGAGGGATGGGATTCGGCGGTGGGCTTGGCATTCTCCTGTGTCACCTTCGATCGGCCCGGACTGGGTTTACCCTGCACACGGTCTGCGATCGGAATGCCCAGGATCATTGAAGGCACACCACGGGTCTTCTTGCGCGAGCCCGGGCCACCGCGACCATTGAGGTCATCGCGTGACTCTTTGCCGGTCGGGCTGGGGCTGGCATTGCGATCCACCGGCGCCTTGCGGTCGCGCAGACCCGGCTTGGTGACACCGCTGGATTTCTCCTCTTCATCCTCGTCTTCTGTTTCCTCGGCCTGTTCATCTTCCTTCAGCCCCGCGCCGAGCTGATCGGGCTGCTGCGGCACCTCGAACTCAGCGACGCTGCTGCTGGAGCCACCGCTTTTGCCCTGACCGGTAGTAGCCTCCATGGTCATCTGCGCATTCTGCTGTGGCGGTTTGGCGCGCTTCTTTGCCGCCGAGTCTTTTTTCTTCTTTTCCTCGGGGGACGCTTCCTGCTCACCCGGCTTGGAGGCATTTTTCTGGCTGGAAGGCTGGCCGGCGGCGCTGCTGGAGTTGCTGGAGGATTGCGCCATTGCGGCGCTGCCGGCGTTGGACTGCCCCTCAGCCGCCTCCTCGTTGCGCGAACGCTGCGGACTGGGTTTGGCCTGCTCCTGCGGGCGTTCGGTGGTCAGCAGCGGATCGGGCTGTGGCTCCTGCGTACGGCGCGGATCGCGCCGCATGGCCAGGCGCTGCGGCCCGGCAGTATCCGGCACGGCATCCGCTTCCACGGCGGACGCCAGGCGCTCCTCATCCGTATCCTGCAGGACCGCCCCCGAACCGCCGATTCCCCAGATCAGCAAAGCGATCACCACCAGAGCGGCGGGGACACCCAGCCAGCTCAAGGGGCGTACCCGCCACTCGGGCATCGGCAGCGCATCAAGGGAGGTCTGGAGGGCACGATTGACGTACTGCCCGGCATCATCGACCGCCGCCTGTTTGAAGGCATGCGAAGAGCCGGCTGATCGATCATCAGCTCCCTCATCCATGAACTCATCGGCAGTGACCAGACGATCCTTGCTGTCGAGCTGGCTGTCGAACAGGGCAAGGCCGGTGCGACGACCCGGACGGTACTGCAGGTATTGGCGCGCGACCCGCCACAGCACGTAGAGCACCGGCCCCAGCAGGGCAAGGGCAGCGACCATCCAGAGATTGACCGGCGTCGATGCGCCCGTGACCACGCGTACCAGCAGCAGCAGCAACGGGAAAACAAACAACCACGTCAATGCCGTAGTGGCGGCCTGACGCAACTCGCGCTGCAGTCGCCAGCGCAGCAGGAAGCGCTGCGCCTGAGCAACCAGCCGATCGAGGTAACCATGCTGCGGATTTTGGTTAGCGGAATTCATCAGCCCTCCAGCAGTTCCAGCTCTTCGGCCGGTATCTGCTGCTGCAGACGTCCGACGGCCTCTTTGATGTCTATCAGGGCCTGCTTGAGCATCTGTACCTCCGCACGCTGCGCGGCAGGCATGTCGTTGACGGTGGCGTCGTCTATGCCCTCCACCTGATCCTTGATCGGTATCAGCATTTCCTGGGCCCGCAGATAACGCGAGTAGGCGCGGGTATTGCGCCCCATGCGATCGTAAGCCCGGGCCAGATTGACGTTGACGGCGATGTTGTGCGGCAGATCGGTGCGGTCATCCAGGGGCATGAACGCAGCGGAGAGGAAGTGCTTCCAGGCTTCGGTCACCTGGTCCTGCGCCATGTAGGCCTCGCCGATGATGTTGTGCAGGCGATAGGTATCCTGCACGGTGATGGCTTCGCGCGAATACTGCAGCGCGAGCTTGCCGCCCAGCACCACGGCCTGCTCCCGCCCCGGCATGAGACGGATACGCTTCACATATTCCACGCAGTTTTCCATTCGTCGCTCCGGTGGCGAGGTATCCGCCACCCATTGCATTGCCGCAATCAGCTCATCGTCGCTGGCATCCGGCTGTTCAAGCCGCGCCGCCATCAGGCTGCGGGCTGCATCGGGGCTCAGTCGGGCATCCGGGTACTGCTCCAGATAGGCCTGCATGGTCGCGGCGCCGCCGTCCAGTTGGGCCTGGAAAAAGGCGAAATCGGCCTGCGGGTACTCCGGTCGAGTAGTGCGGGTAAAGCCTATCTTCGAGTCCGTCCAGTCCACTTCGACACGGAAACCCTGCAGAAAGTTGACACCGGTGATGAAAACCGCCGCGTCGTTGCCCTTGTCGGCGTCCTGCCCCATGTCCCGGGGCCGAAAGGCCATCTGCTGCGCCAGATCGATGCCCTGCGCCCCACCGCTCTGCGCCAGCAGTCCAAGCCACACCGGGCCCACATTGCCCGCCGGCTTGCCCAGCTTGCGGGCCACAGCGCTATCTATAAAGGTGTCATAGGCGTCACCACCGAGCAGCAGATCACCAGACCGGCTATCGGCGTAGTCCATCGATAGCCAGAGTCGCCCAAGGCGCAGCTCGAAGTCGCGCACCACCTCTGCCTGCAGCGGGGCAGCCACCTCCGGCGGCGACAGCGTCAGCGTGCCGGCTGCGACATCCAGAACCACGCGATACTTACGCAGGAAGCCAGCACCCAGCGTACCTTTGACCTTGTGCTCGTCGAGTTGGTTGGAATGAAGACGCGTCATCGCGTTCTGCCATTGTTGGCGGTCCTGACGCGAATCTGCCCGCACTTCGTTGCCGGGAATCGTCAGGGGCACATCGGGCTTCAGCGTGACCTTCACAATGGCAGGACTGTCCAGCCACCCGTGCTGGTCGCCGTGCAACGTCAGCACGCCCGAATCCTCGAAGGAGACCTCCAGGCTGAGGTCGTTGACGTCGCCGGCGCGGTTGGCGATGAATCCCACGACCATAAGATGGCCGTCGACTACCCGGACCGGGATGACCAGATCACCGGTGGCCTGCGCCCGGGCGCTCTCGCCCACCAGGAACAGCGCCACGGCAGCCAGCGCAAGTATCGCGGTGCAGCGCCGCATCACGCCCATTCCGACCGTACCGCCGTACGCGGCAAAAGAGACATATTTATCCAGCATGTAATACCCCACCGGGTGCATTCGGGCGTATTGGTCAGATCAGCCGGGAGCGAGTTCCCGACCATGCACCATAGCTATTCGTGGATTGACTTAATCTCGCAGCCAGCGGCCTCCGTGACCGGGCAACGCGTGATTAGACTCAATGGAGCCTGCTATGGACGTATTACAGTATTACGAATTCTTAACGTTCACCAGACGCGCGCCGCCCGGCGTGAAGCCGGGCGGCGCGGACACGGGAGGGGCCGAAGCCGATGTCTAGAATCTGGCGGTCAATGAAAGGCTGTATCGGCGCAGGCGCGGGTCGCCGTAGCCGGAATAACCGATGCCGCCGCTTGCCACGACCGGCGGCCAGGTGTCGAATACATTCTGGATGCCAAGCTGGATCTGTGCCCCGGACAGCATCCGCATAAAAGGAACCGGACCATCCGGCGCGACGTAGCGGACCGAAAGATCGTGATACATCTGGCCGGGGATGCTGCGCGAGCCCTGAGCGCCTACTATCTGGAGGATCGTGCCCGCTGAATCCAGCGCATTGTAGGCCTGGTACGAATCGTAGAACTGCATGTTCCAACCCATGGTCCAGGCGCCGCGCTTCCAGGTCACCCCGCCATTGCCGCGCCACTCGAGCGGACCGTTTTTAACCCGTCTTTGCCGATTCGAGGGGTAGGGAACCGGCAAGTGCTTGATTGACATAGGGCCCACCCCCGCAGGTCTGCACTACACGGGGGTGGCTTCGGCGGCCTGCCTGGCGGTGATCTTCGGCGGAGGTTGCTGAGGC
>JAJFKF010000053.1 GCA_021773365.1 Gammaproteobacteria bacterium | reverse complement strand
CTTCAAACCCCCCCCCCCACCCCCACGGCACACGGCACAACCTCCGGGAACAGACTCCTAGATAACCCCGCGACGCATCTGATCAAGCTCGATCGATTCGAACAGCGCCTTGAAATTCCCCTCACCGAATCCCTCGTTGCCCTTGCGCTGGATGATCTCGAAAAACAAAGGCCCGAGCCCGATGTTGTCCTGTGTGAAAATCTGCAGCAGCAGCCCCTGCCCTTCCGTCGGCGCCCCGTCGATCAGGATGCGATCCTTGCGCAGTGCCCCCAGATCCTCGCCATGGTCCTTCACTCGCGCATCGATGCCTTCATAGTAGGTCTCCGGAGTGTCCTGAAAAGCCACGCCGTTTGCGCGCATGGCTGGCACGGTGCTGTAGATGTCACGCACGCCCAGCGCGATGTGCTGGATACCCTCACCGTTATAGCGCCTGATGAATTCCTCGATCTGCGACTTGTCGTCCTGGCTCTCGTTCAGTGGAATGCGGATGTTGCCGTCCGGCGAAGTCATGGCCTTGGAGAACAACCCCGTCACCTTGCCCTCGATGTCGAAGTAGCGGATCTCGCGGAAGTTGAAGATGCGCTCGTAGTAGGACGCCCACTTGTCCATGTTGCCGCGCTGCAGGTTGTGCGTGAGATGGTCGATATACACCAGCCCCTTGTCATTGGCCGCCGGATCGGCGCCATTGCCGCGATACGCCTCGTCCCACAGCGTGCGTTCGGTGCGCTCGTCGACGAAATAAATAACCAGCCCACCGATGCCCTCGATGGCCGGCGTGTCCTGCGCCATCGAGCCGGACACCGACTTTGCCGGCGCGGCGCCGCGGGCCACGGCCTTTTCGAAGGCCTCGGCCGCATTGTCCACGCGAAATCCCATGGCGTTGGCGCCCGCCCCGTGCACCTTGCGGAAAGCCGCGGCCTGCCCGTCGGTGCTGCGGTTAAGGATGAAATTGATGTCCCCCTGCACGTAGCGGGTCACCGGCGAGACGCCGTGGTCAGCCACTGCCGTGAATCCCATGCGCTCAAACAGCGTCTGCAGCGCCTGCGGGTCGTCGCTGGTGTACTCCACAAAGGCAAAGCCGCGCGTACCGATCGGGTTTTCGAATATCATGGGCAGTCCCCGCATTAGTTACAACTGAAACTAAATTATAGGCCCGGACACCGGCAATGGGAAACACTTCGAATGCGGCCCCGCGGCAGACCTCCGGGCCCGGGCAGGAGGAGAGACTGCGGCTGGAGGCCTTCGTGCCCTACCGCCTCTCGGTGCTGAGCAATACTGTCAGCGCAGCTATTGCCGGTGCCTATGCCGCGCGCTTCAAGCTATCCATCCCGGAATGGCGCGTCATGGCGGTGCTGGGCCTGGAACCGGGTCTTTCGGCGGCGCAGGTGGCTGAACGCACGGCCATGGACAAGGTTGCCGTCAGTCGCGCCGTCTCCGGACTGCTGCGCTCCCGGCGGGTGCTGCGTACCCTGTCCGATGCGGACCGCCGCCGCTCGGTGCTGAAGCTCTCCAGGGCAGGAGAAGAGGTGTATTGGCAGGTTATCCCCATCGCGCGCCGCTACGAGCAGCGGCTGCTGGAGGATTTCTCGACCGCCGAGTGCGCGCAGCTCGACCTGCTCATGGCCCGCCTGCTGGAAAAAGCACATTCCCTGGGTCCCGTCCACGTGGAAGACTGAAGGTGTGCACCGGCACCCAAGCCCGGCCTGCGCATCGGCTATAATCCCGCGCCTTTCAACCGGTTGGGATGGGACACGATGAGCACACGACCGATGCCTGCCGCAACCGCGGCCCGCAGCCCCGGCACGGGCGCCCGATCAGCCGACGAAGGCGCAGCAGTGCGCACCGTGGCGGAGTTCGCGATCAAGCACCACCAGCTGCTCAACCCCAACGCCCAGCCCACCGGCCCGCTGCCTGAATTCGCGCGCAAGCCTGAGGAGCTGATCAAGATGTATCGCATGATGAGCCTGGCGCGCATCTTCGATACCAAGGCCATCAACCTGCAGCGCACCGGCAAGCTCGGCACCTACGCCTCATGCCTGGGGCACGAAGCCACGCACGTGGGCGCTGGCGCGGCCATGCGTTCCGAGGACGTCCTGGTTCCCTTCTATCGCGAGTACGGCACCCAGCTGTGGCGTGGCGTGAAGATGTCCGAGGTGTTGCGATACTGGGGCGGCGACGAAAGCGCCAACAACTTCTCTGTGGCGCGCCGGGACTTCCCCTGGTGCGTTCCCATCGCCACGCAGATGCTGCACGCCGCCGGCGTCGCCATGGCGATGAAGGTGCGCGGCGAGAAACGCTGCGCGCTGGGCTTCATCGGCGACGGCGGCACCTCCGAAGGCGCCTTCTACGAAGCTCTGAATCTTGCCGGCGCCCGCTCGCTGCCGGTGGTGTTCATCACCGTCAACAACAAGTGGGCCATCTCCGTACCCATCGAAAGCCAGACCGCCTGCGCCACCCTGGCGCAGAAGGCCGTGGCCGCCGGAATTCCCGGCGTACAGGTCGACGGCAATGACGCCATTGCCGTGCGCCACGTAGTCAGCCAGGCCCTGGGCATCGCCCGCAACGGCGGCGGCCCGACGCTGATCGAGGCCGTCACCTACCGCTTGAGCGATCACACTACCGCCGACGACGCCACCCGCTACCGCCCGGACGCGGAAGTAAAAGCAGCCTGGAAGGTCGAGCCGCTCCTGCGCATGCGCAAGTACCTCATCGATACTGGCGCCTGGTCGGAAACACAGGAGGAGGCGCTGAAAACCGAATGCGCCAGCGACGTGGAAGCCGCCGTAGAGGAATACCTCAACGCCCCAAAACCCACCACAGACCAGATGTTCAACTACCTGTTCGCCAACATGCCCAAGCACCTCACCGCCCAGCGCGAAGACGCCCAGCGCCACGCCAGGGAACGCGCCGCCGCTGGCGGATCGCACTGATCTGCTGCTCCTGTCATATGTATGGCATTTGCGTATAAGCGCCCCGGCCATCCCCGACTAACGAATCGAATGTAATCAGAACATCCATGCCAAAAGTCACAATGGTAGAAGCCATCACCCTGGCCCACGCCTGGGAAATGGAGAACGACCCCTCAGTCATTGCACTGGGGGAGGACATCGGCGCCAATGGCGGCGTCTTTCGCGCCACGCTCGGCCTGCAGGAACGCTTTGGCAGGGACCGCGTACAGGACACCCCGCTTGCCGAAGGCATGATCGCCGGCATGGCTGTCGGCATGGCCGCCGAGGGCCTGAAGCCCATCGCAGAAATCCAGTTCATGGGCTTTCTGTATCCGGCCTTCGACCAGATCGTCAATCACATGTCCCGCCTGCGTAACCGCACCCGCGGGCGCCTCACCTGCCCCATCGTCATCCGCATGCCGCACGGCGGCGGCATCCACGCACCCGAGCACCACTCCGAAGCGGTGGAATCCATGCTGGCGCACATCCCCGGCCTGCGAGTGGTCTGTCCATCCTCACCGGCCCGCGCCTACGGTTTGTTGCTGGCCTCCATCCGCGACCCGGATCCGGTCATCTTTCTGGAACCCTCCCGCCTGTATCGTCTGTCCCGCCAGGAAATCGCCGACGACGGCAAGGCCCTGCCGCTGGACACCTGTTACGTTCTGCGCGAAGGCACGGACGTAACGCTGGTAACCTGGGGCGCCATGACTTTTGAAACGCAGAAAGCCGCGACTGAACTGGCCAAAGAGAATATCAGTGCCGAGGTCATCGACCTGGCCACCATCGCACCCATCGACCGCGACACCATCCTCGAGTCGGTTTCCAAGACCGGCCGCCTGGTCATCGTGCACGAGGCGGCGCGCAATTGCGGTGTCGGAGCTGAGATAGCCGCCATCGTCGCGGAACACGGCCTGTACGACCTGCAGGCTCCCATCCAGCGAGTCACCGGATATGACACCATCATTCCGCTGGCACGGATGGAATATGACTACATCCCGAGTGTGGCGCGCATCCTCGAGGGCGTGCGCGCCACGTTCGCCGACTGAGAATCGAGTAGCTGGGAGAAAGCGATGACCACATTCAACCTGCCGGATCTGGGCGAAGGCCTGGCCGAGGCCGAGATCGTCAAATGGCACGTCAAGGAAGGCGATGCCATCAAGGTCGACCAGCCCATGGTGTCGGTGGAAACCGCCAAGGCAGTGGTGGAAGTGCCCTCGCCTCACAGCGGCAAGATCCGGAAACTCTACGCCAAGGCCGGCGACATCGTTGAAACCGGCAAGCCACTGGTGGACTTCGACGTCGCAGGCAAGGCTGCTGCCGAAGCATCACCAGCCAAGTCAAAGGATTCCGGCACAGTGGTGGGCAACATGCCCACCAGCGACGAGGAACTGATCGAAACGGCCACCGCCGGCAGCTCGCGCAGCGCCTCGGCGCAGGAACGGGTGCGCGCCGCACCAGCCGTGCGTGCGCTGGCGAAGAAGCTCGGCGTGGACCTGGCCAGCATCCAGGGCACCGGCCGCGGCGGACTGATCACGGTCGACGACGTCATGGGTTCGACTTCCCGCCTGGTCGATCCGCAGGGCGTGGCGGTGGCTGGCACCAAAGCCATCCTGGGCAGCGGCGCAACGCGTACGGCAAAAGCTCTTGACCCCGATACCATGCCCGCGAGCGCACAAAAAGCAGAAGGGAGCCCCGCGCCACAGACACCAATCGCGGAGCCGAAGCAACCCGTCGCCGGCGAGCAGCTGCGCGGCCTGCGCCGCGGTATGGCCCACTCCATGGCCCAGTCGCGCGATGCGGTGGCGAGCTGCACCCTGTTCGACGATGCCGATCTGCACAACTGGGTGCGCAAAACTGACTACACCGTACGCATGCTGCGCGCTGTCGCCGTGGCGAGCCGCGCCGAACCCGGCCTTAACGCCCACTACGACGGCGACAGCATGACCCGCCAGACGCATCAACGCGTCGACATTGCCATCGCCGTCGACACTCCTGAAGGCCTGCTGGTCCCCACCGTACGGGATGTGGCAAACAAGACCGGTCAGCAGCTGCGCGCCGAAGTGGAAAGCCTCAAGGAGGCTGCCCGCACCCGCACCGTGGCCCCGGAGGCGTTGAAGGACTTCACCTTCATGCTGTCGAACTTCGGCATGATTGCCGGCCGCTACGCCACACCGCTGGTGGTGCCGCCCGCGGTAGCCATCCTCGGCACCGGCGGCCTGCGCCATGACGTGGTTGCGGTCACCGGCGGCATCGAAACGCACCTGCGCCTGCCGCTGTCGCTGACCTTCGACCACCGCTGCATCACCGGCGGCGAAGCCGCCCGCTTCCTCGCAGCGGTGATGAAGGACCTGCGTCTGCCCGACTGAACGGGCTCAATAGATCAATGAACAATCACGGTGTATCAGTGGAGGCTGGGCGGAGAAGGGCTTTCCGGGGCGTGAAAAACAGGAAGTTTTTCCCGCAGCCTACAGGGACGTATTTACGGCGGCCCGGAAAGCCCTTCTCCGCCCAGCCTCCACCGGCACTGCACCGGCATTCGTGACTCCGACTACAGAGGTCCTTCCGTGCACGGAAACACCCCCCCCGAACGCAAACGCCTGATCGACAAGATCGCTACCCGGGCGCGCCGCATGCAGCCCAAGAGCGTGACCATCGACATCGATGCGTTCATCCACGCCTACTACCACAGTGTAGCCGATGAAGACCTCGCCGAGCGCCGACTCGAAGACCTGGCCGGCGTCGCCATGCGTCACCTGGAGCTCGGCAGCAAGCGCCAGCCCGGCAAGCCGCTGGTGAGCATCTGCAACGCAGATAGCGCCCGCGATGGCTTCCGCTGCCCGCATACCCTGGCGCTGGTGGTCACCGACGACATGCCCTTTCTGGTCGATTCGCTCAACATGATATTCAGCGAAGCACGTACCGCAGTGCATCTGATCGTGCACCCGGTGCTGGCTGTGCGGCGTGGCCGCGGCGGACAACTGCAGGCAGTGCACGCCGATGGCGAATCCACGGCAGGACTACAGGCCGAATCCTGGCAGCTGTACGAGATCGACCGTCAGGTCGACGCCACCCGCATCGCACAGCTCACGGACAAACTCCAGTCCGCACTGCATGATGCACGCGTCGCGGTGGAGGACTGGATGCCCATCCGCCAGCGCGTGCGCGAATTGATCGCGCGGCTGAAAGACAGCCCGCCGGCGTTGCCAGTCGATGAAGTCAACGAGGCGCGCAGCCTGCTCGACTGGATGGAAGCGAAGCATTTTGTCTTCCTCGGCTACCGCCACTACCACCTGGAGCGCGGCAAGACCGAGGATCGCCTGGTATCCGACCTGCCCACGGGCCTCGGCATCCTGCGCCCGGATCGCACCCGACGCGGAGAGCACGCCACCACGTTACGTGGAGAACTGCGCCAGCGCGCCCGCGACTCGCAGCTGCTCATCCTCACCAAAGCCAACTCCATCGCCACCGTCCACCGTCACACCTATCTTGATTACATCGGCGTCAAGGAATTCGACAAGAAAGGCCGGGTCATCGGTGAGCACCGGTTTCTGGGTCTGTGGACCTCCACTGCCTACTACAGCAGTCCACGCGACATCCCGGTACTGCGCCGCAAAGTCGCCCAGGTCATCGACAGCTTTGGCCTGGACATGCAGGGCCACGACGGCAAGGCGCTGCTCAACGTCCTGGAAACCTTTCCGCGCGATGAACTGTTTCAGGCCAGCGTCGAGGACCTGACGCGCATTGTGCGCAGCGTGGTCAGCCTTTACGAACGGCGCACCGTGCGCCTGCTGGCGCGACGTGACCCCTACGGGCGCTTCTACTCCTGCCTGGTATACGTACCACGCGACCGCTACAACAGCGAAGTGCGCCAGCGTATCGAGCGCCTGCTGCTGGACGGCTTCAAGGGCACGCATTGTGAAACCCAGGTGCAGATCTCCGACTCGCATCACGCACGCGTGCATGTGGTGGTGCGCGTGGACCGCACCAACGCACAGAAGGTGGACTTCGCCGCCCTTGAACAGCTCATCGCCCGCGCAGCCACAACCTGGACCGATCGACTGCGCGAGGCGCTGATTGAACGCAACGACGAAGCGCTGGGGCTGGCGATTGCCGATCGCTATAACCAGACCTTCCCCATGGCCTATCAGGAAGACGTGGAACCGCAGGATGCCCTGCACGACCTGTCCGACCTGGAAGCACTGCGCGCCGACGCACAGGCGCTGCGAATGAATCTGTATCGCCCCGTGGACCAGAGCCCCGGGCGCGCGCATTTCAAGATCGTCAAGCTGGGCGAGCCGGTCTCGCTGTCCGAAGTGCTGCCCACCATGGAGAATTTCGGCCTGCGGGTCATTGCGGAACGCCCCTATGAACTCAATTGGCCACAGGGTGGCGCGGCCTGGGTGCAGGACTTCGAACTGGAGCATCGCGACGGCCTCACCCTGGATATCCCGCGCGTACAGGCGCCCTTCAAGGAGGCCTTTGCTCTGCTGTGGAAGCAGCAGATCGAGAACGACGGATTTCACCGACTGCTGCTGGGGGCCGGGCTTGCCGCGCGCGAAATCGTGGTGCTGCGCGCCTACTGCCGCTACCTGTTGCAGACCGGCCTGCCTTTCAGCCACGCCTACATGGAACAGGTGCTCACCGGCAATGCCCGTATCAGCGGCCTGCTGGCACGTAAATTCCTGACGCTGCTTGATCCGGCTCTGGCGACCGGCAAGCGCAACAAGGAACTGTCCCGTATCGCGCAGCAACTGGACACCGCGCTGGCCGAGGTGAACAGCCAGGACGAGGACCGGATCCTGCGCGCCTTCCGCGCCACCATTGGCGCAACACTGCGCACCAATTATTTCCAGGGAGACAAGCCCTATCTGTCGATCAAGCTCGACTCGGAAAAGGTACCGGAACTACCGCTGCCGCGACCGATGTACGAGATATTTGTCTACAGCCCCCGGGTGGAGGGCATCCACCTGCGCAAGGGCAAGGTCGCACGCGGCGGCCTGCGCTGGTCGGACCGGCGCGAGGATTTTCGCACCGAGGTGCTGGGCCTGATGAAGGCGCAGGTGGTAAAGAACACCGTAATCGTCCCGGTGGGCGCCAAGGGCGGTTTCGTGCCCAAACGCCTGCCACACGGCAGTCGTGATGAGATCCAGCAGGAAGTCATCTACTGCTACGAGACCTTCATCCGCGGGTTGCTCGATATCACCGACAATATTGTTGAAGGCCGCATCACTCCACCACCACAAACCGTACGCCGCGATGACGACGACCCATACCTGGTGGTTGCTGCCGACAAGGGCACCGCGACTTTCTCCGACATTGCCAACCGTATCTCCGGCGAATACAGCTTCTGGCTGGGCGATGCCTTTGCCTCCGGCGGTTCCGCGGGCTACGACCACAAGAAGATGGCCATCACCGCACGCGGCGCCTGGGAATGCGTCAAGCGCCATTTTCGCGAATTGGGACTGGACACCCAAAGCCAGCCCTTCACCGTCATCGGTGTCGGCGACATGTCCGGCGATGTGTTTGGCAACGGCATGTTGCAGTCCCCGCACATCCGGCTGCTGGCTGCCTTCAATCATCAGCACATCTTCATCGATCCCGATCCGGACCCGGCAACAAGTTTTGCTGAACGCCAGCGCCTGTTCGAACTGCCGCGCTCCAGCTGGGAGGACTACAACCGCAAACTCATCTCCAGGGGCGGCGGCATTCACGCGCGCGCGGCGAAGTCCATCAACCTCAGCCCCGAGGCGCAACGAATGCTCGGCCTGAAGGCGGCAGCCACCTCGCAGGAGATCATCAAGGCCATCCTCAAGCTGCCAGCCGACCTGTTCTGGAATGGCGGTATCGGCACGTATGTGAAGGCCAGCGGCGAGAGTCATGCGCAGATCGGTGATCGCAGCAACGACTCACTGCGCATCGACGGCGATGAGCTGCGCTGCCGCATCGTCGGCGAGGGCGGCAACCTTGGACTTTCCCAACGCGGGCGCATCGAGTACGCACTGAACGGCGGCCGGGTGAACACCGACTTCATCGACAACTCCGGCGGCGTGAACTGCTCGGACGTTGAAGTCAACATCAAGATCCTGCTGAACGGCCTGATGCAGGGGGGACGGCTGAAGCTCGCCGCACGCAACAAACTGCTGGTGGATATGACCGATGCGGTCGCCGAACTGGCACTGCGAAACAACTACCTGCAGGGCCAGGCCATCAGCACACTGCAAACACACGCAGCCGAGCGCTTCCGCGAACACGTACATGTGATTCGCGTACTTGCGCAGTCCGGCGAACTGAATCCGGCCATCGAGTTTCTGCCGGATGATGAGGAAATCAGCGAGCGGCGCAAGCGCGGCCACGGGCTGACCCGTCCGGAAATGGCCATCGTGTTGTCCTACAGCAAGATCTGGCTGTACAACAAACTGCTGCATTCAGATGTGCCTGAGGATCCGTACCTGTCCAAGGAACTGGAACGCTACTTCCCCACACCCATTCTCAAGCGCTTCGGCGAGCATCTGAGTCGTCACCGCCTGCGCCGCGAGATCATCTCCACGGCCACCACCAACAGCCTGGTGAACCGCATGGGTCCGGTATTCGCATTGCGCGCACAGGAAGATACCGGCGCCGATACCGCCGCCATCGCCCGCGCCTTCACCATCGCCCGCGAAGTGTTCGACATGCGTGATCTGTGGACGCAGATCGAGGCGCTGGACAATCGCGTACCGGCCGCCACGCAGTACGCGATGATGTACCAGACAAGCCGTCTGCTGCGGCATATGACGTACTGGCTTCTCAGTCACCACAGCAACAACCTCGACATCGACAAATCCGTCTCGCGGCTCGCGCCCGGCATCCGCAAGCTGGGCGAGAACCTGGAAACCGTGCTGACCGGCGGCGACCTGAATCACTTCCACAAGGCCACCACGCGACTGAAGGAAAACGAAGTACCACAGTCCATCGCCGCACGGGTTGCTGCCCTGGGCCCGATGCATTCAGCACTGGACATCGTCGAGGTGGCGCAGGAATTGAAGCTCGAAGTTCAGTCCACCGCGCGGACCTACTTCGCACTCGGCGAACGTCTGAATCTCGACTGGATCCGCGAGCAGATCGAATCGCTGAGCGTAGACGGCCATTGGCAGGCGGTGGCGCGCGGCACGCTGCGTGACAACCTCTACACGCTGCAGCGGCGGCTGACCGCAAAAGTGCTGAAACTCGGCGCCCGACGCGCCGGCACAAAAAAAGGAAAGTCGGCGCTGGATGCATGGCTGTCCACTCGTACCCAGCACCTGCAGCAGATCCAGCGCACCATCGCCGATATGCGCAGTGGCATCACGGTGGACTTCCCCACCCTGTCCGTCGCCCTGCAGGCCGTGCGCCGTCTGGCTGAAAACTAGCGCCCTCGCTGCCACAACGGAGCCCGAACAATGCCCGGAAAACTTGTCCTCGTCCGCCACGGCCAAAGCACCTGGAATCTCGAGAATCTTTTCACCGGCTGGACCGATGTCGACCTCACCGCCCACGGCCGTCTCGAAGCCCTGCAGGCAGGCCAGCAACTGAATCAGGAAAAATTCAGTTTCGACATCATCTTCACCTCAGTTCTCAAGCGCGCCATCCGCACGCTGTGGATAATTCAGGACGAGATGGATCTGATGTGGGTTCCGGTGGAGCGCAGCTGGCGCCTCAATGAACGTCATTACGGCGCTCTGCAGGGCCTCAACAAGGCGCAGACCGTGGAAAAGCACGGCGAGGAACAGGTCAGGATATGGCGCCGCAGCTACGACGTGCCACCACCACCGCTGCCAGCAGACGATGCGCGCCATGCACGCTTTGACGCGCGCTACAGGGATCTGACTTCCACAGACATTCCCGCTGCCGAATCGCTGAAGGACACTCTGGTTCGCGTCACACCGTACTGGGAGACGCGCATTGCGCCGCAGCTGCGTGCCGGACGCAACGTGCTCATCGTCGCGCACGGCAACAGTCTGCGAGCGCTAGTGAAGATGCTGGACGGCATGTCCGACCAGGAAATCGTGGAGTTCAATATTCCCACCGGCGTACCACTGACTTATGAACTCGATGAGAATCTGAACAGAATCTCCAGCCACTTCCTCGGCGACCCGGAGGCCATCAAGGCCGCCGCGGAAGCCGTGCGTCGGCAAACCGAACGCCGCTGACCACAGATGGGTGGCGCCTGACCTGCCGGTGAGTGCTCATGAGCCGAGTTTATAAGGGGCGAACTCCCGCATATAGGAATAGACGGCCTGGCACCCCTCCCTGGGCCCCCGGTTGTTCCTGGTCGCCGGCCGCCCCGGCCGGCCTACTTGCGCGTGGCCGGCACCTCCCGCAGCATTTCAACCATGTCGACGCTATCCGGCGCCCAGCCGTACAGGTAGCGGTTGAAGTAGTCGGCCCGCGCCCAGAAAAAATACTCGCCCGCAGCTCCTGGATAGCCGTGAGCGGCGCTGGGAATGACCAGCATGTCGAAACGCTTACCGGCCTGGATCAGCGCCTCGACCATGCGGTAGGTATTGGCGGGATGGACGTTGCTGTCCACCCCACCGGTGGCCAGCAGCAGATGACCCTTGAGATTGCGCACCAGTTCGGCGTTCTCAGCCACGGAAAACTTGAAGGAGACTTCCCCCTCTTCATCCACCTCTTCCTGAACGCCGTGGTAGCGCTCACTCCACCAGCGGTTGTAAATGGAATTCTGGTGATTACCCGACGAGGAGACAGCCACCTTGAAGAAATCCGGATACACCAGCATGGCGGCGGTGGACATGAAGCCGCCGCCGGAATGGCCAAAGATGCCTACTTTGTCGATGTCAATGAACGCGTGGCGCGCCGACAGCTGTTCCAGCGCCCATTTCTTGTCAGCCAGTCCGTAATCACGGAAGTTGCCTTTGTAGCTGAAATCCTGGTAGGCACGCGAGCGGGCCGGGTGACCGCCACGATTGCCGACGGTGACCACAATGTAGCCGAACTGGGCCAGCGCCGGCAGGTGCATGGCTGGAAAACGCGTCTGGCCGTTGCCGCTGATGCCGAAGGCCGAGTCCACCGCCTCGGTCTGAGGACCCGGATACACGTAGGCAATCACCGGATATTTCTTCGCCGGATCAAAACGGAAAGGCTTGTACATGACGCCATACAGATCGGTAATACCATCGTCCGCCTTGACGCTGAATACCTCCGGGAACTGATAGCCGGCCGCCGTCAGCTGCGACAGGTCAGCTTCCTGCAGCGTCAGGATCGCCTTGCCGCCGCCATCGTACAGTTCCGACCGCGGCGCGGTGTCCACGCGCGAGTAGGTATCGACAAAGTACTGCGTTGAATCGCATACATCGGACTGATGATCGAAGTCACCGGCTGTGAGCCGCCGCATATTGCTGCCGTCGAAGTTCACCCGGTACAGCTGCCGGTAGTAGGGATTCATCCCATCTTCCCGGCCATAGGCGCTGAAGTACAGCACGCGCTTCTTTTCATCCACACCTTCGATATCGAAGGCGTGGAAGGCGCCACGGGTAATGGCGTTCTTCACCTGACCCTGATCGTCGTATAGATAGAAATGCCCCCAACCATTGCGCTCCGACCAGAAGATGGTCTCACTGCCATCGGCACTCACCCACGGTGATCTGTAGTCATTGGCCGTATTGAAGCGCTCCTCAACCAGGACTTTCACTGCCGCAGTCTCGACATCAACATCCAGCAGGTCGATGCGCTTCAGATCGCGGCTCAGCCGATACAGGAGAAGCCTGTCGCGACGCGCCGATAGCCATTGCGCCGCGTGACGCCTGTCGCCACGATCTTTCTTTGCCGTTGGCGCGCGCAGCAGATTCAGATCCTGGTCCTCGAACGCAGCCACCTGCAGCTGCCTGCCACCAGTCTCGCCCAGGTCGAACACCCATAGTTCGCTGACGCCCACTTCCTCCTCGCCGGGCATGGCGTAAGGATAGGTCTCCAGAGTCGGCCGGGGTTTGGCCAGCGAATCGATCACCCACAGCTGGCCGACCTGGCGGCGATCGTAACGCACCAGTGCAATGCGACTGGAATCCTGCGACCAGACCGCATTGGCGCGCACACGCTTCTTCGCGCGCTCCTCCTCGGTTTCGTCGGACTTGAGCCGGCTGGCGCCCGAAGCTCCGAAGTAGTCGTAGAAGGCTTCGCCGTCTTCCGTCAGGCGATGCTCAACGACTGACGGATCGTCTTCATCCTCCACGGCCTTGGCGAAATTCTCCCGGTCCATCCAGTAGAGGTCGTAGCCCTTGCCGTAGATCACCTTCTCCTCGTCCGGGGAGATGTTGGCCCAGCCCGGGTCGTCCTCCGGCTTGACGTAGTCGGGCAGATGGCGCAGGCGCCCGCTGGCCAACTCGTACTCGAAAGTGTAAATCTTCTTGAAGTCCTTCTTTGGCTTGTCATCCTTGTCGGGACGATTCTTTCGTCCGTTCTTCTTGTCCTCTTCCGCCCTGGCTGCAGCCTTGGCCTTGGCTTCAGCTTCAGCCTTCTTCTTCTCCACCTCATCGACTTGCGAACTCTTCACCTCGAATCGCACCGCCCTGTCGTCATCAATGAACTCGATTTCCTTGAGCGGCAGGTCGTGGGCATCGAAGGCATCCTGCATGATCAGGGCCAGTTCGGCCGCCACAGCCTCGTTGTCGAACAACAGCGTCTGGCGCCTGCGGGCCGGGTCCACCAGATACCAGGACTTGCCCCCCGCGTTCCGGTACTCGTACCAGAACCGGTCGCTGTGCTTCAGCCAGTTCGGCCGCGCCGATATCGAGCCAACCATCTTGCGCAGGCGCGAGGGCGCGAATCGTGCGGCACTCTCGTAGTCCGGATATGAAGGTTGCATGGTCGAAGCCGCCGTGCCGGTGGCCGGCACGGTTGCGGGAGACTTGTCAGCGGAATGGGCGGGGACAACCGGCGCCAGGGCCAGCCAGAACAGCAAAATAGGGGTTTTCACGATGCTCCTCGAAATTCTGAATATGCGGCTCTGCGCGGCCGCTTGGCTGAACTGTGACCGCAGTACCGCATATCGGTTCCATCCCGGCGTCATGGGCCCGGCGCCATGGACGTCTGCGCCAGCCCTGCACTACAATCGCCCACGAACCTTGGGGTGGCCCGGATTGGGCCTGAGACGCCGCTACGCTGGCGAACCCGTTGAACCTGATCCGGTTAGTACCGGCGTAGGGAGCAGGTGCTTGTGACGTTCCTGTCATTCTTCCGCCGCTACCTTCCACCGCTACGGCCCGGATCTCTTCCGCTTTAGAGGAGAGCTGGTATGCGTTTTTCACTTGCCTGCGCAGCCGCGGCCGTGCTGGCCCCCTGTTGCCTGCAGGCGCAGAACAACTGCGCCGATGATCGTGATGGCGCCGCCGCCGACACCACCGGGGAAATCGTGGTCACCGGCGAATTTCGCCGCACTCCGCTGGACAAGCTGCCCGCCAGCGTATCGGTGATCGACGACGAGGAAATCCAGGCGCGCAACGCACGGCACCTGGAGGACATCCTGGCGCTGGCCCCCAACGTCAGCATTGCCGGCGGCGCATCGCGCAGCCGCTTCTTCCAGATACGCGGCATCGGCGAGCGCGGTCAGTTCAATGAGCCGCTGAATCCCTCCGTCGGCGTGCTCATGGATGGAGTGGACCTGTCCGCCGCAGCGACCGCCGCCGCGCTCCTTGATATCGAACAGGTCGAAGTCTTCCACGGACCGCAGGGCACCCGCTATGGCGCCAACGCGCTGGCCGGCCTCATCAATATAAAAACCCACTCACCCACGGACACCCTCGAAGGCCGCGCCAGCATGGAAGCCGGCAATCATGACACCTGGACCCTGAACGGCGTGCTGTCCGGCCCGCTGAGCGAAACGCTGGGCTTGCGTCTGGCCGCGCAGCAGCATCGCAGCGCCGGGTTTCTGCGCAATGCATACCTCAGCCGTAACGATACCAACAGCCGCGATGAGCGCACATTCAGGGGCAAATTACGTTGGCGGCCCCGCGCCAACGCCACCGTGGACATGCTGTTTGGCTATGTGGACATCGACAATGGCTACGATGCCTTCTCGCTGGACAACAACCGGGTCGTGCTGTCCGACGAGCCGGGACGCGATGCGCAGGAAACCCTGTTTGGCAGCCTGGCTCTGTCCTGGATCGGCACCGCCTTCGGCGTGGAAGGCACCATCGGCGCTGCGCAGTCGGACAGCGTCTATGGATACGACGAAGACTGGACGTATGAGGGATTCCACCCTTTCGCCTATTCCTCGACGGACTACTACTTTCGCGACCGACGTAACCTCACCGGAGAAGTCAGGCTGCTTTCACAGGCACCCTCGCGCCTGTTCGGCGGCGCCACGGACTGGACTGTGGGCGTGTATGCGCTCGATCGGCGCGAAGACCTGCATCGCAAATATACATTCGGCAGTCCTTTCAACAGCCGCTTTACCGAACGGCGCGCAGCTCTGTTCGGCCAGCTGCAAAGTACCGCCGGCACGCGTCACACAATTACCATTGGCATGCGCTTCGAACGGCACGAAGCAACGTATGTCGACTCCAGTGCACTCGCCTTCGCCCCTGCGGACAATCTGTTCGGCTGGCGTCTGACCCTCGATCGCAGCCTTGGCAATGCAGCGATGGCCTATGGCAGCATCTCGCGCGGCTATAAAGCCGGAGGCTTCAACACCGACGGCTCTCTGGACGCGGATCTGCGCCAGTACAATCCGGAAACCCTGATGAACTTCGAACTGGGCCTGAAGGGCGCGACCTGGCAGCACCGGCTCAGCGCCCGCCTGGCGATCTTTCACATGCGCCGCCGGAATGTGCAGATCGCCAGTTCCCTGACACGTGTGCGTGGCGACGGCAGCTCGGAGTTCATTCAATACACCGGCAACGCCGCGGAAGGCACCAATACGGGCGTGGAGGCCGAAATGCTGCTGCAGCCTGCGCCGGCGCTCGAAATCGCAGCCAGCCTTGGCGTACTGCGAAGCAAGTACCTGGCCTTCGTCAATGCAACCGGAGAGAGCCTGGACGGGCGTGAGCAGGCACATGCGCCGGGCTATCAGTTTTCCATACGGGGACGCTATAACATCACCGATGACTGGTATGCAGAGCTGGGGGCGGAAGGCCGCGATGCGTTTTACTTCTCCGATAGTCACGCCCTGCGCTCGCGCCCATACGAACTGCTCAATGCCGCGGTGGGCCTGGCGCGCGGACCATGGGAAGTGAGGCTGTGGGGACGCAATCTCGCCGGACAGGATTACGCGGTGCGCGGCTACTTCTTCGGCAACGATCCGCGTCTGGGCTATGCGGATCATGGCTACACCCAGCTCGGCGCCCCACGTCAGTTCGGCATCACCGCCACCTTCACTCTGAACTGATCACCATGTCCTGCACGCACAGTACCGCCACACGCCCGCGAATGCCGAGCCATTGAACGCCGAACAATTCCTGCTGGAACTGCACAACTGGTCGCCGGCCGAGCTGCTGGCGGTAGCGCTTGCCCTGGCCTACCTGGTGCTGGCAATGCGGCAAAGCATCTGGTGCTGGCCCTGCGCCTTCGCCAGTACAGCCATTTATTTTGATCTCTTCCTCGACCGTCAGCTCTACCAGCAAAGTCTGCTGCAGATTTTCTACCTAATCATGGCGGTATACGGCTACTGGCACTGGCGCCATGGCGCGCGCGGCAAACAGGAATTGCCAGTCACCACCTGGCCACTCAGACGACATCTGCAGGCCGCCACCGCAGTATTGGTGCTGACCACCGTCACCGGCTGGCTGGAGGCACGCTACACCGACGCGCCGCTGCCCTATCTGGACGCTTTCACCACCTGGGGCAGCGTGGTAACCACCTGGATGGTGGCCCGCAAGGTGCTCGAGAACTGGCTGTACTGGCTGGTGGTGGACGGCGTGCTGGTCTACGTCTACTTCATCTCCTCGCTCCCGGCCACAGCACTGCTGTTCGTGGTCTACCTTGGCATCGTCATCGCCGGCTACTTCAGCTGGCGACGCACACTGCGCCTGCAGCCGGCATGATTGTCCACGATGCCGTCAATCGCGTGATGCGGCTGCGAGTGGGCGCCGAGGACTTTGCGGTACGCATGCCGCACATGGACGACAGTCAACTGCACATCGACCGGGCATCGGAGCAGGCTGCGATCAAGGCGGCAGACGCTGCGGGACTGGCGCCGCACGTGGTGAGCTTTGATGTGGCCACCGGCGTGATGATCACCGGCTGGATCGACACACCGGTGTGGACCGCCGAACAGGCCCGCGAACCGGAGCGCATCGACTGCATGGCCAGAGTCCTGCGCCGCCTGCACAGCGTCGCTCCGCCGCAAGGCGTGCGCAGGCTCGACCTTGAAGCGCAACTCCACAGCAACAGCCTGGCACTGGCCGACGCCCACTGGCCGCGGCCGGATGATTTCCTCGCCCTGCAGGCCGCAGCCATGCACCACCTGCAACAGCGGCGCATACGGAAACCTGTCCTGTGTCACAACGACCTGAACTGCCAGAACATCATCGGCACCGGCGCCGACCTGCGCCTGCTCGACTGGGAATACGCCGGCCTTGGCAACCCGCTGTTCGATCTGGCCTCCTATGCCCAGTCGAACGACCTGGAGGCTGGCGAGAAGCTCAGACTGCTCGACGCCTACAACGCCGGCGCCTCCATGCAGGCGGAGTTCACGGCAGAATGCCGCCTCTTCGACTGGGTGTGCGCGCTATGGCTGGCGGTATCCGGCCAGCATGAAACCGCCGCTGGCGGCGCACGCCTGACTGCGCTCTGCAATCGCCTGCGGAATCCATCCGCGTGAGCGCGCCCCGGTCAGCCCGTACTCCAGCCCGAACGTGCGGCCACCGCGGCAATCAGATATTTCATGTGGAGGCCACCTGGTGGATATGCACATCGCGCTGGGGGAAGGGAATGGACACCCCATCGCTATCGAAGGCCTTCTTCACCGATTCATGCATGGCGAAGTACACCCCCCAGTAGTCCGCCGCGTTCACCCATACGCGCACTTTGAAATTCACCGAACTGTCGGCCAGCTCCCCCACCAGCACGGCCGGTTCAGGCTCGGACAGAATACGCTTGTCGGCAACGATCAGTTTGTTGAGCACCGCCCTTGCCTTGTCAATGTCATCGCCATAGCCGATACCGAAGACCATATCAACGCGCCGGGTGGGTTCGGCGGAGTAGTTGATAATGCTGCCGTTGGCGATGGGACCATTGGGGATGATGACGGTCTTGTTATCCGGCGTTTTCAGCACGGTGGTGAAGATCTGGATGGAATGCACGGTGCCGGCGTGTCCACTGGCCTCGATGTAATCACCCACCTTGTAGGGCTTGAACAGCAACAGCAGAACACCACCGGCGAAATTCGACAGACTTCCCTGCAGCGCCAGGCCGATGGCAAGACCCGCCGCGCCGAGGATGGCGATGAAGGAAGTGGTCGCCACGCCCACCATGGATGCCACGCTGATCAGCAGCAGCGTCTTCAGGACAATGCTAGCCAGGCTGCGGAGAAAACGCTTCAGCGTCAGATCCACGCCTTTTCTGTCCAGCGCCATCTGCATGACCTTCAGCACACGGCCGATCAGCCAGAAACCGACAACGAGGACGAGAAGGGCGAGCAGCATTTTCGGGCCGTAGACCATCAGCAGTTCAACGGCTTTGTCGGAATTTCTCTCTAGGACTTCCATGGACGACTCCCGGGGATTTCAAGTGTGGCCATTGTACCGGCCGTTTACCCCGTTGGTACCCCGGCAGCGTCGTACGCCACCTGCCGTCGCCTGCAAGTGGTCAGCGTTCCAGCTCCCGCTGCAGTTCCCCGATACGCGCAGGCAGCGCCTCGGCAGGATACAGACGCTGGAAGTCCTTGAGCAGATTGCGGGCGACGCGTCGCTCACCCACGTCACGGGCGATACCGGCCAGGTGGACCAGCTCCGCACTGGTGCGCGGGCGAAAATCTGCATTCACCTGCAGTCGCCTGATTGTGACCCTAAGCGCCTCCGCGTAGCCCCGGGCGGCAAGCTGGCGACCCACTATTTCCTGCGCCAGACGATCAGCCAGCCGACCGGCCATGCGCGGATCAGGCCAGGCTGCAACGCGTTCATACAGCCAGTGCAGTTCGTCGTCCGCATCCGCGTTGGCCGCAAGGTGCGCGCAAATGGTATGCCAGGCATTACTGTGCGCACCGTTGCGCCATTCGGCGTAGATTCGATCAAGCAGATGTTCGTGCGCAAGGCGGTCCGCCTTGCTGTGATCAGTCTCCTGCGGTTCCGGTTCGTCGGCATCCTCCAGGCCGATATCCTGCCGCCGCTCGTACAGCATTCCACCGATCAGCGCGAAGATGGCCAGCCAGGCGAGAAGCAGCGGCGCCAGGCGAACGACGAAAGGCAGGGCCTGCCAGTGCGCCAGCCACAATCCCGAAAGATAGAGCGCCACCGCACAGGCCACCACCACGGCATAGTCCGCACCCAGCCGCCAGATCAGTCCCGCCCAGCGACGTGGATCGAAGGCCTGCAGCAGGCTGCCGGTCGCAACCTGCACCGCAATGATGGCAATGAGCAGCGTCAACACCACCAATCCGGTCAGCACCGCAAGCACCGGGCCCATCCAGTACACACCGGCGCCGGTGGCAAAAAACGCCGCCACCACAATGGTCAGCACGACCAGCGAACGCATCTCCCCGACGGGATTCATCATCTCGATGGTGAGCGTGGGCAGTTCAGCGCTGCCACGGCAGGTGGCATCGGCCACCGCGAAGGAGTAGCGGACGACGCCCTGAAACAACAGCACGGCCAGCGGAATACCCAGCAGGCCCGCCTGCAGGGCCAGCGCCCACAGCAGGCTGAAAACGATGACAAACAGCAGCGGGGCCATCTGCAACGGGATGGTCAGATAGCGCCTGAACACCGATACCTGCATCAACTTGCTCTCCGCGTCCTCCCCTCTCCTCTGTCAGGGCGATGGAGGGAGGAGTAGTCACCCTGGCTGGTCGGGCACCTCGTACTCGCTGATCATCGTCAGTACATCATAGGTGGCTACCACTTCACCACGCTGATTGGTGATCTCGGTGTCCCAGCGCACCTCGCCATAGCCCTTGTCCTTGCGCAACGACTTGTCCTTGCAGGTGATGCGCACCTTGATGGCGTCGCCCGGTTTGACCGGCGTCAGAAAGCGAAGATTGTCCAGGCCGTAATTGGCCAGCACCGGCCCGTAGGGCGGGTCCACGAACAGACCAGCCGCCGCAGAGACCAGAAAGTAGCCATGCGCCACGCGTCCGCCAAAAAAGGGATTGCGCTGGGCGGCGGCCTCATCCATATGCGCATAGAAGCGATCGCCGCTGAGCTCGGCGAAACGCTCGATGTCCTCCAGCGAGATCGCACGCTCCGCCGACTCCACCGTGTCGCCGATGCGCAGATCATGGAAGGGAATGCGGAACGGATGCCGCTGCGGCGTCAGCTGCCGCCCGCCCTTCACCCAGCGACCGGTGACGGCGCGGATCACATCGGGAGTACCCTGTATGGCGGTGCGCTGCATGTAATGCAGCACGCCACGGATGCCACCCATCTCCTCGCCACCACCAGCGCGGCCCGGCCCGCCATGCACCAGGTGCGGCAGCGGCGAGCCATGCCCGGTGGAATCCTTGCCACAGTGCCGGTTCGACACCAGCACCCGCCCGTGCAGGGGCGCCAGCCCGAGCACCAGGCGAGCGGCCACCTCGTCGTCGGCGGTGAACACCGAACCGGCAAGGCTACCCTCGCCGCGACGCGCCAGCTCAACAGCCTGATCAAGCGAATCATAGGCCAGCACCGTACAAACCGGCCCGAAAGCCTCGACCGCATGTACGGCGCGCGCCGAAGAGGCGTCACGACAATGCAACAACAGGGGCGGCACGAACGCGCCCTTGTCCAGATCACCGCCCGCCACTTCAAAATGCTCCGGATCGCCGGCGACCAGCTCGGCCTCCTGCGTCAATGCGGCCAGCCGCTCGCGCACCTCCCGCCGCTGGGCAAGACTCACCAGCGGGCCCATGCGCACCTGTTCCAGACGCGGATCGCCGACGACGATGCGACCCAGCGCCATCTGCAGTGCCGAGATGACATCGCCGCTGACGGCCTTTGGCACGATGGCCTTGCGGATGGCCGTGCACTTCTGCCCGGCCTTCACCGTCATCTCACGCATGACTTCCTTGACGAACAGATCGAACTCCGGCGTACCAGCCACGGCATCCGGCCCGAGCAGCGATGAGTTGAGAGAGTCGGTCTCCGCCACGAAACGCACCGAGTTCGCCACCACCGTCCGATGTGTTCGCAACTTTTCGGCTGTACCGGCCGAGCCGGTGAACGAGACCACGTCCTGGCAATTCAGATGCTCGAACAGATCACCGACGCTGCCGCACAGCAGCTGAATGGACCCTTCAGGCAGCAGGCCCGAGGCCACCATGTCCTGGAAAACCCTCTCGGTGAGAAAGCTGGTGGCAGTAGCCGGCTTGACGATGGCCGGCACGCCGGCCAGCAAGGTCGGCGCCAGCTTCTCCAGCATGCCCCAGACAGGAAAGTTGAAGGCATTGATATGTACCGCCGCCCCCTCCAGGGAGGTGTAGATGTGCTGACCGACGAAGGCGCCGCTCTTGGACAGCATCTCGGTGGCGCCGTCGATGTACACATGCCCATTGGGCATCTCGCGCACGCCCTTGCTGCCGTAGACAAACAGCGTCGAGATGCCGCCATCGATATCGATCCACGAATCCACCTTGGTGGCGCCGGTGCAGCTGGACAGCGCGTAGTAGCTGTCCTTGCGCTCGGTCAGATACTTCGCCAGCGCCTTGATCTGTGCGGCACGCTCGTGAAAGGTGAGCTTGCGCAGCGCCGGACCGCCCACACGGCGGGCGTGCTCCAGGACGGCACGGTAATCAATGCCGGCAGTGGAAGTCTCGGCGATGACCTCACCAGTGGTGGCATCGCGCAGGCGAGTGAGTTCCGCAGCGCCGGCCTGCCAGCGGCCAAGGACGTAGTTCTTCAATTGCATCGTTTCAAGACTCCTGATTCAGATTCAGTGCCGGGGCGAGGTGGGGAGCGGGTTGCTCTTTTCGGGGACGCCGTGAACCCATCCCT
>JAJFKF010000052.1 GCA_021773365.1 Gammaproteobacteria bacterium | reverse complement strand
TGACCAATGTTCTTGCCGCTTACCATGAACAGCTACACTTGCTGCCAGCGCACGGAACACCCGGCCCCGGGAATTGTGGATAACTTCCCCGCGTCCACTCCCCCGCCCCCCAGTGCTAAAGTCAGATCCTTTTCCATTCTCCCCACAAGGCACGCAACTTTGCCCAGACAGCCCCAATCGAACGCAATCCGCATCCGCGGTGCGCGCCAGAACAACCTGAAGAACCTGTCGCTCGACATTCCTCTGAACGAGCTGATTGTGGTCACGGGTGTCTCCGGCTCCGGAAAATCTTCGCTGGCTTTTGACACCCTCTACGCCGAAGGGCAACGGCGCTACGTACAGACCTTCTCGCCCTACGCACGCCAGTTTCTCGACCGCATGGACAAGCCGCAGGTCGAGCGCATCGACGGCATCCTGCCGGCCATCGCCATAGACCAGACCAATCCGGTGCGCACCTCCCGCTCCACCGTCGGCACGATGACCGAGCTCAACGATCACCTGAAGCTGCTGTTCGCCCGCGGCGCCCATCTGCACTGCCGCAACTGCGGCGGACCAGTGCGGCGCGACTCCCCCGCCAGCATCTACGCGGCCATGCAGGAGCGTGCCGCGGCGACGAGTGATCCGCGGCTCATCATCACTTTCCCGGTTCCTGTCCCGAAGAGTTTCAAGGAAGCTGAAGTGCTGGCCTTGCTGGAGAAGCAGGGCTACACGCGCATCCACGGCCGCAGGAATGACACCCTGGACGTCGTGCAGGACCGGCTGCGCATGGGCAACGTGGAGCAGGCGCGGGTGATGGATGCACTGGAGGCAGCGCTGCGGACAGGGCAGGGCAAGGTGAACATACAGGTCGCCGAAGCATCGCCATCATCCCGGCCCCCGCGCACCGGCAATGTCGGTGCGGATCACGGCACATGGCACTTCTCCACGGATCTGCATTGCGCGGACTGCGACATTCACTACCAGGACCCGACGCCTTCACTGTTCTCGTTCAACTCTCCGCTGGGCGCCTGTGAAACCTGCCGTGGTTTCGGCCGCACCATCGGCATCGACTACGGACTGGTGATTCCGGACGAAACAAAGACGCTGCGCGCAGGCGCCATCAAGCCATTGCAGACCGCTTCTTATAAAGAGTGCCAGGATGACCTGATGCGCCACGCGCGCAAACGCCGCATTCCGCTGGATACGCCCTGGCGAAAACTCACCGCCGAGCAGAAGAACTGGGTCATCGAGGGTGAAGGCGCCTGGGAGAAGAAGGTCTGGTATGGCGTGCGCCGTTTCTTCGCCTGGCTGGAAAGCAGAAGCTACCGGATGCACATCCGCGTGCTGCTGTCGCGCTACCGCGCCTACACGCCCTGCGCGGCCTGCGGTGGCGCACGCCTTAAACCCGAGGCACTGCTGTGGCGCATCGGACCCGCAAAGCCATCGCTGTCCATTCACGAAGTCATGCTGCTGCCCCTGGAACGCTGCCGCGCGTTCTTTGCGACACTGAAGCTGCCCGCGCCGCTGGATGAGGCTACCGATCTGCTGTTGACCGAGATCCGCGCCCGGCTGGGATTCCTGGTCGAGGTGGGGCTGGGCTATCTCACGCTCGACCGTCAATCGCGCACGCTCTCCGGTGGCGAAGTCCAGCGCATCAATCTCACCACCGCTCTGGGCACTTCGCTGGTCAACACCCTGTTCGTACTCGACGAGCCCTCCATTGGCCTGCACTCACGCGACATGGGCCGGGTGATCGGCGTCATGCAGCGTCTGCGCGATGCGGGCAACTCGCTGGTGGTGGTGGAACACGATCCACAGGTCATGCTGGCCGCCGACCGCATTCTCGATCTCGGACCCGGACCGGGCGAGCGCGGTGGTGAGATCGTGTTCTACGGCAAACCGCATGAACTGGCCGGGGTGCGCGGTTCATTGACCGCCGAGTACCTGCTGGGCAGGAAACAGGTCGAAGCGCGACCCGCCGGAGCGACAAACACTGCTGCAGTGTCCGGCCAGAGAAAACGCCGGACTACCGCGAAGTCCCGGTCCGACAGGACCATCACGCTAACCGGCGCAGCCGAGCACAACCTCAAGAACATCAATGTCAGCTTCCCGCTTGGAAAACTGGTGTGCGTCACCGGCGTCTCCGGCTCCGGAAAATCCACGCTGATACACGACGTACTGCATCCGGCACTGCTGAAGGCCCGGGGCAAACCCACGGAATCGCCCGGAAAGTTCAAGCGCCTGCAGGGCGACGAACACATTGGCGAGGCGGTGCTGGTCGACCAGTCCCCCATCGGTCGCACCACACGCTCCAACCCCGCCAGCTACGTCGGCGCCTTCGATGCCATCCGCGCCCAGTTCGCGCGCGAACCGCTGGCCCGCGAACGGCGCTACACCACCGGCACGTTCAGCTTCAACTCCGGCACCGGCCGCTGCCCCACCTGCAGCGGCAGCGGCTTCGAGCACGTCGAGATGCAGTTTCTCTCCGACGTCTACCTGCGCTGCCCGGACTGCGACGGTCGCCGCTACCGCGACGAAACCCTGGAAGTCACCCTCACCGGCGCCTCGCCGCAGGGCCCGCGCGCCCTGAGCATCGCCCAAGTCCTGGACCTCACCGTCAGCGAAGCCCTGCAATTCTTCGACGACCCGCAGATTTCCGCCCGACTCTCGCCACTGGCGGACGTGGGCCTGGAATATCTCAAGCTCGGCCAACCCGTGCCGACGCTCTCCGGCGGCGAAGCCCAGCGCCTCAAACTCGCCGGCCACCTCGCCCAGGCCCGCCTTGGCGAGAGCAAACCAGGCGACGCCGGCAAACTCTTTCTCTTCGACGAGCCCACCACCGGCCTGCACTTCGACGACGTCGCCAGGCTCCTGCGCGCCTTCCGCCAGCTCATCGCCAGCGGCCACTCCCTCATCGTCATCGAGCACAACCTCGACATCATCACCACCGCCGACTGGATCATCGACCTCGGCCCCGAAGGCGGCGACGCGGGCGGCCGGCTCATCTTCGCCGGCACGCCGACGCAGATCAGAAGTTGCAAGCAGTCCCACACCGGCGCCGCACTCCTTGACTATGAGGCGGCACGGCCGTTGACGGAGACAGCGCGGGGAGGGGTTTTGGGGGCTGTGCGAGGCAGGAAGCCGAGCCCAGAGCCTCCAGGGACGGATTCACGGCGTCCCCCAAAACCCCTCCCCGCGCTGTCTCCGTCAACGGCAAGCGACGCGCTCGAACAAAGTTCTCCTGCGCGCAATGCGATCCACATTCACAACGCCCGCGAACACAATCTGAAGAACATCGACGTCCAGATCCCCCGCAACAAGTTCACCGTGATCACCGGAGTCTCCGGCTCCGGCAAGTCCACACTGGCCTTCGACATCCTCTTCGCCGAAGGCCAGCGCCGCTATCTGGAGTCTCTCAACGCCTACGCCCGCCAGTTCGTCCAGCCCTCCGCACGCCCGGATGTGGATGCCATCTTCGGCATTCCGCCCACGGTTGCCATCGAACAGCGCACCAGCCGCGGCGGACGCAGGAGCACGGTAGCCACACTCACCGAGACCTATCACTTCCTGCGCCTGCTGTTCGTCAAACTCGGCACCCAGTACTGCCCGGACTGCAACCTGGCCATCGAACCGCAGAGCGCCGAAGCCATACTCGCGCGCCTGCAGCGCAACTATCGTGATCGCAGCCTGACGCTGCTCGCGCCGCTGGTCACCGCGCGCAAGGGCATATACACCGAGCTGGCGAAATGGGCCCTGAGCAAGGGATTCGGGCAGCTGCGCGTCGATGGCACACTGCTGCCCACCGCGCAGTGGCCACGCCTGGACCGGTTCCGTGAGCACACCATCGAACTGCCAGTGGCCACGCTGCAGGTATCGCCCGCGGGCGAACGCGCCCTGCGCGAGGCGTTGAACCGCGCGCTGGAATTCGGCAAGGGCATCGTACACGTGGTGCAGAATCCTGCGCCACGGGCCGTTGCCGCCCGGATCGCAAGCGGCCCCAGGCGCGGCACGCTGCGGCATACCGATGCCGCCGTGCGTGCGATGGCGCGCCTGCGCAGCCTCGAGCGTGCACGTGAACGCGACGACATCCCTGCGACAACAGCCGATGCCGCTCCAGCGGGCGCAACCTCCGCGCAGGTGTTTTCCACCCGCCGTAACTGTCCCGGCTGCGCCACCGGATTCGCCGAGCTGGACCCGCGTCTGTTCTCTTTTAATTCAAAGCACGGGTGGTGTGCCCTCTGCAACGGCACGGGCCTGAAGCTCAGGCTCCCGGACACCGGGGACGACGGCGGGAAATCCCCCGCTCAGGAAGAGGACGCTGCAGACCTGATGCCCTGCCCCACCTGCCAGGGTCAGCGACTCAATCCTGTCGCCCTCAACGTGCGTTTCCGCAATCGTTCCATCGCGCAACTCACGGCCCTGCCGGTGCGGGAACTGAAGACCTTCCTCGGCCGCCTGAAGCTGCGCGGCCGCGAGACCGACATCGCCCGCGATGTACTGGCGGAGCTACGCGCACGGCTGGGCTTTCTCGACAACGTGGGCCTGGCATACCTGGCACTCGATCGCGCGGCGCCCACCCTGTCCGGTGGCGAAGCACAGCGCATCCGGCTGGCGGCACAGCTGGGCTCGAACCTGCAGGGCGTGTGCTACATCCTCGATGAACCCACCATCGGCCTGCATCCACGCGACAACGATGTGCTGCTCGACACGCTGGACAAACTCAAACGCAACGGCAACACGCTGGTCGTCGTCGAGCACGACGAAGACACCATCCGCCGCGCCGATCATGTGATCGACCTCGGCCCCGGTGCCGGCAAGTTCGGCGGTGAAGTGACGGGCACCGGCACGGCGCGACAGCTGATGCGCACACCCGGATCGATCACCGGCCGCTGTCTGAAGAATCCGTTGCGCCATCCGCACTCCGCGCGGCGCCGGACGGGCCCGCGCTCGCCCGTGCTGACGCTGGAGGGCGTGACGCTGCACAATCTCAGAAAGGTGCGCGCCCGCCTGCCGCTGGAGAGACTGATTGCCGTCACCGGCGTCTCCGGCTCCGGCAAGTCCACCTTGGTGCGGGATGTGCTGTACGGCAATTTGCGGCGATTGCTGGCGGGCCGCCGCGGCAAGGCGTACGGCTGCCGTGCCATCAAGGGCTGGCAGGACATCACCCGTGTGCTGGAAGTTGACCAGACTCCCATCGGCAAGACACCGCGTTCCTGTCCAGCCACCTACGTGGGTTTCTGGAACGCCATCCGCCGCATCTTCGCGGAAACAAACGAGGCCCGTATTCGCGGCTGGGGCCCGGGACGATTCTCCTTCAACACCACCGAGGGACGCTGCGAGGCCTGCGAGGGTCAGGGTTATCGCAGGATAGAAATGAGTTTCCTGCCGGATGTACGAGTGCTGTGCGATGTTTGTGGCGGCCGCCGTTTCAACGCCGATACGCTGGCCGTGCAATTCAAGGAACGCAGCATCGGCGATGTGCTGGCAATGAGCGTCGATGAAGCGGCGCCCTTCTTCAGCGCCCATCCGGCAATCCACCACGCGCTGCGGCTGCTGCAGGAGGTGGGACTGGGCTATCTCACTCTTGGTCAGCAGAGCCCCACCCTGTCCGGCGGCGAGGCGCAACGGATCAAACTGGTTACGGAGCTGGCGAAAGTGCGCGGGGAAGAGGCGCCACTGCCCGGCAAGTCACCGCGCGGGCAGCGCGGCGGCGGGCGCAAAACACTTTACGTCCTGGATGAACCCACCGTGGGTCTGCATATGGCCGACGTGGAGAAACTGATCGGCGTTCTGCACCGCCTGGTCGATGCCGGCAATACTGTTGTAGTGGTGGAACATAATCTTGACGTCATGGCCGAGGCGGACTGGATCGTCGATATGGGGCCCGAAGGCGGTGCCGCCGGAGGCAGAATCGTGGCCGAAGGGCCGCCAGAACAGCTTAAAAAGCGCCGTTCACACACGGCGCGAGCACTGGCGGCGTTTTTGCGTTGAAAATTTTATCTCCCCGGGTGTGGTTGATTTGCAACGCCCTGCCCCTTTTCGGCTACAGAGCTGTTAAGTTGGGTTCGTCATCATGCTGTAACCTGAAGTTCTGGAGACAACGTGACGCGAGATGAATCCAAAGCCTCTGTACTGTCCGAGTGGAACCGCTTACCAACCTGGAGACGCCGCAACTCGCAGGATGCCGCCGAATTTGCCCAGATCATGCTCACCAGCCGCCCTGACCTGACCGACTTCGACTGTCCTTTCGATCGATTCCTGGTCTTGCGCGCCTGGCTACTGGCCGAGCAACGGACTGCTGAGCAGAGCAAGAAGAGCACTGGCCGTAAACGCGCCAGCGCCAGCAAGAAAACCGCCAAGGTTCACTAAGCCGCAGGGCTACCAGGAACCAGTTTCGCCGGGCGGGTGGACCCGGCGACTATCTTCCTTCCAAAAGCCCGTCCTTCCGAAAGCCCCGGCCAGGAAATCCAGGTCGAGAAACTCAGGCCCGTCCGACGTTGACGTCGGATGGCGAGTGGTAATACTCGCTTTCCTCGGCAAACTGGGTCACCAGCCGCTTCAATTCCTGCAGCCGCGCTTCCGCCGTGGCGATGGGCTCACATTCCTCACAGTCGACCTTGCCGCAGGGCTGGCGCGAGTACAGCCAGTACTGAATGGCGCCGGCGAGCAGGCCATCGGCAATGTCCCACAGATCGGCATTGTCGTGATGCTCGGCCAGGGTATTGCCAAGCTCGACGGTCTTGCCGAAGGCATCATCGAAGAATTGTTCGACTTCCATTGGAGTCACCGTGGCGGATAAGCGCGGGCATTCTACCTGCATTGAGTGTGCGGATGGATGGTGCTCGGGGGGGCAGGACAGGCCGGAGGAGAGTTATCCACAGTTTAAGGGGGAGATTCCCATAAACTGTGGATAACTCTCCTCCGGCCCGTGCAACGGCGCCCCGCTACCGGTATCGGTCGAGAATCTTCTGCAATCCTTCCGACCCAGGGGAAAGTTTTTCATAAGGCACTGCATTCAGCGCGCTGGCCGGGGTTTCGTTCAGGTCGTGAAAATCCGCCGGTGAAGGTTCGACATACAGCAGGCCCGTCAGGAACTCCCGTTCCTTCAATCGCCGCTGGATGTCCGCGTATGCCGCGGAACGGTCCGTCGGGTTGTAGTCTTTCTCCAGCTTGCGCAACCGCACCTGGCTGCCGTCATGCATCTGCACCGACAGCGCCTCACCAGCCTCGTAGGAAGTGGTGATCTCGGGCATCTTCGGCACGAAATCCGTGTGTACAACTTCCTGGTAGTGCTCGCGGCTGAAGGCGTAGCTCTTGGTGGAGCCCTCGTGGTCGTTGAAGGTCACGCAGGGCGAAAGCACGTCGATCAGTGCAAACCCGCGGTGCTTGAGACCGGCCTGGATCAGCGGCACCAGCTGTGCCTTGTCGCCGGAAAAGCTCCGCGCGACGAATCCCGCGCCCAGCGACAAGGCGGTGAGCACCGGATCGATGGGCACCTGCGCATTGGCCTCGCCCTTCTTCGCCGTGCTGCCCATATCCGCCGAAGCGGAGAACTGGCCCTTGGTCAGGCCATACACACCGTTGTTCTCGATGATGTAGAGCATGTTGATGTTGCGGCGGATGGCGTGGCAGAACTGGCCCATGCCGATGGACAGCGTATCGCCGTCGCCGGAGACGCCGATGTAGGACAGGTTGCGATTGGCCGCATTGGCGCCGGTGGCAATGGAGGGCATGCGCCCATGCACCGAGTTGAAGCCGTGACCGCCGCTGACAAAGTAGGCGGTGGTCTTCGAGGAGCAGCCGATGCCGGAGAGCTTCACCAGATTCTGCGGTTCCATCTCCAGACTCCAGCACGCCTCGGTAATTGCCGCGGTGATGGAGTCGTGGCCGCAGCCGGCGCACAGCGTGGACAGGGTGCCTTCGTAATCGCGGCGGGTGAAGCCCAGCGAATTCCTGCGCAAGCTGGGGTGGGCGACCTTGGGTTTGAGCAGGTACGTCATGGTGAGGGTGAGGTGACCAGTACGGGACGACGCGCTTCGCCAATCTCGGCCAGCACGCCCTCGACGATGAATTCGGAGGACAGCGACAGGCCGCTGTAGTGCAGGATGGAGCGCAGCTTGCTCTTTTCCACCGACGTTTCCAGCGTCAACAGCGAGCGCAGCTGTGCGTCGCGATTCTGCTCCACGACAAAGATCGTTGCATGATCTTCAAGGAACTGCTTGACCTCCGCCCCAAAGGGAAAGGCGCGGATGCGCATGTAGTTGGCGCCAATGCTGCGGGCGGCCAGCACATCCAGCGCCTCGCATACCGCGCCATGGGAGCTGCCCACCGCGACGATACCGATGTTGTGGCGGCCGCGGCTCTCCACGATGGCCGGCGGCACCAGCTGCGCCGCAGTATTGAACTTGCGTTTGAGGCGATCGAGCACGATCTGGTACTCGGTGGAGTCCTCGGTGTAGCCACCGTACTGCGTATGGCCGGAACCGCGCGTGAAGTAAGCGCCCTTGGGATGTACGCCCGGCAGGGTGCGGTAGGTGATGCCATCCTCATCCACGTCCAGATAGCGGAAGAACCTGTCCATCTTCTTCAGTTCTTCGACACCCAGCATCTTGCCGCGGTCGGGCCGATAGCTGTCGTCCCATTTCAGGTCGGGGCACATCCAGTCGTTCATGCCGATATCCAGGTCCGACAGCACCATCACCGGGGTCTGCAACCGCTCCGCCAGATCGAAGGCCGTCGCCGCCATGTAGAAGCATTCTTCCGGATGGGCGGGGAACAGCACCACGTGGCGCGTGTCGCCGTGCGAGGCATAGGCAGCCGCCATGATGTCGCTTTGCTGTGTGCGCGTGGGCATGCCGGTGGAAGGGCCCACCCGCTGCACATCGAAAACCACCGCCGGCACTTCCGCATAGTAGGCCAGACCGAGAAACTCGTTCATCAGCGAGATGCCCGGGCCGCTGGTAGGCGTGAAGGCGCGCGCGCCGTTCCACATGGCGCCGAGCACGATGCCGATGGCGGCCAGTTCATCCTCGGCCTGCACGATCATGTAGTTCTTCGCGCCCGTCTCCGGATCCACGCGCAGCTTCTCGCAGAAGCTCTTGAAGCCGTCCATCAGCGAAGTGGACGGGGTGATCGGATACCAGGCGCCGACCGTGGCGCCGGCATACACGCAGCCCAGCGCCGCCGCCGTGTTGCCGTCGATCATGATGTGGCCCGCGGTTTTGTCCATGGGCTCAAGACGCAGCGGCAGCGGACAGCTGAAATGCTCGCGCGCATGGTTGTAGCCCAGCTCGATGGCCTTCATGTTGCTGTCGACCAGCTTCGGTTTCTTCGCGTAGGTCTCGGCCAGCAGGCTGCGGATTTTCTCCAGGTCCAGGTTCAGCAGCGCCACCAGGGCGCCGGCGTAGCAGATGTTCTTCATCAGGATGCGCGTGCGCACGCCGTCGAAGTTTTCGTTGCACAGCCGCGCCAGCGGCAGGCCGATGAAGGTGATGTCCTCGCGCTTGAGCAGTGGCGAACGCGGCCAGGTGGAATCGTAGATCAGGTAGCCACCCGGGCTGACCTCCATGACATCGCGCCCGTAGGTCTCCACGTTCATGGCCACCATGACATCCACGCGGCCGGAGCGGGCAACGTAGCCGGCCTTTGATACGCGGATCTCGTACCAGGTGGGCAGGCCCTGGATATTGGACGGAAAATAGTTCTTGCCCATCACCGGAATGCCGGCGCGGAAGATGGACTTCATCAGCAGCGCGTTGGCGCTGGCGGAACCTGTGCCGTTGACGGTGGCGATCTTGACGACAAAGTCGTTGATAAGGGCTGGCGGCGTGGCGGACATGGTTATTGCCCTCCGCTGCCGGTGGCTCGGCGCGGCAACTGCGCGGCCGGCTGCTGGTCGACGGCGTGACGCAACTCGACGGTGCCCTTTTGCATATCCCATGCCGCCGTCGGGCAGCGTTCGGCGCACAGCCCACAGTGCACACACAGGTCTTCGTCTTTCACCATCACCCTGCCGGTTTGTTTCAGCGCCTCGGACACGAACAGCGGCTGCGCGGTGTTGAGCGTCGGCGCCTTAAGGCGCGTGCGCAGGTCCGCTTCCTCGCCATTGGGCGTTATCGTCAGACAGTCCACCGGGCAGATATCCAGGCAGGCATCGCATTCGATGCACAGCTTCGCTTCGAACACCGTCTGGATATCGCAGTTCAGGCAGCGCTGCACCTCGGCAACCGCCTGTTCAGGCGTGAAACCCAGCTCCACCTCGATGTTGAGCTTCCTGAAACGCTCTTTGAGGTCCACATGCGGCATCAGCCGTCGCTCGGCCGGGTTGTAGTCGTTGTGGTACGACCACTCGTGCATGCCCATCTTGCGGCTGGAGAGCTTCATGCCGTTGGGCAGACGCTCCTGCACCGACTCGCCCTGGCAGTACTTGTGGATGGAAATCGCCGCCTGATGACCATGTTCCACCGCCCAGATGATGTTCTTCGGCCCGAAGGCCGCATCACCGCCGAAGAACACGCCCTCGCGGGTGGACTGGAAGGTGACCGGATCGACGCTGGGCACCTCCCACTTGTCGAACTCGATGCCCAGATCACGCTCGATCCAGGGGAAGGCATTTTCCTGGCCGATGGCCAGGATGACGTCGTCACAGGGGATGAAGGTCTCGCCCAGCGAGCGTTCGGCCGTGATGCGCCCACCGTCCAGGCCGTATTCCATGCGCTCGAAGGTCATGCCGACGAGCTTGCCGTTCTCCACCACGAAGGCCTTGGGCGAGTGGTTGATGACGATTTGCACATGCTCTTCTTCGGCGTCCTTCAGCTCCCAGTCAGAGGCCTTGAAGAATCCGCGCGGCTTGCGCGCCATGACCTTCACGTCCTTCGCGCCCAGCCGCAGCGAAGTGCGGCAGCAGTCCATGGCCGTGTTGCCGACGCCGATGATCAACACCCGCTCGCCGATGCGGTCCACATGGTCGAAGGCCACCGACTCCAGCCAGGCGATGCCGATATGCACGTTGGCCGCGGCCTCCTGCCGGCCGGGTAGCTTCAGCTCCTTGCCCCGGGGCGCGCCGGAACCGACGAAAACAGCATCAAATTCCTTTGAATTCAATAACTTGCGCATGCTCTCGACCCGCGAACCCAGGCGCAGGTCCACGCCCATGCCCACGATCATGGCGATTTCCTCGTCGAGCACCTGCGCAGGCAGCCGGAAGGCCGGAATATTGGTGCGCATCAGGCCGCCGGCCTTGTTGAAAGCCTCGAAAATGGTGACCTCGTACCCCAGCGGCATCAGGTCGTTGGCGACGGTGAGCGAGGCGGTGCCGGCGCCGATGCAGGCGATGCGCTTGCCGTTCCTGACCTCGGGAATCAGCGGCAGCCGGGCGTCGACATCGTCGCGCAGATCCGCTGCCACGCGCTTCAACCGGCAGATGGCCACCGGCTCCTCCTCCACCCTGCCGCGGCGGCAGGCCGGTTCGCAGGGTCGGTCGCAAACCCGCCCGAGAATGCCGGGGAAGACATTCGACTCACGATTGACCATGTAGGCGTCGGTAAAACGCCCCTGGGCGATCAGGCGAATGTACTCCGGCACGTCGGTGTGAGCGGGACAAGCCCACTGACAATCGACGACGCGGTGGTAGTAATCCGGGTGCTTGGTATCGGTTGGGTTCATGCTGCGGCGCCACCAGTATAGGCAAGATGCGCGATAATTTCCCGCCATGAACAGCGTACAACCGGTGGAGATCAAATTACGCAGCCGCTCGCGCCTGCTGGAGGTGGCCTTCGAGGACGGGCAGCGCTTCGAACTGCCCTTCGAATACCTGAGGGTCTACTCCCCCTCAGCCGAAGTGAAGGGCCACGGCCCGGGGCAGGAAGTGCTGCAGTTCGGCAAGGAAGACGTGCGGATCAAGTCGGTGGAGCCAGTAGGGCAGTACGCCGTACGGCTGGTATTCGACGACGGACATGACACAGGGCTGTTCACCTGGAAATACCTGTACGAACTGGGCGTGGAGCAGGCTGAAAAGTGGCGCGACTATCTGCAGCGCCTGGAAGGCTACGGCTATATCCGCAAACCAGCCGCTCCCGGGTCGTGAACCCGGCAGAATTCGGACACGGCACGACATAATCCATCGCCTGCCGGGCGACTGCGAGCCCCTCCGGATACGCCGTCTGTCGCAACCGACACTCCAATGCAGGTGGGAAGGGGTTTCATTCGCCTGTTTTCTTCCGGAAAAGGATCAGGCGGGTACTGCCAGCCACGCGCGCATGCCAGCCGTTGTACCACCACCGCCACAGTTTGACGTCGAGCGCGGACAACAGAACTTAGCGGAGAGGAATCAAGGGGTTTGCGCATGCTGTTGTTTTTTGTTCGGCCGTGCCGTCGTAACGGCGCATCAATGCAACAAATCCACGCACCGGTCATGGGAAAAATCTTACATCACGAAAAGCGAAATCAGGGTGGAGTTCGGTGCGACGAAGGAGTAAACAAATAGACGTCAGGTGGGGAGGAGACTCCCATGCATTACTTCATAAAATCAGTTGCGCGACGAACGATTGCATCGTTGCTGGTCGCACCGCTACTCGCTCCGGCATTCGCCGCCGCAGAGCCGTCCCCTGCTCCGAACTACGAAAACGTCAACAAAACTCCGCTGCTGCTGGCGATGAATACCCAGATCACCGGCGCCGACATGGCATTTGAGCGCCAGTTCGGCACCGACTTCTTTCGTGAGTACTGGCGGCTGCATCCTGAACAGGCACTGGCTGCCGGACAGTTCACCTCCGCCGCGCACACCGTTATTCCCGATGCCCGCTCGCGGGCACAGGCCATCGGCAAACTCAACGAATGGCTTTCGCAACTGCACCGCTTCAATCCCGGTTCACTCAACGCCGCCAACCGCAGCGACTGGTGGCTGCTGAATAATGCCTTTGAAGCGGAACGCTGGACGCTGATGGACTACCGTGCCTGGGCATGGAATCCGGCGCTGTACAACGTGGCCGGACCGCTGGCCGCAGTTATATACGGCAATTATGCGTCGCTGGAAGAACGGCTGCGCACCGTGCTGGAGCGTCTGAATGACGTCTCCTCCTACTACGCAGCAGCCCGCCACAATCTCGTGGAACCCACCCGCGAGCACACCCTGCAGGCCATTACTGACAACCGCACGGCGCTGCAACTGCTCGGACCACTGCTGGAACAGCGCGTGGCCGGGTCAAACCTGCGTGACAGCGAACGCGCTCTGTTCTCCCGCCGCATCGCCGCCGCACGCATTTCCATAGAAGAACACATCGCCTGGCTGGAAACGCTGGAAGCGGGACTCGCCGAACATGGCGGACGCTCCTTCAGGCTGGGACCGGAGCTGTATGAACGCAAGTTCGCCTTCACCGTCCAGTCCGATGGCACCGCCGAAGAAATGTATCAGCGGGCCATTGATGAGAAATCGCGCCTGCACGCCAGCATGGCGCAGCTGGCAGATGCAATGTGGCCCCGCTATTTCCCGCAATCACCTCCCCCGCAGGATCCGCTTGAGCGCATCTCACGCACGCTGCAGCAGCTGGCCGACGTACGCAACCGGGCCTGGACACCCTCTGTCGACACCGGTTCGCCTGAGGAGCAGGGACCGCGGATCGTAACGGCCGAGTATCGCGGCGCCGCTGAACCTGCCCAGAGCCTGGTACGCACCTTCTTCGGCAATGACGTCACGCTGCAGGGCTGGTCCTCACACCGCACGCTCATTGCGCTGGAGTCGCGGGGCGATTCGCCGGAGGCCTGGTTGAGATATTCGCTGTCCAGTCTCGGAGCCACCTGCGATGCGCTGATGGACTACGGCATGCACGTACGCGGAATGAGCGAGGAGGAGGCCCTGCGGCTGCTCACGAAGGAAGCGTTTGTTACCAGCGAGACCGCACAGGCCCGCTGGCACCAGGCCCAACTCACCAGCGTACAGCTGGCCGGAGATTTTGCCGGCTATACCGAGATCCGGGATCTGCGCAAGCAGCTGAAGAACGAGATGGGCAGCCGCTTCGACCTGCTGACTTTCAATCGCCAATTCGAGAACTATGACCGGGTACCGGTGAAGGTGATCAGGGATCTGGTGCGCCCCGCATTGCTGGCGCAGACAAACTGAGCTGTACGCGGCGCCGGGATGGCCGGCGCCGAACCGGTGGCGACGATTCAGTCCAGCGTGAATCTCACCGCATAGGTGCCCCACGCGCCGACTGCGCGGTCGCCCACGGTTCGCGGTTTGAAGCGCCAGCCGCGGCGTGCCTCGCGCAATGCAGATTCGTCCAGCCGCCGGTGTCCGCTGCTTTGTTCAACCCTGACTTCGCCCACGCGGCCATTGGGTAGCACGTAAAGCATGAGTACCACCGTGCCTTCCTCGTTCATGCGGATGGATTGCCAGGGATAGTCGGGGCGGGTCAGCGGAAAGTTCGAATCCACTTGAAACTCGCTGATCTCGGGCCCGGCACCGGCTGCAGCAGGTGCCGATACCTCAATTGGTGAAGGGCCGACAGCAATCGCGGTAGACACCAGCGCCTCCGGCGCAATGTCGGGTATATCAGGCATTGCCGGCATGGAAATGTGCCGTTGCAGAAATACCGGCCTGGACGGCGGCGGTGGTGGCGGCGGTGGCTTGGACGGCACGTCGATGACAATGACCGGTGTGGTCTTGAGAATCACCGGGATGGTGATGTCCTGCACGAGGCCGCTCTTGAACGCCACGATGGCCGCGACGTGAATCGCTGCGACCACCATCAACCCCGTCAACATCCTGGGCGTGGAATTCTGCGCGTGATACAGCATGACTCACCTCCCCTGGAGAGAACACTGAACCTGCGTTGAGCATGCGCGCGGGTGGCCACAAAAGGCAAGCCGGAAAGCGACTGCTGTGTCCTCCGGGCAACAATTGGCCGTACAGCCAACTCTACCTCACGGTAAATGAAATGTGATCTTCCACTGCACCGTGCGGCCCGACCAGTTCAAGCCGGTATGTCCCCAGCTGCGGCGCCCACAGCACGCCGCCGCGCGCGGACCCCAGAGGCTCGCCATTCAAACGAAACACCGCCTGCCGGCTGGCGTTCCGCGCAACAAACGGCACGCGCTGATGCGCCGGCGGAATGTCCGGGTCGACGGCAATAACCATGCCGTTGGCGGGACTGGTGATCGCTGCCAGTCGCTGCCTGCCAGACAGGGCCTCGGTACGCTCCAGCGCGGCGCCCCGCAGGAACCACTCGCGCCGCGGCGCTTCCACCGCCGGCGTGAATCCAATGGCCGCCGACGTCACACCTTCCGGCGCTGATGGCACAAGGGATTCGACGCCGGCATGCAGCGTGGCCATCAGTTCCCCCCAGGCCGGCGCGGCGCCAGTGATACCGCTGACATCGTGCATGGAGTCGCCCTCGAAATTGCCTACCCACACGCCGACAGTGAAGCGACTGGAGAAGCCGATGCACCAGTTGTCACGCATGTCCTTGCTGGTACCGGTTTTCACCGCGCTCCAGAACGCCGTGTTGAGGTGACTGTCCAGGCCGAAGGTGGGCGCGCGTGCCGCGCGATCACTGAGGATGTTCGCAATGACAAAACTGGCATCGGCCGGCAGCACGCGGCGCTCTTCCACCGCCACGTCCTGCCGCAGTCTCAACGGCGACCAGAGCCCGCCACGCGCCAGCGTGCGGTAGGCCTGCACCTGCTCCCACAGACTGACTTCGGCAGAGCCCAGTGCCAGCGAATAGCCGTAGAACTCACCGTCCTCCGTAATGCCGGCGTAGCCGAGTTGCTGCAGCCGGTCGCGAAAGGGCTCAACGCCCACCAGCATGAGCGTGCGCACGGCCGGGACGTTGAGTGAACTCGCCAGCGAGGTACGCACGCTGACCAGGCCCTTGAAATCGCGATCATAGTTCTGCGGCAGATAGATGCCGCTGGCCGTGTCCAGCGTAACGGGCGCGTCATCCAGCAGCGAGGCGGCCGTCAGCAGGCGCTGCTCCAGCGCCAGTCCGTACAGGAACGGCTTGAGGGTGGATCCGGCCTGGCGTTGCGCACGCACACCGTCAACCTGACTCGCGCGCGAGCGCGGCCCGGCCGAGCCCACGTAGGCCAGCACCTCGCCGGTGTCGTTGTCCACGATCAGCACCGCGCCGTCGCGCACATTGCGCCCGTTAAGTCCATCCAGGTGATGCTCCAGCACCTCGAAGGCCAGACGCTGCAGCCGCGCATCCAGCGTGGTCTGTACATCCTCCCCCGGCGTGTCGAGCAGCATGCGCGCCACATGGGGCGCCAGGCGCGGCGTCATGCCGGACGAGCGCGATACCGCAGCCCGGTTAAGGAGTACGGCCGCCGTGGCCCGCAGGCTCCCGCATTCCACCATCAGGCCACGCGCCGCCGCCCGCGCGCAGGCGCGTGCGGCCACCCGCTCCGGCGAAGCCGACGGCGCCGGCAGCAATGCCGCCAGCACCAGACTCTCGCGCATGCTCAATCCCGCCGGCGTCTTCGCCGCCAGCACCTGCGCCGCCGCGCCAATCCCCTGCAACTCGCCGCGAAACCCCAGCAGATTCAGATACGTCTCGAGAATCTGCCGCTTGTCCCAGCTTTGTTCGATTCCCCGCGCCAGCCGCACCTGTGACAGCTTGCGCCCCCAGGCGCCTTCCCCCCGGCCGGCGCGCGTGCGCGGCTGCAGCATGGCCGCCAGCTGCATGGTGATGGTGCTGGCACCGCGCCGCCGCCCGACAACCACCCGGTCCCATATCGCCCGCGGCAGGGCCAGCCAGTCCACGCCATGATGACGCCAGAACCTTCGGTCCTCCCCCGCCACGATGGCTTCCACCAGCGCCGGCGACACCGCCTCCAGCTCCACCCACCGCAACCGCCGCACCTCGAAATCCACCCGCCGCTGATCGATCACCTCACCATGCCGATCCAGCACCCGCCCCGCCGAAGCCCGCCACGCATCCCTGGCCACATCAAACGCCGGCGCCTCCACCGGCCGCAACAACACCAGCATCACCGCCACCACGACAACAAACATCGCACCAGCCCCGATGAATATTGCGTTTGCAGTTCTCATTTTCACGGCTCAGCGCATCCAGAAGCGCCAGAAGCGATCACCCCGAAACGGGCCGATCTTGTGTTGTTCATGAGCACCACCGGCCTTGCAGCGGAGGACGGGCGGGGCGGGGGTTTTCCGGGGCGTGAAAAACATGGATGTTTTTCCCGCAGCCTACAGGGGTGCGACGTATACGTCGCACGGGTGGCCCAGGAAGGCCACCCCGGGCTTCAGCGAAGCAGGGACTGCGCAGCTGAATGGATTCACGGCGGCCCGGAAAACCCCCGCCCCGCCCGTCCACCGCCCGGCACCACCCCATCCCGTTCATAACCAACGCGCGCCACACCTACTCACGTACAACCACTTCATCATTGGCCACCTCCCCAAGCATCTCCGGCGCATACATCGCCTCCACCCGCGTAGCCGGCAACACAAACCGCCCCGGATTGTTCAACCGCACCGTGTACTCCACCACCCACTTCCCCCGCGGCACAAACCGGTAGTACGCCCGAAACAGTTCAAACCGCCGCTCCTCGAAAGCCGGCCACACCCATCCCTCGCGCCGTTCATCCCGCGTCAGCAACTGCGACTGCGTCGCCAGCCCGCTGCCCAGCAGGCTGGCCCCGGCGGGCACCGGATCCTCCACCACCACCCACGTCATGTCCGACTGCGCCTCCATCTCCAGTCGCACGCGCATCACATCGCCACGGCTCCACTGTCCATGCCGCTTCTGCTCCACCGCGGTCACCTTGCGCAGAACCTTGAATCCGGTCGATATCGGCTCCTGCAGGGGCATGGCCGCCGTCGCGCGCACGGTTACCCAGGGATGTCCACCGCCTTCATGCTCCACGATCAGCGTCTCGCGCCCCTCATCCCACGGCAATTCAAAGTCCGCCTTGCCGGATGCCTGCGGCCAGCTGACGGACCGGTCCTGTTCGCCGTAACTGAGGACGGTGGCGCCAGTCACCAGCGTTGCTTCGAAGACCGCGGAGAACTGTTCCATCGCCAGCACGCCCCAGGCGTTGGCCACTGTCGTATCCCAGTGTCCGCGCTGCTGGCGACCGAGCGCGCCGCGCACCAGCCGCGGCACGTCCTCGCGCCAGGCGTCACGATCCAGTACCTCCAGCAGCATGCGCACAGCATTGGAGTCTCCGGACACCATCAGCCACCACAGCGCATCGCTGCGCTCCGTGGAAAATCCCATGGTCGTGCCCTGGAAGTTCAGGCGCGTGCGCAACCGCTCTTCGGTAGCCTGCCGCTGCTGCGCGGCGCGCGGCAGCTCCGGCATCCGCCGCAGAATGCCCAGCCAGTCGATCAGCGCCGAGGTGGGCCAAAGATCCGGTTCGATGGCGATGCTGTCGAGGAAGGCAGGCCGTGCCGCCTGGTGGCGCGCCAGCGCCGCAACGGCCGCCAGCTTGCGCACCGACAGATCAGCCGTCGGCAGCGCCGAACCGCGCACGATGCGGCCCTCAACAAACCGCGTCAGCCCCTGGACCATGGCCTGTCGATGCACCTCGGGAACCGGCCAGGCGGCTGCATCGGCCAGCGACAGCACGTAGGCGGTGAGCGCATCCTCGCCCGGCAGTGCTTCGGCGGGAAAATACTTCAATAAGCCGTCGCCATCCATGTAGGCCGGCAGGCGCGCCATCCACCGATCCCACAGCCTGCGGTCACGCAGGGCGACGGCACGCGAGAGATTCTGCTCCAGGCAGGTGTAGCGATAACGCGCCATGTACTCGCGTACGCCATCCAGCCCCTCGCCGAGCTTCGCCCGCAGCGCCACCTCCAGACCACCGCGCCCCGGCAGCGCCGCGCGCGGCCGCTCCACCGGCATCTTCAGGGGCTGCAACAGTTGCGCAATCGTCGCCTGATAGGTGCGTACCGGATGCGCCGGGATCACCTCCTCGACAATCCGCATCGCATCCCTGGCCCCGCCATCGGTCTGGCGTGCCAGCACCTCCCAGGACAGACTGGCCGTGCCCACCGGAACCTGCACCTCCCACACCACTTCTCGGGCTTCACCGGGCGGCACCTTGACGGTACGTGGCGCAAGCGATGATGCAGACGCCGGAGCCAGCGCCGGACTGACCTGCGCGCTTACCTCCACCGGCACCGTGCGCTGACCGGTATTGCGCACGGTGAAGGTCGCCGTAAAACGGTCCCCCTCACGCACCAGCGGCGGCAAACCGGATACCAGAATGAGTTCCTGCGAAGTGTTTACAGTGGCGCTGCCGGTACCGAACAGCTGCGCTCCGGCATGAGCAATGGCGACTATGCGAAAGGAAGACAGGGCGTCGTTGAGTGGAATATCGACCTGCGCACGGCCAGCGGCATCGAGCCTGACCCGCCCCTGCCAGGCCAGCAGCGAATCGAACGACTCCCGCGTGCGCTCCCGCCCGCCGCCTCCACCGTGCAGCACGGCCTTGCGCCCGTAGTGGCGCTTGCCCACCACCTGCATCTGCGCCGTGGCCGTCCACACCTCCAGCCCGCGCTCGCCCATCATCGCCTCCAGCAACGCCCAGCTGGGATTGGGCGCCAGCTCCAGCAACGCCTCGTCCACCGCCGCCACCGCGATCTCCGCGCCGGCCGGCAGCAGGGCGCCATCGGCGCGCCTGACTTCGATATCCACCCGTGCGGTTTCGCGAATGCGGTAGGTCTGTTGCTGCGGCGTGACGCGCACCTGCAGTCGGTGCGGCTTCCAGCCCACCTTAATGGCCGCAGTCCCCAGTCGGTAGGCCGGTTTGTTCAGATCGACCAGCGCGGTGACCGCCTGGCTCTCGGCCGGCGGACGGAACAGATGGCTGGTCGAAACCCGCCCGCGCACCGCCAGTACCGAGACGTAGACATTCGGCGCATAGGCATCCTCGATCGGCACTTCGATCACGGGCGAGCGGCCACCGAGCCGGGTGACAAAGCTCTTCAGCACCCCCTCCCGCTCCACCGTCACCAGCGCCGTGGCAGTGCGGAAGGGCATGCGCACCTGCAGGCGCGCGGTGTCGCCGGGCTGGTACTCCTTCTCTTCGGGCAGCACGTCCATGCGATCACCCTCCGTGCCACCAAACCACCAGTCATCCTCGCCGGCCACCCACATGGAGCGTGTCGCTCCGGCGAGCCGGCCCTGCGCATCGCGCGCCTCGGCGCGCACCTTCACTTCACCGGACACACCCGGCGCCACTTCGCACAGCAGCAGGCCCTGCGCGTTGGTCAGCCCCTCGCAACCCGCTGGCAGCTTCGTTACTTCACGGACGGTCTCATAGGCATAGAAACCACCGATCAGACGCTTGCGATAGCTGTAGGCGGTGGAGCGATACAGCGACACTTCCACCTTGCGCTCCGCCAGCGGCCGGCCCTCGCTATCCAGCGCGACCACGCGGAATCTCAGTTGCCCGGCGCTGGCCGCCCAGCCCTCGGTGCGGATGCCGACATTCACTCCGGCGGGCGCCAGCGGAATGCGGGTACTGGTGGTCAGCACTTCGCCGTTGGCATCCGGATACTCCAGTTCCGCGGTAAGCTGCGCGGCATTGTCCAGCACGGGCAGATCCTCCAGTACAACCCGCGCCACGCCCTGCGCATCCAGCGTCGCGGGCTGCACCTGGGCCTTGTTCAGCCCAGGCCCTGCATCGCCATCAGCGGCTGGATCAAAATCCCATTGCCCGCCGGACGAAGTACTCACCCCCGCCTGCACCGGCTCGCCGCCGAAGCCAAAGTCCTCGTATTCGTCGAAGCGCGGCGCGCGCGGCTCAACAATGGTACGCAGCTTCACCGGCAGCCCGGAGGCCCCACCGCCGGACAGATAACTCACATGCAGATCCAGGGTGATCTCGCGCGGCTGCACCTGCGTTCCGACCGGGCCCTGCACATCGGCACGCAGCGTGGGCAGGCGGAACTCCTCCACCTTGAACATCGCCGACTGCACCATCCGCTTCGCGCCGTCTTCAATGTAGATGGCATAGTCACCCAGCCGGGCTTCCAGCGGAATGCTCCAGGTCTGCAGTGCGGTGCCATCGGCGCCGGTCCGGGCTTGCAGCTCATAGCGCTGATCGCTGCCCAGGTGTGCAATGGTGACCTTCCAGGCGCCGGCCGCCGGCTCCAGCGTCGCCATGCCCTCACTGACATGGCGACGCTGGAAATGCTTCATCGATACGGTCTGTCCAGCGCGGTACAACGGCCGATCGAGCACGGTGTGGAACAGGTTGATGCTCCAGGCGCCACCGCCCGGCAGACCGAAGTCATGCGGCGCAATTCCCTCGCTCCAGCCTGAGAGCGTGAAACTGAAATCATCGGCAGTGACAGCGGTCACGATCAGCGGCGAGGGCAGCCAGTCATAATCACAACGCTGATTGCCATGCGGATCGCCAAAGCTGGCCTGAACAACAGCGACACCATCGCGATCCGTCCTGCCCTGCCACAGAATCCTGTCCGTGCAGTAGGCGGTGATCGCGATCTTCGCGTCCGCCACCGGCATGCCGTTGTCGAGGCGCGTCACCCATACGCGTGAACTTTCCCGGCCCCATTTCAGATGCACGGCGAGATTGGTGACCAGGGCGGCGGTGGACACGTAGCGGGGCGCGTCGCGCCCCAGCAGCGAGGCGCCGAGCTTGCGGCTGGCAATTTCCACCACATGCAGCCCCGGACCGCCCAGCGGCAGACCCACCACCTCCGCCGCCTGCGCGCCCAGCGGTTTGTCCACGACAAACGACTCAGGCCGGTCTCCGGTGACGAACACTGAACGCGCGCCCGTAGCCTCCTGCCAGCGGCGCTGTCCACCGGCGTCCTGCACCCATTCGCCGTGACGGGCATTGGCCTTCTGCACCCGCCGCAGCCAGCCGGCAATCATGGCCGGATCGGCCGGCACGCGCAGGCGCTTTCCCGGCAGCGCGGCGCGCTTGTCCTGCACGGCTTCCACGTTGCGCAGCGTGACCGGCAGCACGCCACCCTCACCCGCCTCGAGAATGCCGAAGTCGGCGGCAAACTTTACCAGCGGCGGATAGGCATCGACGCGCACCTCCAGTGGAAAGCGCGCCACGTTCTCCGGCGCACGGCCGGCGTCGTCACGCAGCTCCGGCGGCAAGGCAATCGTCACCGTGCTGCTCTCCGGAAACGGCGCCTCGAAGGACACCGATTCCACCGTCACCCGTCCCGCGGTGCCGGCACTGTCGTTGGTGGCGCCATCCAGCGGCACCGGTGACACCGGCAGACGCACCGCATCCTTGTAGGGTCCCAGCAGGTACAGGCGCACACCCAGCGCCTGCGCCAGCGGCACCGGCGCGCTGAATCTCACCACGATGGGCTTGATGGGCATGCAGCCGGCGCGAGGCTCGGTGCGCGTACATTCCACCCGCGCGGTAAAGGCCGGACGCACCCTGAAGGCCAGCCGTTGCGCCTGCGCAGTGGCAATACCGCTTTTCGCGGCGATGCCGGCGCCCCAGACCAGCTGCACCTTCGCCGCTGCCGGCAACCGCCGCCGGCAGCGCACCACGGCGATCCGCTCCTCTGCAATTTCCAGCGAGCGATCGCGCACGCGCGCCGCGCCGGTCTGACCGTCCTTCCACAGCAACTGGTAGTAGGCATAGCCTAGTGCCTGGCGCTGTGCGAGCAGCGCCGTCCGTTCGGCGCCGGTGAGCACTTCGACCGGCACCCGCTCGCCCACGCCGTCGATGGCGCAGTAGGCCTGCTTGCGGATGGAGGCTGACGTGGCCGGGGCGTCCAGCCGCAGCAGGAACACCTGCTCCTCGTCGAGCGACCGCCAGCCCTCGCGCGGGAACGATGCCTGGATGGCCGGGCCGCCGGTATCGAAGACAAACGCACTGGTGCCGGACAGCACCACGCCAGCCGCGGTGCGCAACGCCTTGCTCAGCGTGAAGCGGCAGCGCAGGCCGGCGGGCAGTTCCTCGTCGAAGTCGTACACCCAGTTGCGCGTGTCGGCCCAGCGACCCTTGCCGGACGCGGCGCATTCAATGCTGAACGGATCAGGAAGACGGGGATCACCCAGCGACACCATGGGCGCGGAGAAGCGCACCTGGACCTGGTGAACCTGTTTGGCGGTGCCCTGGGGCGTGAAGCGTTCGACGACGGGGGCGGATGCGGTAGCTGGCGCTGTTTGCGCTGGAAGCGCGGATCCGTACAGCAACAGAAGAAGGACAAGAGACAACGGAACAGGCATCGGCTGCGCGGATTTCATGCAGGCACCTCGCCGCGGGGGCGGTTCAATTTCGGCCAGGGTCACTATGAACGCCGATTGTGGCGCGGACGAGGAATATTGTGGCGGAAAGTGGTGGCGCCGCTCCGGCGAGCCTGTCAGGGCTGATCCAGCTCAAACCTGAACTCTCCGCTCCGCTCCTGTACCCCACGGCGAATCCGGTGATGGGCCCGGGGTTGGAGAGAATGATTCCCCGACTGCGGCGCGGACGGCCTGCATCGCAGGGATATCTGCTTCAGCGGCATGCCGAACGGCGATACAACCAACAGTCATTTTTTCTGTGATGCGCATGGAACACACATCGTGACCGTTGGATCAGCCCGCAGTCTTCGGGGATCAATTTTCTCTTCACATGAACTGCAGATGCCGAATGTCCCGGCTTCGATCCTGCGCAGTGCCGCGTCAATCAACAGAATCTGCCGCTGCCGGCGCCGATCGGCCTCCTGTGCCATCTGCTGCCGCTGCATCGCGTCTATCCGGGAAATCCGCCCCACCCGCGTCTGGTCGAGTTCGACGATTCCGGCGGCCTCACGGGAGGAGGCCGCGGTGCCTTGCAGCTCGCTTTTTAGTGACAGTAGTTGATCACGGTATTGCTGAGTGTCCGGATTGGTCATGGAGCAGCCTTCATGCAGGGCCGACTTCATCTTGCGCCATTGGCGGCATAATCGTCACCCCCGCCGCAAAGTAGCCGCCGGCGGATGATTCACTACCGACCGCGTCGCCAGCAGCCCACTCACCCCCACCAACAATACGCCCGACGCCCAGCCCACCGTCCACACCCACGGGTCCAATCCGTATTCCAGATTGAACAAACGAGTGGCGACGAAGTACCCCGCGACGCTGGCGCCCAGAGCCGCCAGTGTGCCAGCGAGCAGGCCGAGGGCGATGAATTCCGCGGCCACGCCCTGGAGCACGGTGCGGCGGCTGGCGCCCAGCGTGCGCAGCATGGCGCTTTCGTAGCGGCGTTCCTCGCGCGTGGACTGGATGGCGGCGAGCAGCACGGCGATGCCGGCCAGCAGGGTGAACAGGAAGACGTACTGCACGGCGCGCGCAGCCTTGTCCATGACGTCGCGAACCTGCGCCAGCAGCGCATCGATATCGAAGATCGACACACTGGGGAAGCGGCGCACCAGGTCCACCAGTGAGCGGCGCTGTGCGTCGTCCAGATACAGACTGGTCATGTAGGTGCCGGCGGAGTTCTCCAGCAGTCCGGGGGGCAGCACGAGAAAGAAGTTGGGCGTGAAGCGCTCCCACTGGATATCGCGAAAGCTGGCGATATTCACCTCCAGCGTCTCGCCGGCGATGTCCAGGGTGAGGCGGTCGCCAAGTTTCAGGTTCATCTCGTCGCGGTACTCGGTGGCGACGGAGATCAGGGACTGATCGTATTCATCCTCGGTCCACCAGCGACCTGAAACCAGACGGTTACCGGACTGCAGGGTGGCTGAGGAGCTCAGGTTCTGGTCGCGCTCGGCGAAATTCCGGCCGCGGTCGGAAGCAAATTGCATATCCGCCGTCGGTTTGCCGTTGATCTGCGTCAGGCGCGCGCGGATCATCGGGAACAGCTTCGGCTGCTGCGCATCCCGGTCCGTAAAGAACCGTGCGAACGCTTCCCACTCCTGTGGCGGAATATTGATGAAGAAGTGATTAGGCACATTGGTCGGCAGGCTGGTCTGCCAGCTGCTGATCAGATCGTTGCGCACTACCGCCAGCAGCAGCAGGATCATCAAGCCCAGGCCGAATGCGGCGATCTGGATAATGCTTTCGCGTCCGCGCCGCGCGATGTTGGACAGGCCGTACCGCCAGGCCACGCCGACGACGCCGCGCAGGGGCGCGAGGCCTCGCACCAGCAGCCATCCGGCGCCAAACAGCAGCAGCAGTGTGCCGGCAATGCCGACGGCAACACCCAGCACCAGACTCACATCGCGCATCAGCCACAGCAGCATGCCGAGTACGGCGGCCACGGCCAGGCCGTAGGTCATCGAATAGCCCAGTGGCGGCGGGCCCATGTCCCGACGCAACACGCGCAGCGGTGGTACGCGACGCAGCTGCAGCAGCTGCGGCAGCGCAAAGCCGATCAGCACCGCGGTGGCGGTAACCAGACCAAGCCATGCGGCTTCCAGCGTGGGCGCTGGCAGCTCGCCACGGATCAGATCCCGTAGCAACCAGGTCAGCCCCGCCTGCGCGGCGAAGCCGATCAGCGTGCCAGCCAGCGCACAGATCAGGGCCAGCACGATGAGTTCGATGAGGCTGCTGGCCAGGATGAAGCGCTGCGAGGCGCCCATGCATTTCATCAGCGCCACATTATCCAGATGACGCTGCACGTAGCGGCGCGCGGCCATGGCCACGGCAATGGCCGCCAGCAGCACGCTGGCCAGGGCGGAGAGGTTCAGGAAGCGGCTGGCGCGATCGCTGGAGGCGCGAATCTGCGGGCTGGCCTCAGCAATATCCTGCAAGCGCTCACCCGGTAACTTGTTGGTGCGCAGCCAGGCACGAAAATCTTCTATCGACGCGCGCTCGCCCGCAAACAAGGCGGCATAGCGCACGCGGCTTCCCGGCTGCAGCAATTGCGTCAGTGGCGCATCCGCCATGCTCATCATCAGGCTGGGCGTGAGATCAGCGAACTGCGAACCCTGATCAGGGCGGTAATCCAGCACCCGGGTGACCCTGAACGTGGCAGCGCCTACGTTGAGTTCGCCACCAATGTCGACCTGAAGCTGCGACAGCAGCCGCGAATCGGCCCAAACCTCACCACGAGCGGGTATATCGTCAGTTACACGTGGCGGCGCGAACGGCTGGTCGGCGATACGCAGTTGCCCGCGCAGGGGATAACCCTCGCCCACCATGCGCAGCGAGGTCAGCTGGCTGCGCTCTTCATGGAAGACCACACTGATCGTGGAGGCGATGCGCGCAGTTTTCAGTCCGCGCAGGGCCGCTTCGCCGAAGTACGACTCACCGATGGGTTGGGCGGAGCGCAATCGCAGATCCGCCGCCAGCACCTCGGCGGCCTGCAGGGCAACGGACTGATTGATGCGATTGGTGAAAAAGCCCACCGCGGTCAGCGCGGCCACGGCAACGATGACGGCGAACAGCAGCACGGTGAGTTCGCCGGACTTGCCATCCCTTGTCAGAGTACGCAGGGCGAACCTGAGTGCGCTCATACCAGGCGGCCACCGTCCATGTGAATCACCCGCGTGCAACGTCGGGCCAGCGCCTCATCGTGTGTGACCAGCACCAGTGTGGTGCCGGAGGCGGCGTTCAGATCAAACAGCAGCTGGATGATTTTCTCGCCCGTGGCGCTGTCCAGATTGCCGGTGGGCTCGTCGGCAAACAGCACCGCCGGCCGGGTAACGAAGGCACGCGCGATGGCCACGCGCTGCTGCTCGCCGCCGGACAGTTGTCGCGGATAGTGGCGCCGGCGCGCGGTCAGCCCCACCTTTTCCAGCGCTTCCGCCGCCTGTGTTCGCAGCGTGGCTGCACCGCCTGTGGCGCCGCCCTGACGGGCGGCCAGCTCCAGCGGCAGCATGACATTCTCCAGCGCCGTCAGAGAGGGCAGCAGATGAAAAGACTGGAACACGAAGCCCACGTGCCGGGCGCGCACCGCCGCGCGGCCGTCCTCGTCCAGCGCGGTGAACTCGGCGCCGTTGAGCCAGATTCGGCCGGCGCTTGGTTCGTCCAGACCTGCCAGCAGGGCCAGAAGCGTGGATTTTCCCGCGCCGGAGGGGCCGACCAGGGCCACGGACTCGCCGGCGCCGATACTCAGATCCACCTGTTGCAGAATGGTCAGCGGCCCCTCCGGGCTGCTAACCTGCCGGGTGACTTTTTCAGCCTTCAGTACGGTTGTCTCGCTCATGCTGAAACGTACCCTGCCCTTGATTCTGATTGCACTGGGTTACATGACCGGCGCGGCGGTCATCGCGTCGCCAGCAGCTTCGCCAGTGGATTTGTCAGCGGATTCGTCTAAGAATTCCGTCGTCCTGGTGTTCGGCGACAGCATCAGCGCGGCATACGGCATGCGCGCCAGTGAAGGCTGGGTGGCCTTGCTGCAGGAAAAACTCCAGCGGGAAGAGTACGGCTGGCGGGTGGTAAACGCCAGCGTGAGCGGGGAGACCACCGACGGCGGTCGCGCACGCCTGCCGCGCGCACTGGAACTGCATCGCCCGCGCGTCGTGGTGCTGGAGCTGGGCGCCAATGACGGGCTGCGCGGCCTGCCGACGGCAGGGATGAAGGCCAACCTCGAAGCGATGATCGTCGCCATACAGGCCGGGGGCGCGAAAGTGGTGCTGATCGGCATGCCACTGCCGACGAATTACGGACCGATGTACAGCCGCCGCTTTGCCGCGGTGTTTGAGGATCTCGCCAGCCGGCACGGCCTGGCCTACGTGCCCTTCGCGCTGAAGGATGCGGCGCTGGAGGCGGATATGATGCAGGCGGACGGGCTGCATCCCAGCGCGAAGGCCCAGCCGCGACTGCTGGAACGGGTATGGGCGAAGTTGCGCGACATCATGCTCGCGAAGAGGAACTGAGGGGCACCGATGAACAAGATCTGGTTGCAGAGCTACCCACCCGGCGTGCCGGAACACATCGACGGCGATACTTATTCATCTCTCAAGCAGCTGTTCGAGCAAAGCTGCGCCCGGCATCGCGAGCACTGCGCCTATATCAACATGGGCGCGAAGCTCACCTACGAGGAACTCGACACGCTCAGCGCGCGCTTCGGCGCCTGGCTGCAGCAGGAGGCGGGCCTGCGCAAAGGCGACCGCGTGGCGCTGATGATGCCGAATGTCATGCAGTATCCGGTGGCGCTGTTCGGCGCGCTGCGCGCGGGTCTGGTGGTGGTAAACACCAACCCGCTGTACACCGCGCGCGAGCTGGAGCATCAGCTCAAGGACAGCGGCGCCAAGGCCATTGTCATTCTGGAAAACTTTGCCCATGTACTGCAGGAGGTCATCGGCCATACAGACATAAAGCGCGTCGTGGTTACCGCCGTGGGCGATATGCTGGGCTTTCCCAGGTCGGCGCTAGTCAATTTCGTGGTACGGCGGGTACACAAAAAGGTGCCCGCGTTCTCCCTTCCCGGTGCGGTGCGCTTCAATGACGTGCTGAAATCGGCTGCTGCACAGTCGCTGGCGCCGGTTGAACTCAGTCATGAGGACATCGCATTCCTGCAGTACACCGGAGGCACCACCGGTATCGCCAAGGGCGCGGTGCTCACGCACGGCAACATGGTAGCCAACGTGGTGCAGGCCCGAGCATGGCTGTCCACGGGGCTGACGCTGGACAGTCACATCTACATCATCACCGCGCTGCCGCTGTATCACATCTTTTCACTGACGGCGAATTGCCTGGTATTCAGCACCTGGGGCGCGTGCAATGTTCTCATCACCAACCCACGGGATTTCCCGGCCTTTGTCAAGGACCTGAAGAAGTACCGTTTTGCCTTCATCAGCGGCGTCAACACGCTGTTCAATGCCTTGCTGCACACGCCGGAGTTCGACACGGTGGACTTCAGTGAACTGAAGATCACGCTGGGCGGCGGCATGGCAGTGCAGCGATCGGTGGCCGAACACTGGAAGAAGGTGACGGGCAATGTGCTGACGCAGGCCTGGGGCCTGACGGAGACCTCCCCCGCCGCGTGCATCAATCCGCTGGTGGGCATCGAGTACAACGGCTCCATCGGTTTGCCCATTCCCTCCACCGAGGTGACCATCAGGAGCGACGCCGGCGACGTATTGCCCGTCGGCGAGTCCGGCGAGATCTGCGTGCGCGGCCCGCAGGTGATGCGCGAATACTGGAACCGGCCCGACGAGACGCAGAAGGTGCTGTCGACGGACGGCTGGCTGCGCACCGGTGACCTCGGACATATGGATGCGAAGGGCTTCGTCTACATCGAGGACCGCAAGAAGGACATGATCAACGTGTCGGGCTTCAATGTGTACCCGAACGAGGTTGAGGAGATCGCGGCATCGCATCCGGGCGTGCTGGAAGTAGCGGCGGTGGCACAGCCGGATGAGCACTCCGGCGAAGTGGTCGCGTTGTTTGTGGTGAAGAAGAATCAGGATCTGACGGCTGAGGCGCTGATCGAGCACTGTCACCGCGAGCTGACGGGCTACAAGGTGCCAAAGCACGTGTATTTCAGGGATGAGCTGCCGAAAACCAATGTGGGCAAGATTCTGCGGCGGGCCTTGCGGGACGAGCTCGCTGCCGCACAGCAGCACTGATGCACCGCGAATTCACAGCTCCGCTGGAGCGCTCCAGGCTGGCAACCGTACCCGGCACCTGAAATTGCCCTGTTCCGCGCTCCTGACGCGTGTCGGACTCCTCTGACAGCAAACCTGCACGAACACTGCTGTTCCGCACGACATGGAAGTGCGAAGGTGGCCCCGGATTTCGACATCCGTACCGTCAAAATAAACGCCTGAGGAGATTGCGGCCATGCAACAGCAAGTCACCACCGAGAAACTGATGAGCGATCTACGCATCGTGGTACGCGATGCCGAGGAACTGCTGAAGGCCACTGCAGGCCAGGCGGGAGAGAAAGTGACGGCCGTGCGCGCACAGGCGGAGGCATCGCTGAAGGCCGCCAAGGAAAGACTGGCTTCCATGGGTAACGGCGCCATGGCGCAGGCGCGCCACGCTGCCGACACCACCGACCAGTACGTGCGCGGCAACCCATGGCAGTCCGTGGGCCTTGGCGCCGCGGTCGGTCTGCTGGTGGGCTTCCTTGCCGGCCGACGCTGAGCCACCCTTCGTGGACGCCAGGGAGACTGCCGGCGGGCAATCGCGGACCGTTTCCGGCGCCGCGGGCAGTCTTCTGCATTCCCTGTCCCAGCTCGGCGCGACGCTGGTCGACTACGGCAAGTCGCAACTTTCCCAGCTGGGCAATGGAGTAGAAGAAGAAATCCAGCACACGGCGCGCACGCTGCTGCTGTCATGCCTCATCGTCCTGCTCAGCACCATCGCCCTGCTGATGACGGCATTCACGGTAGTTGTAGCCTTCTGGGATACGCCCTACCGGCTGCTGGCCGCCATACTGGCGACTGTGACATTGTTTGTTCTGGCTGCCGTGGCCGGCTTGATCATGCGCCGGCACCTGCAGCGCCCGCCCACAGCCCTGCGCAGCGTTGTCAGGTCTGCGCTCCTGTTCTCAGCATGGAGACGTCTGATTCGCTGACCGAGGCTCCCGCATCAGAACCCGACGCGGAACAGGAGCTCCCCACCGCGATTGCTGAACTCCCAGCGCCCGGAGTTGCCCGGATCCTTGAGCCGCACATTCGAATCGAGCATGACATAGCCCAGTCCGGCGGACATGTTGTCATTGAAACGGTAGAACACGCCAGCGCGCAGGTTGGTGAAGCGTACCCTGACGTCGCCGCGATCGGCCGAGAATCCCAGGTACTCCATGCGCGCCTCCGCGTGCCAGCGCGAGTTGAAGCGCACCGCACCCTCCAGACCGACCAGCGGCACCGGACCGGCCTCGCTTTCTTCTTCTTCGATCAGGCGCGCGGGCACAGCCACGCGACCATTGAACTCGTACAGATGCAGCCCGAAACTGGCGCCCAGTTCAAAGCGATCGCGGCGTACGAACATATATGAATAGCTGACGCTGAAGTTGCCGATGTCCAGCTGTGAATCGGTGACGTCATCAACCAGGTAGGTCTGCTCACCAAACTCCAGCTGACGAGTAAGAACGGTCGTGGCCTGGCGATCGAGCTGGAAGAAATTCAGGCGCAGCTTGTGGCGCGGGCGCAGGCGCAGCTCCACTTCCACATCGGCCATCTCACTGCGCTCCCGCATGCCGAAGTCGCCTTCGGCGGACAGAAGCGTGCCAGGGCTGCCGTCATTGGCGTCGGCTCGCAGGGTGGTCTCCGTGCTGGCGGACCAGGCGCCCATGGTGAGACGAAAACGGTCTTCAAAGGGACTGCGTTCCACCGCGCTGGCCACAGGAGTCGCGAACATTGCGGCCGCTGCTGTCGCCGCGGCAATGGCCGATGCTCTGGCCGATGCTTTCATGACCGTCACTCCACGGTTACGGACTTGGCGAGGTTGCGTGGCTGGTCGACATCGGTGCCCTTGAGCACGGCAACATGGTAGGCCAGCAGCTGCAGCGGGACTGTATAGACGATGGGCGCGATCAGACGGTCGGCATGCGGCATCTCGATGACGGTGATGCCGGGCTCGGACTTCATGCCCGTCTCCTTGTCGGCGAAGACATAGAGCTGGCCGCCGCGGGCGCGCACCACCTGGACGTTGGACTTGAGCTTGTCCAGAAGATCGTTGTTCGGCGCCACGACAACAACGGGCATTTCCTCGTCGATCAGCGCCAGTGGTCCGTGCTTCAGTTCGCCAGCGGCATAGGCCTCGGCATGGATGTAGGAGATTTCCTTGAGCTTCAACGCCCCTTCCATCGCCACCGGCCACATGGGGCCACGGCCCAGGAACAGCGTGTGATGCTTCTCCGCAAACTGCTCGGCCAGCAACTTCAACGCCGCGTCCATCTGCAGCACCTGCTCCACCGCCACCGCGGCGTGGTACAGATGCCCGACGAACTCCGCCTCGCGCTCGGCACTGAGCACATCGCGTTGACGACCGAGCATCAGCGCCACCAGCAGCATGGAAATGAGCTGTGTGGTGAAGGCCTTGGTACTGGCCACGCCAATTTCCGGCCCCGCCTGCGTCATCATCGACAGATCGGATTCGCGCACCATGGAGCTGTGCGCACTGTTGCAGACGGTGAGTGAGCCGATGTAACCACTGGTCTTTGCCTGACGCAGGGCCTCCAGCGTATCGGCGGTTTCGCCGGACTGGGACAGTGTCACAAACAAGGTCCCGGGGGGCACGACGATCTGGCGGTAGCGATACTCGCTGGCGATCTCCACCTGGCAGGGGACGCCCGCCAACGATTCTATCCAGTACTTGCCCACACAGCCGGCGTGGTAACTGGTACCGCAGGCGACGATGTGAATCTGCTTCGCCTGCGACAGCAGCTCGGACGCACGCGGCCCCAGCGACTCCGGCAGCACCCGCTTGTCTGCGATTCGCCCATACAGCGTGTTGGCAAGCGCGCTGGGCTGCTCGAAGATTTCCTTCTGCATGAAGTGTCTGTAGGGGCCCTTCTCCGCCGCATCCGGACTCCAGCGCGTCTCATGCACCGCGCGCTCCACGTTGCTGCCGTCCGGGCGGAACACCCGCACGGCATCGCAGGTAATCTCTGCCAGGTCACCCTGCTCCAGATAGATGAAGCGCTGCGTGACCGGCAGCAGGGCCGGCACGCCGCTGGCGACGAAGTTCTCGCCTATCCCCAGACCGATCACCAGCGGACTGGCGATACGGGCCACGACCATGCGGCCGGGATCCTTCGCATCCAGCACCAGCAGTGCATAGGCGCCAGTGAAGCGCTTCACGGACAAACGAACGGCCTCGCACAGATCCAGGCCCTGCTTCAGCTGCTCATTGACCAGGTGGGCGATGACCTCGGTATCGGTCTCGGAGGAAAATTGATAACCGGCAGCGACAAGCTCGGCTTTCAGCGGTTCGTAGTTCTCGATGATGCCGTTGTGGATGACCGCCACGCGGTCTTCAGACAGATGGGGATGCGCATTGGCCTCGGTGACACCGCCATGGGTGGCCCAGCGGGTATGCGCAAAGCCCACCTTGCCACTCAGCGTCCTGCCAGCCAGCTTCGCTTCGAGCTGGGCCACCTTGCCCACCGCGCGACTGCAGGTGAGCTTGCCGGCGCCATCGAGCACAGCCACGCCGGCGGAGTCGTAACCACGGTATTCCAGGCGCTTGAGGCCCTCGATGAGGATGGGGACTACATTGCGCTCAGCGATGGCTCCGACGATTCCGCACATGTTTTCTGGGGTCCGCTAAAGGGGCGCATAGTGTGCATCAGGGCGGCGGCCGATGGCTATTGCAGAGGCGATGCTGTGAATCAGTTCCGGGGTTCGCCCCTCGCGCACGCATGCGGGAGGGCGCAGGCCATCATTTCTTCTTCTTTTCCGGCCGTTTCCAGTGTTCGACGGTGGCCTGGCGGCTGCGCTCCAGGGTGAGTTTGTCCGGCGCCGCCTCACGGGTGATGGTGGATCCGGCGCCGATGGTGGCATTGGCGCCGATCTTCACCGGGGCTACCAGCATGGTTCCCGAACCGATGAAGGCCCCGTCGCCGATCTGCGTCACCCACTTGTTCACGCCGTCGTAATTGCAGGTGATGGTGCCCGCGCCGATATTCACGCCAGCGCCGACTTCGGCATCACCGATGTAGCTCAGATGATTGGCCTTGCTGCCGATGCCGAGGCGGGATTTCTTTATTTCCACGAAGTTGCCGACATGCACATCCTTTGCCAGCTGCGCCAGCGGCCGCAGGCGCGCGAACGGACCGATGCGGCAGGCGGGGCCGGTTACGGCCTCCTCGAGCACGCAATTGGCGAATACCTCGGTGCCGGCACCGATGTCGCAGTCGCGGATGACGCTGTTGGGCCCGATCTTCACGCCGTCGCCCAGCCTGACCTCACCGGCAAGGATGACGTTGATATCGATGTACACATCGCGCCCGACACTCACCTTGCCGCGCACATCGAGACGTGCCGGATCGACAACCGTGGCGCCGGCACGCATCAGCGCCTCAGCCTGTTGCCTGCGATGTTCGGCCTCCACCTGTGCAAGCTGAACCTTGTCGTTGATGCCCAGGACTTCGGCCACGGTGGGCGCCACCAGCGCATTGACCTGAACCTTGTCGGCGGCGGCGGCAGCCACCACATCGGTGAGGTAGTACTCGCCCTGGGCATTGTCGTTGCGCAGCGCCGACAACCAGCCGCGCAGGCGGCGGGCGGGGATGGCCATGATGCCGGTGTTCACTTCCCGCAGTTTCAGTTCTTCGGCACCGGCGTCTTTCTGTTCGACGATGCGCGCCACGCCGCCCGCTGCGTCGCGCACCACGCGACCGTAGCCGGTGGGATCGTCCAGCATCAACGTCAGGACACTCATCGCCTCCGGGCCGGCCTGTGCTACCAGCGCGGACAGCGTCTCGCGTCGGATCAGCGGCACATCGCCATACAACACCAGCACCAGATGATCGTCGGGAATGGTCCCCGCCGCGGAAACTGCCTGCATCACCGCATGTCCGGTACCGAGTTGCTCGGCCTGCAGCACCCAGCTCACCGGTTCGTCCTGCAGCGCCTGCGGCACCGCCTCGCCGCCGTGGCCGTACACCACATGTATGGCAGCCGCATCCAGCGTGTGCGCACAGTCGATGACGTGTTTCAGCAGGGGTCTGGTAGCCAGCGGCTGCAGGACCTTGGGCAGGTCGCTGTTCATGCGTTTGCCCTGGCCGGCGGCAAGAATGACGATACTCAACGGCATGGTGGCGCGCAGTCTACCCAATTATCCGCAGCAAAAGTCTGCCCGCAGTCACACCCTCGCCGCCGACCGCTCGCGTCGGCGTCCGGATCGCTTCGCGGGGCGCTGCGGGGGCGCCGCCTGCGACTGCTCACGCCACTTTGCCCGACAGCGTTCGAATCGCTCCAGCAGCTGCGTGTACAGCTCATCGCTCACCGGACCCGCACCCACCCACTCCAGCGTCATGGCGCTTATTTCGGCGGCATCGGCGCCACCGCCCTGACCCATGACCTCCACCAGCCGCTGTACCTGGTACTGGCGGCGCAACCCCTGATCAGCCTCGGGGGTGGGTGTGTCAGTGGCCACTTCGGCACGGATGCACAACATTCGCAACGCAGCTTCGTTGGCTGCCAGGTCACCGGCGTCATCCTTTGCCAGCCGCGCCTGGATGATCTGCAGGCCGCCCTTGGGCCAGTGCTGAACCGAGGCAATGAAAGTCTCAGCGTCCTGCTGCAATGTCTGCCGCACCGTCTCGTCGGCACCTGCCGCCTTCGCCAGTTCGCCGGCGCGCGCCAGATTGGCCGCCTGCAGCAGCCGCTGCCAGCGCTGCTCTTCTTCTTCCGTGCGCTGACGCGCCAGGCCCTGTCCGCAGCGTTCCATGCCCTCTTCGAATCGTCCTCGCAGTTCGCGTTCAACCGCAGCAGGCAGCGTGTCGATGGCAACGAACTCCTCGCGCAGCTGCCCCAGTTGTTGCGCGCTTTCCTGCAGCTGCTGCCCGGACAGGGCGGCGAGCTTCTCAACTTCCTCGCATATCTGCGCACCGCGGGCGCGTTGCGCATCGATCTGCGCGCTGTGCTCGGCATACTGCTGCTGTCGTTTGCCGAACACCGCATCGCAGTGCCCGCGGAATTCTTCCCATAGCCGGCGATCATCCTTGCGCTCCACCGGACCGGTTTCCTTCCAGAGCTGCTGCAGCCGCTTGACGTCGTCAACGGCCTTGCGGCCATCTTCCTCTGCCAGCAGTTTCTGCGCGCGCGCAATCAGGCTCTTCTTTTGTTTGACGTTGCCGGCATATTCGCCGTCGAGCTTCTCCTGCAGGCGCGCGGTCAGCGCATCGAAGCTCTCCTGCAAGGCGCGTCCGGCGGCGCGGTCCGTGGGTGTGTGGCTGTACCACTCGCGCCGCGATTCGCGCAGGGCACGGGCCACCTCGCGCCAGTCCGGATGTTCCCAGTCCTGCGCCGCCTCGAAGGCCTCCAGGCGCGCCAGCAACGCCCGACGCTTCTCCAGATTCTCCTGCCGCAACTTCGCCTGCGCCTCGAAATATTCACGGCAGGGCTTGAAGGCTTCCTGTGACGCGGCATGGAAACGCTCCCATTCCTCCTGCGCATCGCCCGCGCCGCCCTTGCTGATGGTCTTCCATTCTTCCTGCAGCGCCTTGATGCGCCTGGCCAGTTCACCGGGATCATCCCCGGCCCCGACCAGCGCCTCCATCTGTGCGATCAACTCCACGCGCTTGGGCGCCACCGCATAGTCCTTCCAGTCGCGCAGCTCATTGAGCCTGGCATCCAGCTGCTCGAGCTGGCGCAGGATGTGCGGCGGCATGGGTGGCGCTGCACCGAGCTTCTCTTCTATGGCGCGACGCAGCCCCATGGCGCGGGCGGTGGCGCCGGACTTCAACGCGGCACCGGCCTTGGCAATCAGACTGCCGGTCTGGCGCACGGCGTGGGCGGCGGCGGCGTTCTCTTCCGCTCTCGATTGCTCCCATGCCTGCAGTGCCGCGGCAGCCTCGCTGGCAGCAGATGGTACGGAGTCACCAAGGTGCGCGCTGGCTTTCAGTGTGCTGCGCAGCGTCTGCGCCTGCGCAGCCAGTTCCGCGTCGGCAGCCGGTTCGCGGAAGGCCTCGGCCTGCTGACTCACCGTGCCATGCTGCGCAATCAGCCCACACAGATTGTCGGTTGCCTGATGCAGTGCTTCGTAGGCCGCGGCATCGGCCGAGTCCGCGGGTTTGTACTGCCCGGCCTGCTCCCAGCGGCCGGCGAAGTGCGACAGCCGCTTCGCCATGGCTGCCTGCAGCTCCGGGTCGGCGGGGCCTTCAATGGCATACAGTTCCGCCAGACCCTTGCGCAGCTCCTGCAGCACGTTCTGCCGCTGCACGTCGGCGCCGGCGATGGCCGCTTCGTGTGCGGCATGGCTTGCCTGCTTGCGCACTTCCCGGGCCACGGCTTCGCGGCAGAGCTCCAGATACGTCTCCGCGGTCTGCACGGTCGGGGCGTCAGCATGGGCGACGAGCTCCTGCCATTGCTCTTCAAGGTGCTCCAGCGTCGGCAGGTACATCGCGTCATAGGGCCAGTGACTGTGACGCTCCAGCGCCGCACACAGATGGACGATGTCAGCCTGGATCTTCTCCACCTGACGCTCCTGCGCCAGCAGGGCATCGGCCTTGCCCTTGAGGATGCGGTAGACGTTCTTGTCCTTGCCCCGCAATTCCCGCACCAGCTGGCGGATATTGGCCGGATCGGTCACCGCTTCGGCAGCCATCTGCCGCACGCTGGTGGTAGAGCCTTCCACCGCCAGGCGACAGGCTGAGGCTTCATCGTCGATGGACTCGATCACCGGCGCCGGCGTGACTGCCGCTGCGGCTGCTTCGTCGTTGCCGACATCCGGTGCGGCCGGCGCGGCAGAATCCTGTACTGGCGCCGCCTCCTTCTTGCTCCCCGGCACAGGCTCCTTCCCGGGCTGAGGCGATGGGGATTGTCGGAACAGGCGGGAAAAAAGTGTCATCGGCGAGGCTTCCAGTCGTTCTTCGGCTGCCGCTGGATTGTACTCCAGCTCAGGCGCCGTCCGTCCGCAGTGGAACGGGAGAGGCGGTCAGCAGCCGTTCCGCGGTCAGGGCCACGAGCCCGCAGATGCCCATCACGCAGGCCAGTGGCCACGCGGTGCCATCGTGCCAAAGGCTCATGACGGCACCCACAATGGTGGCGAAGGTGAACTGCATCGTACCCATGAAGGCCGACGCAGTACCGGCGCGGTGACCATAGCGGCTCAACGCCAGCGCCATGGAGTTGGGATTGAGAAAGCCCAGGCTGCCCACGTAGGCGAAGAAGCCGCAGGCCAGCATCGGCAGCGGCAACCAGCCGGAGAATGCCAGCGCAGCCAGAGACAGACCGGCAATGGCCGGCACCCGCACCGATTGCTGCAGCACCGGCGCCGTGCCGTGACGGGTTACCAGGCGCGCGTTGATCTGGCTACCGATGATGAACCCCGCCGCGTTCATGCCGAAGAACCAGCCAAAGTTTTGCGGCGCCACGCCGTAGATCTCGATCAATACGAAAGGCGAACCAGCGATGTAGGCAAACATCCCCGCCACCGCGCTGGATCCGGTCAGTGCATAACCAATGAAGCGGCGATCACGAAACAAACCGCCGTAATTGCGCAGTACGGTCATGAGCCGCAGTGGCACCACATGTACCGGATCGCGCGATTCGCGCAATCGGAAGTGAATGGTCACCAGGCAGACCAGACCAGCGGCGGCCAGCACGACGAAGATCCACCGCCAGCCAAAGGCGGTCAGCAGCCAGCCACCAAGGAGGGGTGCGACGATGGGCGCAATGCCCATCACCAGAATCAGCCGTGAGAATGCACGCGCCGCAGCCGTGCCACTGGCATGGTCACGGATGACGGCCATGGTGATGACCATGCAGGCACAGCCACCTATGCCCTGCAGAAAACGCCAGGCTGCCAACGCGGTAACGCTGCTGCTCAGCGCACAACCCAGTGCAGCTACTACAAACAATGTCAGCCCGAAGTACAGCGGTGGCTTGCGGCCGAAGCGATCACTGATAGGCCCATAGAAGAACTGCCCCATCGCCAGACCTATGAAATAGGTGGCCAGCGTCAGCTGCAGCGCGCCTCCACCCGCGCCAAGTTCCTGCGTGATGGCAGGAAAGGCGGGCAGATACATGTCTATGCTGAGCGGGCCCAGGGCGATGAGCGCCCCAAGCAGGACAATGGTTTTCAGCGGCAGGGACGACGAATTGCTGACGGAGGTCATGCTGATGGACCCTGGACTATGGCGGACGAGGCGGGAGGAGCGACGCTACGTTGGCACGCCGTCAAAAAAGTCCACCACACCGGTTTCCAGCGAATACTCGGCGCCGACGATCAGCAGACCGTCGTCCTGGATCAGCTGCTCGAGAATCTCCGAGCCATGGCGCAGTCCGTTGACGGATACGCGTACATTGGCGCGAACCGCATCGCGGGCCAGCGCAGCACTGTCCACCCCGGCGTCAGCCCGAATCAGCTCCTCCACCGAGGGACGGATGCGATCAACGATGGAACGCAGATTCCGTGACTGTTTTTCCGTGGGCCGTTGCAGTTCCTCCAGTGTGGCCTGCACAGCGCCGCAACGGGTATGGCCCAGCACAACCACCAGTCGCGTGCCGAAACGTTCGGCGGCGAACTCAACACTGCCGATCTGCGAAGGCTGCACAATGTTGCCGGCCACGCGGATGACAAACAGATCACCCAGCCCCTGATCGAAGACAATCTCCACCGGCGCACGCGAATCCGAGCAGCCCAGCACCACGGCGAAGGGCTCCTGCCCGTCCACCAGTTGCCGGCGTCCCCGCGTGTTGATCACCGTATCGGCGTCGTTCACGCTGGCGACAAAGCGGCGGTTGCCTTCACGAAGGCGCTCGAGTGCATTCAATGCTGATTTCATGGATTTGCTCGTGAGTTGGGATCTGGCGGCAGAGGAATGAATTCCTGGTCATCAAGATCGGGCAGCTTCATCCGCCCCGCACGCCAGTCCGCCTTGGCCTGCTCGATGCGCTCCTGCGAGGAGGAGACAAAATTCCATTCAATAAAACGTTCGCCCACCGGCTCGCCGCCCAGCAGCATGACGATGGCGGGTTGCACGGCGGTGAACAGCACGGGCTTGCCCGGTGGGAAGACCAGCATCTGGCCGTGGCCGTAGCGCCGACCGGCGACCTCGACCTCGCCGGCCGCGATGTAGGCGGCCCGCTCCGGATACTCCGCCGGCAGCTGTGAGCTGGCGCCGGCGGCCAGTTGCCAGTGGATATAGAACAGTGGCGAGGCGATTTTCACCGCAGACCTGGCGCCAAAGGCCTCGCCGGCAATCAGGCGTGCCTGCAAACCGCCTTCCTCATAGGCCGGCAGATCGTCCAGCCCGTGATGCCAGAAACCCGGCTCGCATTCCTCCAGCTCCCGCGGCAGCGCCACCCAGGCCTGGATGCCGTGCAGGCGGTCGCCCAGCGCGCGCGCGCGCTCAAAGCGCTCCGAATGGGTGATACCGCGGCCGGCGGTCATCCAGTTCACCTCGCCAGGTCGAATGGCCTGTTCAACGCCCAGGCTGTCACGATGCATGATCTCGCCGTCAAACAGATACGTGACGGTGGACAGGCCAATGTGCGGATGCGGTCGCACGTCGGCGGATCGCGGCAAACCACGCGCCAGCTCGGCCGGACCGATGTGATCAAAGAATATGAAGGGCCCGACCATGCGCCGTCGCGCGTGGGGCAGCACGCGACCGACCTCGAAACCGCCAAGGTCCTTGCGGCGCTGATCAATTACCAGCTCCGGCATGACGGGCGCACCGTTTGTTTCACTGTTCTCACTATTCTTGCTATTCATGGCGCGGTTCCGCTTCAGGCCCAGGCCGGTTCCTGCCCCGGCCTCCACTTGATGCTGCAGCCGATACTGGGCAACTGCTCTGCCGGCGCGGGCTGCCCGGCCAGCACGGCATCGGCCGCGGCGCGCAGGTCCACGCCCGTGACCGGCGTCCTGCTACCGGGGCGGCTGCGATCGAACTGCCCGCGGTAGGCAAGCCGGCCCTGGGCATCAAACAGAAAGAAGTCCGGCGTGCACGCGGCGCGAAAGGCCTTGGCCACCGCCTGCGATTCGTCGTACAGATAGGGAAAAATATAGCCGGCCTCGTCGACTTCAACGGCCATGTGGTCTGGACCGTCCTGCGGATAGGCGGCGACATCGTTGGCGCCGATGGCCACCATGGCCAGCCCCCGCGGCTGGTAGTCGCGGGCGAATTGTGCCAGTCCGGCGCGAATGTGCTGCACGTAGGGACAGTGGTTTGAAATGAAGGCTACCAGCATGGCGGGCGCCTTCCTGAAATCCGCCACCGAGTACAGGCGGCCGGCAGGGTCGGGCAGCCTGAAGTCCGGAATGGTGGTGCCGAGCTCCAGCATCCGCGATTGTCGCACTGCCATGGTGATCTCCTGATGTCGGTGCCGCTGCCCGCAGCGCATTATCGCTGATAGAGCAGCCCATCGCACGGCAGGGGCGGCGGTTCAGGCCCCCGACTGCAGCGCGCGACGCATGGCGCCGAAGCGCTTGCGATACTGCACCGGCGTGAGATTCACCTTGCGACGGAACAGGCGGCTGAAAAAGCCCGCATCCTCGTAGCCGACCTCATGGGCAATGGACTCGACGGGCGCTGCGCCCGATTCCAGCATCTGCTTGGCCTCCTCAAGGCGCAGCGTGTGCACATACTCCAGCGGCGTCATGCCGGTGGCCTGGCTGAAGCGACGTTTGAAGGAACGCTCGGCCAGACCGCTCAGCCGTGTCATGGCCGCCACGGGCGCGGGCGTCTGATAGTGCTCGGCGATCCAGCGCTGGCAGCGGGCGATCACCGCGTCCTCCACCTGCCTGGACTGGGCCAGACGCGCGAAGGGCTGCTGCCCGATGGCGTGCCAGTCGATGAGATTCACGCGCGCCACCTGCATGGCGGCCTCCACGCCCACGGTGCGCGCAATGACATACAGGGCCATGTCCAGCCAGGTGGTGCCGCCTCCAGCCATGATCAGACGTTGGCCCTCGCCCGACGCCACCAGCGCCCGATTCACGCGCGCCTTTACGGCGGGATAGCTGCGTTTCAACGCCTCGTGCCAGGCCCAGTGCGTGGTGGCCTCCTGGCCATCCAGCAGCCCGGCCTCCGCCAGCAGCATGGCGCCCGAGCAGGCAGCGGCCAGGAGCGAGCCGTCGCGGTGACATTGTTGCAACCAGCTGATCTCACTGGTGAAACGTCCGGCCAGCGACTCTCCTGGCGCGATATTGACCTCGGGAATACACACCACCTCAGCACGGGTGCAATCCTCCAGTGCCTGGTGCGCCTCAACCTTTACATCGTTGGACACGATGACCGACCCCGGCCGGGAGGACACCAGCCGCGGCTGCATGAGCGGCGCGCCCGGCTGGCCGTGGACAATCATGCCCCAGTCGCGGCCGGCGCTGGCGAACAGGTCGTACATGCCGTGGACCACTGAGGCCGTAGTCTCCGGAAACACCAGAATGGCCACGGTCACGGGCGTCTTTGCGGGCTGCATGGCCGATACGTCCACTTGCTTGCAGAAATGACTATGGGCTCCCCGACACGTCTGCGTCAGGATGAGTCCATCTATTGAACCTCACGGAGAACGCCCATGCCAGTCATCCAGATTCACCCGCGTCGCGCATCGCCTGCCACGGGCGTCACGGCAAAGTACCGCAGCCGACTGCCGCAATTGCAGGGGCCACTGTTCCTTGCAGATGGTGGCCTGGAGACCACCCTGATATATGGCGACGGATGCCAGTTGCCGTACTTCGCCTCCTTTGATCTGCTCAAGGACGACGCCGGCACGGAGCGGCTGCGGCGCTATTTCGTGCAGTACGCGCGTATCGCGCAGGCAAATGGTGTGGGCATTGTGCTGGAAAGCCCGACCTGGCGCGCCAGCGCCGACTGGGGGACGCTGCTGGGCTACGACGCCGAAGCGCTCGCTGACGCCAATCGCCGCTCCATTGGCTTGTTGCTGGAGGTGCGCGCGGCATGCGAGACACCCACCAGCCGCATCGTCATCAGCGGCAATCTCGGGCCGCGTGGCGATGGCTACGTCACCGGCCAGCGCATGTCCGTGGAACAGGCGGCGGAGTATCACGCCCCGCAGATCAATACCTTTGCCGCAACCGATGCGGACATGGTGTCCGCCTTCACGCTGAACTACGTCGAGGAAGCCATCGGCGTGGCCCTGGCGGCAAAGGCCTGCGCCCTGCCGACCGCGTTGTCATTCACTGTGGAAACCGATGGGCGGCTGCCCTCCGGCGAGAGCCTGCAGTCCGCCATCGAGCGCACGGACGCGGCAAGCGGCGGCTATCCGGCCTACTACATGATCAACTGCGCGCATCCGGAGCACTTTGCCAACGTGCTGAACGCCCCAGGTCAGTGGCGGCAGCGCATCCGCGGCGTGCGGGCCAATGCCTCGCGGCGCAGTCATGCGGAGCTGGATAACTGCACCGACCTCGACGCCGGTGATCCCATCGAACTGGGCGCCGCCTATCGCGGCCTGCGCGACCGCCTGCCTGGACTGATCGTGGTGGGCGGCTGCTGCGGGACGGATCACCGCCACGTCGGCGCCATGTATGCCGCGCTGGCAAGCTAAGGCGGTAGCCGATCCGGAGGGAGGGCAGGACTTCGATGCAGTTGAAGTCCTGCCCCGTCCTTTCCATACACATCACGATCAGCGACCATATACGCACCGCCGCCAGCATGATATGCGGCCAAATCCTTCACTCCCGGCGCCCCACAAGGGGAATAGGGCCCCCGGAGCAATATCCAGATCCCCGGGAGATTCGCATGTCATCCGCACTGCGCAGCATCGCTGCAGCCGTAGTCCTCACAACCGGCGTCCTGGCTCCGCCCTCTACCTCACTGGCCGTAGAGAAACGCGTCAAGTTCACCGTGGAAGTCAGGATCCAGGGAAAGGAGACGGTAGTCGGCAAAGGCTCTGACCGCACGACCACCCGTTTCCGGGAAGGCTACCAGCTGGCAACACACCTGAAGTCCAACGGCAAGCTGGAGCCGGTCAATATCAAGGATCCCCGGTACACACGGAAATCGGTGGGCGCGGCCGCCGGCGGCACAGGCGCCCCCGCCAGCACGGGGGGAAAGGACCCGCGCTATCTGAACTACTTCGGCTACGAGAACTGCGGCGCCAGCGCCCGTGTCCTGGTCGACAGCGTCTCCACCGGCGTTATGGGCGATGCGAGCAACCGGGTGCCCTACACCATCAAGCGCCAGACCAACCACCGCAGCACCGATCAGGAGACCCGGATGCTGTGTTCCGCCCACATGTTCGTGCTGGACACGCGCAGCGACACGATCTTTTCCGACGGCGCCATCATGCCCACGGCACCCGGCATGACCACGACGATCATGCACGAAAAGAGCACGCAGGAAAGCGGCGATGCCGCCATGCACGGCGAAATCATGGCATGGGTGAAGAAGCAGCTGCGCCAGGTGCCGCGCACAGGAAAGCGCAGCGAAACCATCAAGCTGACGCAGAACCCCGGCGCGGCGCTTCACGCCGGCACCTACAGCGGTCAGGCCAAGGTGGAAATCTCCTGGAAGCTGGAGGCGGTGAACTGAGACGCCCCCACGGGCGCATCTCTATCGTTCCGCAAACCCCTCCATCCCCAGCTGCCAGCCCAGAAAGGTGAACTCATCGGCCAGCATCTGTGCCAGCTGTGACTTGTCCGATCCCAACGTGTGGCCGGCCTCGAAGTCCACGCGCAGCAGAATGGGGCGATCCGACGCCGTGGCCGCCTGCAGCCGCGCGGCCATCTTGGCCAGCTGCCAGGGCGGCACGCGCGGATCATTGATGCCGGTCTCGAGCATGACTGCCGGATACTGCACGCCCTTGCGCACGTTGGCATAGGGGCTCAATGCATGCAGGGCACGGAACTCGGCCTCGTCGGTGACCGTGCCGTACTCCATGATGTTGGCCGGGCCACCGCCACTGAACTCGATGCGCAGCAGATCGGTGACGCCCACACGAATCAGCGCCGCGGCCAGCAGATCAGGACGCTGCGTCACCAGGCCACCGGAAGGAATGCCACCGGCACTGGTGCCGGAGATCGCCATATGCTGTGGCGATGACCAGCCATTGGCGATCAGCCACTGTGCCGCGGCGATGACATCATCCACCACGCGTTGTTTTCTGACACGGCGGGCGGCCTCGTGCCAGGCCTGGCCCTTCTCGCCGCCACCACGCGCATGCACCAGCGCAATGATGCCGCCGCGTTCGTACCAGGCCAGGTCGGTGGCAGTGAAAGACAGCTGCATGGAAGAACCATAGGAGCCGTAGGCCCGCATCAGCAGGGGGTTGCGCCCGTCCAGCTCCAGATCCCGGCGCCCGATGAGCGTGACCGGCACCTGCGCGCCACCGGTACTGGGCACCTCGACGCGATGCGCGACGATGCCGGAGTAGTCCGCCGGATGCGGCGGCTGCAGACCCGTATCGACAATGCTGCCGGTGTCCGGCTCGTAGACATACACCCGCGGCGAAACCACCGGCGACTGCATGACGAAGGCGATGTCCGTAGTTTCCTCACTGGCCATGAAGCCCATCAGGGCCCCCTCCACCGGCAGCGGCAACCGCGATGAACCCCCGCCATCGCGCGGAAAGCGGCGCACCACGCTCTGGCCGTCCTGCTGTCCGATCACGTACAGCGCATCCTGCGCCACGGCAAGATTGCCGAGCACCACCGCCTCCTGCGGCAACCACTGTGTCGCCTCCGCCAATGTCCCGTCGCGGATGTCGAAGCGCAGTACGCGACCATTGGGCGCATTGCGGGCGCTGATCACGTACGCATGGTCGTCAACGATGTCCAGGCCACTGACCTGGTCGGCGTAGCCGGCAACCTGTCGCCACTGCAGCTCGGCTGCGCTCATATCCGCAACCCACATTGCGGCCGAACGATCCGTGCCACGCGTGTGGCTGGCAACCAGGTAGCGACCGTCGGGCGTGGCGTACATGCTGGGAAAACCGGCCACCGGATCGATATCCAGCTCTGCGTGAACGCCCGGTCCGAAGATGGGCGTGTCCTGCTCCACCGGCGTGCCAAGCTTGTGGAAAAAGATGCGGATGTTGTCGTACTTCGCCGTGACCGGCGTATCGGGGGAGACATCCTGCTGACGCGGATAGTAGAAGCCACTGCGATCCGGCGCCCACTCCGCCATGGGACTGGCAATGCGTGGCACGACATCCGGCAGCAAGCGGCCGCTGGCCGTGTCCGCCACTCGAAACAACCAGTTCTCGTCACCGGCCACCGACATGGCAAAGGCCACCAGCGAACCGTCGCCGGCCGGCTCGTAGGTGTCGATAGAGACCCTTGTCTTTCCCGGCGCCAGCTTTGCTGCATCGGCCAGCACGCGCCGCGCCTGGCCGTTCACCGCACGCGCGATCAGCTGCCTGGAATCACCACCCTGCGGCGTTTGCAGAAAGAAGTACCACTGCCCCGCCCGGGACAGGTACTGCATCGAGGGGGTGCCGGCCTGCAGCTGGCCGATGCGTTCGAGCAGCGCCTGGCGCACCTTGCCCGAACCCGGCCGCGCCAGCTCCGCCCGGGTATATGCGTTCTGCGCCCGCATCCACTGCAGCAGCTGCGGATTGTCCGCCGCCTCCATCCAGCGGTAGGGATCGACCACCGTGGTGCCGTGATAGGTGTCGGACACCGGCTGCACACGCGCCGCCGGCGGCTGCGGCGGTTCCGCCGCTCCGCAAATCAACGGGATACAGATCAGGACTGTTCTTGTTATTGTTTTCATGAGCCCTCCTCGCCGCATATTAGCCCGAAGCGGGGGCGGAAAGTTCCGTGGGGGTGGGCGCTCAGCGGAGTCGAGAGCGGGTTGCGGGGATCATAGGGTGTATCCCCTGTATGTCGCCAAGGCGAAGAGAAAGGGACGCACAAAGCAGGAAGTCGACGAGATCATTCGCTGGCTGACGGGATATGGGCAGAAGGAACTGGAAGCTCAGATCAGGAAGCAGAAGGACTTCGAGACCTTCTTTGCCGAGGCGCTTCGACTCAATCCGTCACGCGGCCTGATCAAGGGCGCAATTTGCGGCGTGCGGGTGGAGGATGTCGCGGAGCCCCTCATGCGGGAGATCCGGTATCTGGACAAGTTGATTGATGAGCTGGCGAAGGGGAAGGCCATGGAGAAGATTCTTCGGAACCAGGGAGGCAGCAGTTTTGTGAACGCAGGGCCCTCCCCTTCCGGGCAGGGCCCCGGCAATCAGAAATCCCTGCGCAGCTGCAGCCAAGCGCTGCGGCCCATCAGCACAGTGGAGTCATATGGCGCGATACCTCGAGCCGTGTCGGCCGCCCAGAAGCGCGGATTGCGGTCGAGAATATTCTTAACCCGTCTTTGCCGATTCGAGGGGTAGGGAACCGGCAAGTGCTTGATTGACATAGGGCCCACCCCCGCAGGTCTGCACTACACGGGGGTGGCTTCGGCGGCCTGCCTGGCGGTGATCTTCGGCGGAGGTTGCTGAGGC
>JAJFKF010000051.1 GCA_021773365.1 Gammaproteobacteria bacterium | reverse complement strand
CTGCCACAGTGCCAGTGGATCCCCCTGCGCGCCGTCGCCGGTGATGATGACCTGCGGATCACGCTCGAGCACCGCCTCGGGACTTACAGGCGGGGCGAGCTGCGCGACATCGGCGAAAATATTGCGCCCGCCGCACAGCGTTATCACCTCACTGATGAGGTGCTTGCCACTGACCGTATACAGCGGGTTGACGGATATCTGATAGAACACAGTCACCGGTCGCACCTCACTGCGACTGGCCCGCAACTGCGCAATGCCATGCAGGTAATCGTCAGCGGCGTGCCCGGCTGTCTGTGAAGTGCCCGCCAGCGCACCGATGCGACGAATCGCCTCCGCAATCTGCTCCAGGCTGGAGACCGCCACACGCTCCACGCGCAACCCCAGGCGCTGCAGGCGCGCGATGGCCGTCTCCGGCGTACCGTTCTGCCAGGCCAGCACCAGATCGGGCCGCAGCACCAACACCCGTTCGTAGTCGATCTGGAATGCATCACCGATACGCGGGACACTGCGCGCTGCCAGCGGATGATCGCTGAAAGAATCCACGCCAACCAGCTGATTGCCGGCGCCAGCACTGTAGACCAGTTCGGTGAGGTTGGGCGCCAGGCTGACGATGCGCTGCGCGGGCCCAGGCTGCGCTGCGGACACCACACCGGCCATGATCAGCGCAACGCCAGCAAACACGCCTTTTCCCCTCCACCCCCGCAGGCAGGAAACACGAGAAGAGATCTCACGCATCCCCCTTGACCTCCAGCGCAATCAGCGTCCGCGCCCGCGGCCAGTCGAAGGCCATTCCCGGATCGGTCTTGCGCCCCGGCGCAATGTCGCTGTGACCGACGATCCGCTCCGTGGAAAGCGAGGGATACGCCATGCACAGCGCAGCCACAACTCGCGCCAGCGCCACATACTGCGCGTGCTCATAGGGCAGCGTGTCGGCACCTTCCAGTTCGATGCCAATAGAGAAATCGTTGCAGGCACGACGCCCGCCATAACTGGACTCTCCCGCATGCCAGGCCCGCCGATGAAACGGCACGTACTGCGTCAATTGCCCGTCACGACGAATCAGCAGATGGGCAGACACCTGCGCGCCGGCAATGCCGGCAAAGTACGGATGCGCCGCGGCGGGCAATGAATTGCAGAACAGGCGATCTATCCATGGCGTACCGAATTCGCCGGGCGGCAGGCTGATCCCGTGGATCACGATCAGGTCGGCCACCATACCCGGCGGCCGGTCGTTGCAGTTTGGCGTGGGTATGCGCTGCGCACCACTTAGCCAGCCGCTGCCCGCATCGACCCGCAGTGGCTCTCCGAACTGATACGACGGCTGGCTCTTCAATATCTCTCCAGCGTCAGCCGGGGTGGAAACGGGCAGCCGCGGGTCACCAGATACCGCGGGCGCGCGTAGAATGCAGCCCCATGCCTTCGCTACGCAACTCCGACCTTGCCCGGCGCGACCTGCAGGTGGTCTGGCACCCCTGCACACAGATGCGCGACCATGAAACCCTGCCCATGATCCCCATCCGCAATGGCCAGGGGGTCTGGCTGGAGGACTACGAGGGCAAACGCTATCTCGACGCCATCAGCTCCTGGTGGGTCAACCTCTTCGGTCACGCCAATCCTCGCATCAATGCCCGCATCCGCGAGCAGCTTGAACAGCTTGAACACGTGATCTTCGCCGGCTTCACCCATCAACCGGCCATCGAGGTGGCTGAACGACTGCGCGTCCTGACTCCCTCCGGCCTGAGCCGCTGCTTCTTCGCCGACAACGGCTCGGCAGCGGTGGAAGTGGCGGTCAAGATGAGCTTCCACTACTGGCGCAACATGGGCCAGCCGCAGAAACAGCGCTTCATCACGCTGGGCAACAGCTATCACGGCGAGACGCTGGGCGCGCTCGCCGTGGGCAATGTCGAACTGTACAAGTCTATCTACCAGCCTTTGCTCATGGACGTCATCACCGTGCCCTCTCCGGATTGTTACGGGCGCGAGGCGGGTGAAACCTGGGAGGCGTATTCACGACACAGATTTACGCTCATGGAAGAAGCCCTTGAGCGGCATGCTGGCGAGGTCGCCGCCGTGATCGTCGAACCGCTGGTGCAGTGTGCCGGCAACATGCGCATGTACCACCCGGTGTATCTGGAGTTGCTGCGGGAAGCCTGCGACCGCCATCAGGTGCTGCTGATCGCCGATGAGATTGCCGTGGGCTTCGGGCGCACCGGCACCATGTTCGCCTGTGAACAGGCTGGAATTCGGCCCGACCTGATGTGTCTATCAAAGGGGCTGACCGGGGGTTACCTGCCGCTGTCAGCGGTTCTGACTACCGAGCCGATTTACCAGGCCTTCTACGACGAGTACACGCGTCTGAACGCCTTCCTGCACTCCCACAGCTATACCGGCAACCCTCTGGCCTGTGCGGCCGCTCTGGCCACACTGGAGATTTTTGCCACCGAGCCGGTCATTGAACGCAATCGCACACTGGCCCGAACCCTGTCGGAGCTGATCGCGCCGCTGGCCGATCATCCCCGCGTCGGCGAGGTGCGCCAGCACGGCATGATCGCCGCCGTTGAAATGGCCCGCGACAAACGGAGTCGCGAGCCTTTCGACTGGCGCGAGCGGCGCGGCCTCACCGTGTATCGCCATGCACTTGAACGCGGCGTACTGCTGCGGCCGGTTGGCAATGTCGTCTATTTCATGCCTCCGTACGTGGTCGATGAAGATCAGCTGCGCCTCATGGTGGAAGTAGCGCGCGAAGGCATTGACAAGGCCACATGCGACTGACGCGCATCTTCCTTGATGAGCCTCTGCGCGCCGGCAGCCGGTTGCAGCTGCCGGCGGCTGCAGCCGCGCACGTCAGCCGGGTGCTGCGCCTGAAAGCTGGCGATGAGTTGACGCTGTTCGACGGCTGTGGCGGAGAGTACGCCGCCAGTGTGCTGGAAACGCGCAGCGGCATGGTCAAGGTGCAAGTCGAAACGCACAAACCTGTCGAGCGGGAATCACCGCTGGACCTCACCCTGGCACAGAGCATTGCGCGCGGAGAGCGCATGGACTGGGTGGTGCAGAAGGCCACCGAGCTGGGCGTCACCCGCATCGTGCCACTGTTCACGGAGCGCACGGTCGTTCGCCTTGATGAACAGCAGGCACAGAAACGTGCTGCCCATTGGCGTGGTGTGGCCGTGGCGGCCTGCGAGCAATGCGGGCGCAACCGCGTACCGGACATCGTGGTGCCGCAGGCATTGCCGCAGTGGCTCAACGAACTTCCTGCTCCATCGCCGGACAGCAGACTGCTGCTCGATCCGTCCGCGGAGAATTCCCTGAGTGGACTGCAGCCCAGCGCGGGCGCTGTGTTGCTGATCGGGCCGGAGGGTGGACTGAGCGACAAGGAGCACGACGCCGCGCGGGCACACGGTTTTCTGGGAGCATCAATCGGACCGCGTGTACTACGGACGGAAACGGCGGGAATGGCTGCGTTGGCGTTGCTGCAGAGTCGCGGGGGCGATCTCTAGGCTAAGTTCGTGCGGTGGCGGCATGAATCTCGCGATATCGGCATGGAATTCATGCCGCTGCCAACTCAACCAGCGACCGAAGTCTCCTCGGCTATCATCTGCTCCAGCTGTTCCAGGTCAGGCACCAGTGGAGTTTCATTGATCATGCGCACCCTGCAAAGTATGGGGCTGTTCTCCCCGAAGCCGGCGCCTTCGGCATCCGGTTTGACCACATCCGGATTGGCGCGCACCAGTTGCGGAAAGCCTTGGGTGACGATGCCGAAGAAACCGGCATCGAGCTTGTGGCCCAGACAGTACAAAACCACGATGCGCGAGCGGCCACCCGTCGCCGCGGTGGCCTCGCCGCACATGCCTTCAAACGACACCACCGGCACGTTGCGCCCGTTCCAGCCCATGGTACCCAGATACCAGGACGGTGCGGCCGGCATGATCTCCAGCGGCTGCAAGCCTATGACCTCTGCCACCGTGGCGCGCGGCAGAATAAGCCGCTCCTCGGTGAGAGGAATCAACAGGCTGTACAGCTCGTGTACCTGTTCGTCAGACATCCGCGTTCCTCATGGCATCGCGCCGTTTTTGCACCAGCGGCTCGATGGCATCCAGCAGTTGCGCCTCCTGGTAGGGCTTGCCCAGATAGTCATCCACGCCCAGTTCTATGGCGCGCGCACGGTGCTTCTCGCCCACACGCGAGGTGATCATCACGATAGGGACATCCCGCAGTCGCTCGTCGTTGCGCACATGCGAGGCCACCTCGTAGCCATCCATGCGCGGCATCTCGATATCGAGCAGAATCACATCCGGCAGGTATTCCTGCAAAATTGCCACGGCATCCACGCCGTCGCGCGCGGTCATCACGCGCATGCCGTTGCGCTCCAGCAGGCGCTGGGTCACCCGACGCACGGTGATCGAATCGTCCACCACCAGCGCAAAAGTGCGCTTATCCACGGTATCGCGTCCGACCAGCTCCGGCGCGGCTTTCATGCGCCATTCCGCGCGCACCAGCGAACCGACGTCGAGGATCAGCACGATGCTCCCGTCACCAAGAATGGTGGCGCCGGAGATGCCGCGGATGCCGGAGATCTGGGGGCCTACGGACTTGACCACGATCTCGCGGCTGCCGATCAGCTCATCGGTAACCAGCGCTGTGGAATGCTCGCCAGCGCGCACCAGCACCACCGACATCGAGGTCTCCAGCTCAGGCAACACTGCAGGTCCGCTGCCGATGAAGGCGCCAAGATACTGGAAGCGATACTTCTGCCCGCCGTACTCGAAGCTCGGCGCACCCTCTTCCAGATGCTGCATCACCTGCGAGCTGGACAGGCGCACCACGCCTTCCACCGTCGGTAGCGGCAGCGCATACAGTTCATCGACCACACGTACGATCAGCGCCTGGCTGATGGCCAGCGTGAAAGGCAGGCGGATGGTGAACGTAGTGCCGGCGTCAGAGACAGAGTCGATGAACAATGCGCCGCCAAGTTTTTTGACCTCCGTAGCCACCACGTCCATGCCCACCCCGCGGCCCGCGGCCTGGGTAAGCTTCCCCGCCGTGCTGAATCCAGGCTCCAGCACCAGCTGCATGGCTTCCTCGTCGCTCAGCGTCTGACGCGGATCGACCAGGCCCATGGTGACCGCCTTCTCGCGGATAGCCTTGACGTTCATGCCGGCGCCATCGTCCTTGACGACAAACACCACTTCGGCGCCCTCACGCTGCAGGCTCACTGAAATACGGCCGGTTTCCGGCTTGCCGCCGGCCTGACGTTCGGCGGGGTCTTCGATTCCGTGCACCACGGCGTTGCGCAGCATGTGCTCGAAAGGCGGCATCATGCGTTCAAGTACCTGACGGTCGAGTTCGCCCGAGGCGCCGGTGACCGTCATTTCCGCCCGTTTGCCGGTTTCGGCGGCCGCCTGGCGGACGATACGGGCCAGGCGCTGCACGTGGCGCTGGAAGGGCACCATGCGCGTACGCATCAGACCATTCTGCAGCTCGGTAATGACACGCGATTGCTGCAGCAGCAGGTTCTGCGCTTCGCGGGTGAGCGTCTCCAGCAGACCCTGGATGCTGCCCACGTCACTAGAGGATTCAGCCAGCGCGCGGGAGAACTGCTGGATGGCCGAGTAACGGTCCATTTCCAGCGGATCAAAATCCTCGCGCCGTGGCTGCTCCTGTTCGTGGCGGTGCAGAATCTGCGCCTCGGTCTCGATCTCCAGCTTGCGCAGCTGCTCTTTCAGACGCGTGACAGTGCGGGCGAGCTCACCAAGATTGAAGTCGACTGAGTTGATCTGCTGTTCCAGGCGCGAGCGAAATATGCTCACTTCCCCTGCGTTGTTCAACAGCGTATCGAGCAGTTCCGCATCGACGCGCGCCAGTTCATGGCGTTCGCCGCCTGCCTGCGGCTCGCGGCCAGGCGGCAGCGCCGCGGGAGGTAACGCCGCGGTTTCCGCAGCCGAGGGTAGATTCGACTGGAACACAGCGGGCTGGAACGGCGCCGCCGCTGGCTGCTCCTCGTCCGCGTGGGCCGACGCTTCCGCCAAAAAATCGGCCCGGGATGTCTGTGCTGGCGGTTGTGGCTCTGCCTGCGGCTCAAACCAGGATTCGGTTCCGGGCTCGAATCCGGTCTGCGCTCCGACGTCACTCCCGGCCAGCGTTTCTGCCTGCACCAGGGATTCCGGTTCCGATGCTGGCTCAGGCGCTGGTTCATCTGGTTCTGGTTCGTCTGGTGCTGGCCACAGATCCGGCCATGAGCCGGACTCTGTCTCCGGCTGCGCCTCCTGCGGAGCAGAAAGAGATGTCTCTGCGAGCAGATCGGGCATCGGCTCGCCGGTCTGCACCGTGTCGGGCTCCTCTGCCTGCCGCATGGGTTGCGCGGCGGCCACAGCCAGTGGCGGGGTGGTGGGCGCCAGTTCGGCAACTTCCGGCGGCTGTGACAATTCATGGATACGCGCGATCAATTTACTGGCCGGTGCCATGGGGCGATTGGCATTGACTGCATCGCGCATGAGACTCAGCTCATCAAGACTGGCCTGCAGCACCTCGAAAGCACGCTCATCGGAGGGCAGCAGATCCTGCTCGAGCTGGCCGACCAGAGTTTCCAGTTCATGCGACAGGTCACCCATGGCGCGCAGCCCGGCCATGCGCGCACCGCCCTTCAGCGTATGCAGTACACGCTTCAGTTCGAATGCCCGCTCCTTGTCTGCACGCGCGGCGCTCCACTCCTGCAGCTCCCGTTCGGCAGCCTCGAGAAGTTCGTTGGCTTCCTCGCTGAATATCGCCGCTATTTCAGGATCAAACTCGGCAGGATCGAAGCCATGTGTGTCAGGCCGGCCTGAAACTGACAGGGCCGCATCAACTCCCGACGAATGAAGCGCTGATGCGTCAGGCCGGGCCATGCCGGAGGACTGCGCCGGGGACTCATCGTCCTGCGTGTGTAATGGATCAAGCGGTTCAGGCCTGCTCTGCGCCTGCTCCTGCTCCCTGCGCTCGCGCAATGCCAGATCTTCGTCGAGCAGCTCGTCCAGGCGGCGGATACGCTCGACCAGGTCCTTGTGGCTGACAAAATAACCGGTGGACTCGCCAATGTGACTGGTGACATTGTCCATGGCGTGAATGGACTGCTCGAGCACGGCCAGTCCCTCGGCGGGCAGGCCGGTGCCACTTTCGTAGACCTTGCGCATGTAGTGGTCAAGCGGCTCGGCAATGCGGATGCCGTGGCGGGCGTCGGCCATCTTTGAACTGCCGCTGAGGGTGTGGCAGGCGCGGTAGACCGCTTCAGTGACCAGCACCGGCATCGGCAGTGCCGCACTGCGCGCCAGGAAATCACGCAGGGTGGCAAGGTGCCCGGAGGTCTCGCGGGTGTAGATGTCGTGCAGATCCGGATCCATCGCTGACTCGGCCAATTCGGCCGGCCCGGCCAGCACGACTGGATCTGGCGCAACCGGCTCCGGCGCGAGTGGCTCGGCAGGACTTTCGGCATGCGCCGGCGGCGCACTGCGACCGGCGCCGGCGGGCAGGACCGTGTCCTCGGGCACAGCAGCCGCAGTCACCTGCCCGGGTTCACGCCCTTCAGCGCATGTCTGAATACGTTCAACAATAGTTTGTATGTCCGCCTCCGGCACCTTGCCGGAGGCAAGCTGTTCCACCAGTTGCGGCAACACATGAGCCGCCTCGCGCAGCAGCTTCATCATGCCAGGCGTACGCATCAGGGTTTTGTCGATGATGCGGTTGAGCAGGCTCTCCACCGCCCATGAATACTCACCGATCAGCTGCGCGCCCACCATGCGCCCGCTGCCCTTGAGTGTATGGAATGAACGGCGGACGTTGACCAGCGCCTCGGCATCCCCGGGGTTCTGGTCCCACAACGGAAACTGGCGCTGAATGGACTCGATCTCCTCGCGAGCCTCTTCGACAAACAACTCAATGAATTCCGGGTCGAGCGTCTGGCTATCGGGCGTAACGATGACCGGATGAGTGGCTGCTGCGGCCGTCTGCCCGCCCAGGTCGTGCGACCGCTGGCCGGCCGCGGCGGACGCCGCAATTGCCGCTGCGGCTGCGGCCGGGCCGTCAATGGCCACGGTGCGGGCATACTCACCATCGGCTGCCGCCATACTTGCCACCGCTACCGCCGGCTGCACGTCGGCGAGCACCTCCAGACAGCGCTCGGCGTTGTCAAGCATGTACCACGGGTCGCTGCGGCCGCTTTGCACCGTTTCCATGTAGTACTCGAGGCTGACGATGGCATCGGCCAGGCGGTCGAGATATTCGTTGGACAGAAAGGGGCTGCCGGATTGTGCCGAGCCGGGCGTGAGGACATCTTCGAGGTGATGCGCTATGCGCTCGACTACTTCCACAGCCCGTGCCTTGCCGAGCATCAGCAATCCCGCGTTGATACCGCGCAGTAACTGAGGCACCGCATCCAGGCCCTGCGCCTCGCCAGATTTCTGCACGGCCTGCGTGACAGTTTCCTTCACGCGCGCGAGATTGACGATACACTCCCGCAGTACCGCGCCGGTAACCAGACGGTAGTCGGCATCTTCCCTGGTACCAGCTGCATCGGGTTCGACGTCTGTCTCGGCATCGCCTTCTTCTTCGCTGACTGGCACCTGCGGCATCACCATGCTCACCAGTTGCTCATCGAGGCTGTCCTCGACGTTGATCAACGCGGCAGCCATCTGCACCAGCGCAGCGTCGTCCACCTGTGCGCCCCGGTCGAGCAGCCCCTGCAGGCGCTGAATCTCGGTCTGGATGCCGGCCCGCAGGCTCCCCAGGCCCAGCACACCCAGCGTGTCACCGATCTTGCGCAACAATTCCAACTGCGGAGCCAGTTCCTCAGCCTGGGCGCCGTGACTGCCAGTCTGCCCGCCCTTACGCACAAAAATATCCAGCACATCCTTGACCTTGGTAAGGTCCTCCTTGATCGCCGCGCCCACCGTACGCATGAGCTTGATGCTGGGCGCGGACAGATTCTCGCGCGCCTGTTCGACGGTGGCGTCCACCGGCAGCAGCTCACCCAGTTTGAACGATGCCCGCACCGCAGTTACCCGGGTGCCGTTGCTCGCGGCGCGCGCCACGTAGTACAGCAGGTTGTTCAGCAGATCGAGGGCAGGATTCTCGCAGTAGCGACCTTCGCCCTGGGTGTAGAGACGTTTGATCTCCCTGTCAGCAAGCCCCATCAGACGCTTGATCGTGGCGCCTTCCTGCAGCCCGCCTTCGCGCAAACCTTCGATGACCGCGCCAGTCACCCACCACAGCTGGAACACCGGCTGGCTGCCGGCCACCTGCTCGAGTTTTTCGGCCACGCGCGCGAGCGCCTCCAGATTCTGTTTGACCCGCTCACCGCGAATCCAGCCCAACAGCCCCATCTGGAAGCGCGGGCGCAACCGTCGCGCCCATTGCACCATCGTCGTCGGCTGCTCACCGGTTTGCACGACCGCCGGCGGCTCGGCCTGGCGATCCGATGTCAGGTTCAGCAGCAGCAACGTGCCTTCGGACAACAGCGAGCTGCCGCGAACCGCGCGCAGGTCATTCAGCAACGGCAGCAGCACCAGTGCCAGATCGCGACCGCCGCCAAGCACCCGCTCCAGGTAAGCCGGCAGTTGCACCATGGCGCGCATCAACGCATCAAGACCTTCCGTCTGGTTCCTGTTTTCCTTTGCGGTCTTGATCAGGTAACGGGTGACCTGCTCCATCTCCTCGGCTAGTAATGCTGCGCCGTACACCTCCACCAACCGCAGCACGCCGTGGGACTGATGCAGATGCTCGGCGCACTGCTCCAGCAATCCCAGGCTATCGAGGTGTTCGGCAAAATTCTCCAGAGCCACGCGTGCTTCGGTAAGCGTCGTGGCCAGCTCCTTGTTGACGACGTGCAGGGTTTGCGAGGAAAGCTCAGTCATCGCGCAGCCGATTTGAGGTCACGTGGGTTGGCCGCGCCCCGGACAGCCGAATCCCTGGGCTTCGGCGCTGC
>JAJFKF010000006.1 GCA_021773365.1 Gammaproteobacteria bacterium | reverse complement strand
CTGGAATATTTCTATCAAGGGCAAACCTGTCGCAAGACAGGGACGCAAAGCCTCCGGTCCGTGGAAGTCGATTCTCCGGATAGCGGGGTTGCCGGAACAGCGCATGGCAGTGGCTCCGTCATCGCCACACGCGACTTCCGTCATCCTGCTCTCCGTTCGGTTCCTCCGGCTCCTTTGGTCTTGCGTTGCGGCATGAAGCCGCCTCACCGGAGGTATCGCGATGTACGGTTCATTCAGGGGAATCTGGCGGCGGAGTTTCTGGGCGCTGACTGCGGCTGCGCTGGTACTGACGAGTATTGATGCGTCCGCGGCGCGGCGTTCGTGGTTCTCATGGTGGTGGGGATCTTCGGTTTCGACACCGACTCCGGCGCCCGTGAGGACATTGAATCTGGCAGGTGCGCCTGCCACGGCGGTGACAGTCGGGCAGCGCTACTACTTCCGTCCCACCGTCTCCGGTAGCAATTCGCGCCGTCTGAGCTACTCGATCAGGAACAAGCCGTCGTGGGCCAGTTTCAGCATCTCGAGCGGCAGGCTGTCGGGAAGGCCCGGGAGCGGTGATGTCGGTACTTACACGAACGTCTCGATCGGCGTGAGCGACGGACGCAAAAACGCGTGGATACCGGCGTTTGCCATTGCGGTGGCAGGAATCGATCCCCAGCCCACGCCACAACCACAACCACAACCTGAGCCTGAGCCACAGCCACAACCCGAGCCGGTCAATCACACTCCAACCATCAGCGGTGCGGCAGATGGAGAGGTCATGGCCGGAGAGGGCTACCTGTTCAAACCGGTGGCCAGTGATTCCGACGGCGATAAACTCACCTTCAGCATTGCCAATCGTCCAGTCTGGGCCGCGTTCGATGCCGGGACTGGCAGGTTAAGTGGCACACCGGGGGCTGCATACGTTGGTAACTATGACAACGTCAGGATCTCGGTCAGCGATGGTCGTGGCGGTAGTTCCGCTCTGCCGGCCTTCGGCATCGCAGTGATGCAATCCTCCAATGGAGTAGTGACAGTGAGCTGGACACCGCCCGTGCGCAATACTGATGGCAGTGCCCTGACTAACCTGGCAGGCTACCGTATCCACTACGGCAGACAGCCCGGCGGTCCGTATGCCACGACGATCAATGTATCCAATCCGGCGGTGAGCACCTATGTGGTGGAGAACCTGACCGCCGGCACATACTACTTCGTCGTCACCGCGCGCAATGGCGCCGACGCGGAAAGCGAGCTCTCCAACGAAGCCATCAAGACCCTCAATTAATTGGTTTGCGTCTATCACGCCCGGCCGTAACCGGCCGGGCACTGACCCGACACCGTGCGTGAAATGCGGGTTGGCTCTTTAAAGCCGGTGTACGGCGGGTGCATCGTTGGCCGGAAGGGCAATCCTAGAGGGATTGCGCGGCTGCCAGGACCTGTTGCGCGTGTCCAGGCACCTTCGCCTTGCGCCACTCCTGACGCAGCACGCCTTTGGCGTCGATTAGGAAGGTGCTGCGCTCAATGCCCATGTACTTGCGTCCGTACAGGCTTTTCTCCTTGATGACATCGAACAGGCGGCAGACCTTCTCGTCCGCGTCGGAGAGCAGGTCAAATGGCAATTTTTCCTTCGTCTTGAACTTCTCATGCGAGGCCAGGTTGTCGCGGGAGATACCGACAATAGCGGTTTTCGCTTTCCGGAAGGCGCCGTGCAAGTCACGGAAGTCCTGCGATTCACGGGTGCAGCCTGAGGTCATGTCCCTGGGGTAGAAATAGATCACCAGGTTCTTTCCTGCCGCGTCGGTGAATTTCCACTTCCCGCCGTTTGTTGCGGGCAGGGAGAATGCGGGTACCTTCTTGTCTGCAGCTATCTTGCTCATTCTTTCGGCTCCAATAAGTCCGGTTGTTCCAGCAGGCGCCGGATCTGCGTTCCTGGCGGCGCAACGTGTCGTGAGGTCACTGGAAACGCATGGACAGATCCACCGCGCGCACATGCTTGGTAATTGAACCGACCGAGATGTAGTTCACTCCCGTAGCGGCGATGGCGTGAATGTTCTCCAGCGTAATGTTGCCGGAGGCCTCGAGCTTCGCCCGTGCGCCGTGATCACGATTGAGTCGTACAGCTGCTTCGAGGTCAGTCAGCGCGAATTCATCCAGCATGATCATGTCCGGATCGGCTGCCAGGGCCTGGCGCAGCTCGTCCAGGTTCTCCACTTCCACCTCGACAGTGGCCTGCGTGGTGGCACGGGCCTGTGCGATCGCCGCGGCGATGGAGCCGGCAGCCGCAATGTGGTTCTCCTTGATCAGGATGGCATCGTGCAGACCCATGCGATGATTCTGTGCGCCGCCGTGGCAGGTGGCATATTTCTGCGCCGTGCGCAGTCCGGGCAGCGTTTTGCGGGTGTCGAGAATTCTGCAGTGGGTGCCGGCGATGGCATCGACAAAACTGCGCGCGGCAGAGGCTGTGCCGGAGAGGGTCTGCAGAAAATTCAGTGCGCTGCGCTCGCCGGTGAGCATCGGTCGGGCAGCGCCAGCCAGCGTGCACAACAACTGCCCGGGCTGTACGCGATCGCCATCCTGTACCTGCCAGTCGACGCGGATGGCGGCATCAAGCTGGCGAAACACTTCGTTCACCCACGAGCGGCCGCAGAGAATGGCTGCTTCTCGTGTAACGATGGTGGCGTGGGCCGTGCGGTCTGCGGGAATCAGGGCAGCGGTGAGATCGCCGGAGCCGATGTCTTCGCGCAGGGCACGGGTGACCTGCTCGGCCAGGTCGCCGGGGAGGGACAGTGCCCCCTTACCCTGACCCTCTCCTCCGGCTACGGAGGAGAGGGGGAGAGGCGGGCGGGAGGGCATGCGATTGCGAGGGAAGAGACCTTCCCGGAAATCAGAATGGCAGTCCGTGCATCTGTCCGGTCATGCACATGAGCATGGGCAGGGACAGCAGCGTGTTGGTGCGCGAGGCCAGGAAGGCAATCCGTTTTGCCTTAGCCTTCTGTTCGTCGGTAGCCGGCTTCAGGCCCAGGAGTTTTTTCTGGTTCTGCCAGATCGGGCCCCAGACGTTGATCAGCATGATGGTGCCCAGCCAGGCGCCAATGCCGATTACCTGCACGCCTTCCTTGAGCATGAAGGCATCGGTGAAGCCATAACCGGCGGCCTCGAGGTAGTAGGCGCCGCTCAGCCAGGTCGCCAGCGCGGCCCAGCGGAACCATGCCAGCGCCGGGGGTACCACGTACTTGGTGATTCCGGCGCCGCCCGGTCCGCCCTTGTCGGCTGCTGCCGTGGCCAGTGCGGGTGCCTGAACGAAATTGAAGTAGTACAGCAGGCCGATCCACATGACGCCGGCCAGGATGTGCAGCCAGCGGCCGATCTGCGCAGGAATGAAGCCCATGTTCCAGTCATGCACGAACAGGGCAATGACAATGGCCAGCACGATGCCGGCAATCACCGTACCCGTGCGGGTATTCAGTGGATTCATGAAACATCTCCCCTTGTAGTTTTCACCCCGAAAAAAGCGTTTGAAGAATAGGTGAGCGGTCTCCATAATTCAACGCCTGCATCCCCCATGAGCCAGCCAGCCCCGCAGTCCCCCTGCATCCAGATCTGCAGACTCGATCCCGCAGGCTACTGTACGGGCTGCTTTCGCAGCCGCGAGGAAATCGCAGCCTGGACGGCGATGACGCCCGCGCAGCAGTGGCGGGTCGTGGAGGCTGTGCAGCAGCGCCGCAACCGGGCTACCGCCGGCCGGATTGACAACCAGGGCAGCAGCCCTACCGACAGCAACCGGAGAACCACCGTGGACGTAACTGAACGCATCAAGCAGCACCTTTCCTCCGCCCCTGCGGTGCTGTTCATGAAGGGCACTCCGGACTTCCCGCAGTGCGGCTTCTCCGCGCAAACCTCAGCCGCATTGAAAGCCTGTGGCGCGACATTTCACCATGTGAATATTTTTGAGGACCCGGAGCTGCGCGAGGCGTTGAAGCAGTACTCCAGCTGGCCGACGTTTCCGCAGCTCTACCTCAAGGGTGAACTGGTGGGCGGCTGCGACATCGCGCTGGAAATGTACAAGAACGGGGAGCTCAAGCAGTTGCTGGAGCAGGCAGGGGCGGTCTGATTCAGGTGCTGGATGCTCCGCAGCTGCGGCAATCAGGTTGTGGGGACAATGGCACTGACCGTCGGAACCCTCAATCTACCGCAGGCTCTGCAAACGGCGGCCCCCCTTCGATTTCCCCAAGGTTGATATCCAGCCGCGCCACCCGTTCCATGGTCTCTCGATAGATCGGCTGAAATTGATTGCAGATCAGGCAGAACAGGTCCGCGGTACGCTCCGCATCGTAAGCTGCGGAGTGTGCCGAGGCCTTGTCCCAACCGATCCCTGCAGCGGTGAGCGCCCTCGCCAGCACCGTCTGCCCAAAGGCAACGCCCGCCAGAGTTGCAGTATCGAAGCTGGAAAACGGATGAAAGGGATTGCGTTTGAGATGCTCGCGCGCGGCCGCCGCGTTGAGAAAGCTCAGGTCAAAAAAGGAATTATGTCCCACCAGCACGGCGCGTTTGCAGTCGTTGTCGCTGACCGCGCGGCGTACGTCGCGGAAGATACGCTGCAAGGCGTCCTTCTCCGGAATCGCCGGGCGCAGCGGATGATGCGGATCGATGCCGGTGACCTGCAGTGAGGCCGGGTCGATGCGTGCCCCGGCGAAGGGTTGCACATGGTAGCGGTAGGTCTCTCCGCGCATCAGCGTGCCATCGCCCTGCATCTCGATCAATACTGCGGCGATTTCCAGCAGTGCATCAGTGGCTGGATTGAAGCCGCCGGTTTCCACGTCGACCACCACGGGGAGGAAGCCGCGGAAGCGTCCGGCCATGGGGTGCGGTGCATCCTCGGCGTGAATCATCCGGCGGTCCGGGACAGTTTCCATCGTATCGGCTCTCCTGCACGAAACGGCACGATCTGCGCGCCGCCGAAGTCATAGGAAGCTGGCACAGTCCATTCCTCGCGCAGCAGCGTGATGTGTTCCTCATTGAGCTGCAGACCGTAGAAGTGCGCGCCGAATTCGCTGGCAAAGCCTTGCAGACGATCGAGCCGGCCGGCCTGTTCGAAGGCTTCTGCATACAGTTCTATACCCGCGTGAGCGGAGAACACGCCCGCGCAGCCGCAGGCCGATTCCTTGTCCTGGCGGGCGTGCGGGGCGCTGTCGGTGCCCAGGAAGAAGCGCGCGTCGCCGCCGGTTGCCGCCGCCAGCAGCGCTTCGCGGTCCTGTTCGCGCTTGAGGACCGGCAGGCAGTAGTGGTGCGGGCGCAGTCCGCCAGCGAACAATGCGTTGCGGTTCAGCAGCAGATGCTGTGGCGTGATGGTGGCGGCTACGCCAGCGCGGGCGCCCTGCACGAACTCTACGGCGGCGCGCGTGGTCACATGCTCGAATACCACTTTCAATGTTGTGAACCGGGCGATCAACGGGGCGAGCACTGTATCGATAAAGCGCTGCTCGCGGTCGAAGATGTCGTCCTGCGGGTCCACGGTTTCCCCATGCACCAGCAGGGGCAGGCCGTTTGATGACATGCGCTCGAGGGCTGGATACACCTTCTCGATATTGCGTACGCCGGCATCGGAGTGCGTGGTGGCGCCTGCCGGGTAGAGCTTCACGCCGTGGATGATGCCGCTGGCCGCAGCGGCATCAATTTCGGCGCTGGAGGTCTGTTCGGTCAGGTACAGCGTCATCAGCGGCTGGAAGTTCTCGCCCGCGGCTTCGAGAATGCGCTGCCGGTACGCCCGCGCCTGCGCCACGGTGGTGATGGCCGGCTTGAGATTGGGCATGACGATGGCACGCGTGAAGCGTTCGGCAGTGAAGCCGGCCACTGCGCGCAGCTGCGGGCCATCGCGCAGGTGCAGGTGCCAGTCGTCGGGACGCCGCAGCGTCAGCCTGTTCATCAGTATGTCCTCGAAATTCAGGCCCGACGCAGCGGATCGATGCGATGGACCGCGGAATGGATTGTGGGAATTGACCCGGAATGAGCGATAATAGCGGGCCACACACCACCTTTCACGCTGGAAATTAATCCCTACGCCTCATGACATCCATACGCGGCAAAACTGAATCCATGCCCGGCGATCCCGACCCGGCGGAAACCGGTGAATGGGTCGAGTCCATCGACGCGGTCCTGAAAGTGCACGGCGCCGAGCGGGCCCATTTCCTGCTGGAGCAGCTCATCGACCATACGCGCCGCTCCGGCGCCTATCTGCCGTTCAAGCCCAACACCGCCTACGTGAACACCATCGCGCCGGGGCAGGAGAAGGAATACCCGGGTAATCGCGCACTGGAGAAGCGCATCGAGGCCTACATCCGCTGGAATGCCATGGCCATGGTGGTGCAGGCCAACCGGCAGAACTCCGAATACGGCGGACATATTTCCACCTACGCATCCTCGGCCACGCTGTACGAGGTGGGCTTCAACCATTTCTGGCGTGCCGCTTCCGACCGCCATCCGGGCGACATGGTTTTCATGCAGGGTCATTCCAGCCCCGGAATTTACGCGCGTGCCTACCTGGAGGGCCGGCTGACAGAGGAGCAGCTGCGCCATTTCCGCCAGGAGGTCGGCGGCAAGGGCCTGTCCTCCTACCCGCATCCGTGGCTGATGCCCGATTTCTGGCAGTTTCCCACCGTTTCGATGGGCCTCGGTCCCATGATGGCCATCTTCCAGGCGCGCTTCATGCGCTACATGGAACACCGCGGGATGGCCAAGCCCTCGGATCGCAAGGTCTGGTGCTTTCTCGGCGATGGCGAGATGGATGAGCCGGAATCGATGGGTGCGCTCACCATGCCCGTGCGGGAGCGGCTGGACAATCTCATCTTCGTCATCAACTGCAACCTGCAGCGCCTCGACGGGCCGGTGCGCGGCAATGGCAAGATCATCCAGGAGTTGGAGGCTGCCTTCCTCGGCGCTGGCTGGAACGTCATCAAGGTGCTGTGGGGATCACGCTGGGATCCGCTGCTGGCCAAGGACCGCGAGGGTCTGCTGCGCCGTCTGATGGAGGAATGCATCGACGGCGAGTACCAGAATTTCAAATCCAAGGGCGGGGCGTATACGCGCGAGAATTTCTTCGGCAAGTACCCCGAACTGAAAGCCATGGTGGCCAACATGTCGGACGAGGAGATCTGGCGCCTGAATCGTGGCGGGCACGATCCTCTCAAGGTGTTCGCTGCCTACTGGGCGGCCACGCAGCACACGGGCCGGCCCACGGTCATCCTGGCGAAAACTGTCAAGGGTTTCGGGCTCGGCAAGGCGGGCGAAGGCCAGATGGTGACGCACCAGGCCAAGAAGCTTGACGAGGAGGCGCTGAAGGCTTTCCGTGACCGCTTCAATATTCCGGTCTCCGACGAGGATATTGCCGAACTCCCCTACGCGCGGCCTGCTGACGACAGTGAAGAGCTGAAGTATCTGCGTGAGCGGCGCATGGCGCTCGGTGGCTCCCTGCCGGCACGGCGCAGCTCAGTGCAACCGCTGGCCATTCCCGCGCTGGAGAGCTTCAGCGCATTGCTGGAAGGCAGTGGCGAGCGGTCCATTTCCACCACCATGGCCTTTGTGCGCATCCTCACCAGCCTGCTCAAAGACAAGAACATCGGCAAGAACATCGTGCCCATTGTTCCGGACGAGGCGCGCACCTTCGGCATGGAGGGGCTATTCCGCCAGATCGGTATTTACTCCTCGGTCGGGCAGCTGTACACGCCGCAGGATGCGGACATTCTCATGTCGTATCGTGAGGACAAGAAAGGCCAGATGCTCGAGGAGGGTATCAACGAGGCCGGTTCGCTGTGTTCGTGGATTGCCGCCGGCACCGCCTACAGCAATCACGGCACGCCGATGGTGCCTTTCTATGTGTTCTATTCGATGTTCGGTTTCCAGCGTGTGGGCGACTTCATCTGGGCGGCCGGCGACATGCAGGCGCGCGGATTCCTGCTCGGCGCCACGGCGGGGCGTACGACGCTGTCGGGCGAGGGCCTGCAGCACCAGGACGGGCATAGCCTGCTGCTGGCCAGCACGGTGCCGAACTGTGTTGCCTACGACCCGGCACTCGCTTACGAGATGGCGGTCATTATTCATGACGGCCTGCGGCGCATGTATGCGGAGCAGGAAAACGTTTTCTATTACGTGACCTGCATGAACGAGAATTACCCGCACCCGGCGATGCCGAGCGGCGTGCAGCAGGGCATTCTCAACGGCATGTACCTGCTGCAGATCGGTGGCCGCGGCAAGGTGCGGGTGAGTCTGCTCGGGTCCGGCACCATCCTGCGTGAATGTCTGGCGGCGGCGGAGATTCTGGAAAAGGATTACGGCGTGCCGGCGGATGTGTTCTCGGTGACCAGCTTCGGTGAGCTGCGCCGCGATGCATTGTCGGTGGAACGCTGGAACCTCATGCACCCGGACGAGCCAGTGCGCACCAGCTATGTGAGCACCTGTCTGGCCGAGCATGATGGTCCCTTCGTGGCGGCCACCGACTACATGAAAATCGTGCCCGACCAGATCCGTCAGTGGGTGCCGGGACGCTATGTTGCGTTGGGTACCGACGGCTTTGGTCGGTCCGACTCACGGGCGCAGCTGCGCAAGTTTTTCGAGGTCGACAAACATTCAATCGTCGTGGCGGCGCTCAAGGCGCTGGCTGATGATAGCAAGATCGACATCAAAACAGTGACACAGGCCATGCAGGCCTATGGCATCGATCCCTCCAAACCCGATCCGGTGACCCAGTGAGTCAGACTATCGAAATAAGAGTGCCGGATATCGGCGATTTCGCCGATGTGCCCGTGATCGAAGTGCTCGTCAAGACAGGCGACGCTGTGGAAGTTGATACACCCCTGATCACACTTGAAACCGAGAAGGCCACGCTGGATGTGCCTTCCACGGCGGCCGGGCGGGTGAGTGCGGTGAATGTGAGCACGGGCGGGAAGGTGTCGCAGGGTGATCTGATCGTTACGCTCGAGTCCACAGACGTTGCGGCGGAGCCGGACACGTCATCGTCGGCTCGGCAGGCTCAGGCTGGCGCTCCGCAAGGCAGCGCGGGTGAGAGCAGCGGCGCAGCTGCAGGTCCGGTCGATGTCGAAGTGCCCGATATCGGTGATTTCTCCGACGTGCCGGTGATTGATGTGCTGGTCAAGGAAGGCGACACCGTGGAGGTGGATACGCCGCTGATCACGCTGGAGACCGAGAAGGCTACGCTGGATGTCCCGTCGACAGTGTCGGGGCGTGTTATCGCGCTGAAGCTGCAGAAAGGGGCGAAGGTTTCCAGGGGCAGCGTCATTCTCACGGTGCAGTCCACCCCAGTCGCCGCGCCTCAGGTTCCCGCTGCTGCTTCGGCGCAGGCGGGGCAGGGCGGAGCAACGGGTCCAGACAAGGCTGCGGCAGTTACGTCTACTCCGCCCCAATCCTCAGTGGCCGGGGCCGCGGATGGGGCCGGGCAGCTTCCTCGCGGTCCGGATGCCGGCAGCCATGGGCTTGCGCACGCCAGTCCCTCGGTACGCAAGTTCGCTCGCGAACTTGGCGTCGACATCACGCGCGTCAGCGGCAGCGGCATGAAGGGCCGCATCACGCATGATGATGTGAAGGCCTTCGTGAAGAAGGCCATGAGCGGCGGGCAGGCCGGCGCGGCCTCGCTGCCGAAAGTCCCTGTGGTGGACTTTTCAAAGTTTGGCGCGGTGGAGATCAAACCGCTGGGTCGCATCCAGCGTATATCCGGTCCACGTCTGCAGGCCAGCTGGGTCAATGTGCCACATGTCACCCAGTTCGATGCGGCGGATATCACCGATCTGGAGGCCACGCGCGCGCAGCTGAAGGGCAAGGCTGCTGCCGAGGGCATCAAGCTCACGCCGCTCGCCTTCATCATTCGCGCCTGCGCGCTGACCCTGCGGGAGTTTCCGCAGTTCAATACTTCGCTGCATGAGGATGGCCAGAGTCTGGTTCACAAGAAGTACCTGCACATCGGTTTTGCTGCTGACACACCCGGCGGTCTGGTGGTGCCGGTGATCCGCGACGCGGATCGCAAGGACATCTATGAGCTGGCACGCGATCTCGGCGAGCTGAGCAGCAAGGCGCGCGCGGGCAAGCTCGGCGGTGCCGAGATGCAGGGCGGCTGTTTCACTGTATCCAGTCTTGGCTCCATCGGCGGCACGGCGTTCACGCCGATTGTCAATGCGCCGGAGGTTGCCATCCTCGGCGTTTCGCGCGCCACCTACCAGCCGGTATACCGCGATGGTTCGTTTGTGCCGCGCCTGATGTTGCCGCTGTCGCTGTCCTATGACCATCGTGTCATCGATGGTGCGATGGGGGTGCGTTTCACCACGCACCTGTCGAAGATCCTCGCTGGAGTGAGTGACCTGCTGGAGGCCATTCCATGAGCGGCGATGTGCTGGTGCTCGGTGCCGGGCCGGGCGGATATACCGCGGCATTTCGTGCCGCCGATCTAGGGCTGAAGGTCACGCTGGTGGAGCGCTGGCCGACGCTGGGCGGAGTCTGCCTGAACGTTGGCTGCATTCCGTCAAAGGCGCTGTTGCATGCCGCACGCGTCATTGACGACGCCCATGCCATGGGCGCCGCCGGCATTGAATTCGGTGCGCCGCGCATTGACCTGGAGCGTCTGCGTGGCTGGAAGGGCAGTGTGGTCAAGCGGTTGACCAACGGACTGAACACCCTGGCGAAACAGCGCAAGGTGGAAGTGGTGCGTGGTACAGGCCGCTTTGTCGATGCCCATCACGTGGAAGTTGACGATAACGGCGCGAAGCGCACGCTTGAGTTCGGCCAGTGCATCATCGCTGCTGGTTCTGAATCGGTGCGTCTGCCGGGATTGCCCGATGATCCACGCATCCTGGATTCCACCACGGCGCTGGAATTGCCGGCGGATGTGAAGCGGCTGCTGGTGATTGGCGGCGGCATCATCGGTCTGGAGATGGCGTGTGTGTACGATGCCCTTGGCACTGAGGTGTCAGTGGTGGAACTGACACCGGGACTGATGCCCGGCTGCGATCCGGACCTGGTGCGCCCGCTGCACAAGCGCATTGCCAAGCGTTACCAGCAGATCCTGCTCAATACCCGCGTCGAGGGTGTCGAAGCGCTGCCGGAGGGACTGCGTGTCACCTTCAGCGGCAAGGAGGCACCCGAACCTCAAGTGTACGACCGGGTGCTGGTGGCCGTGGGGCGTAGCGCCAATGGACTGCGCATCGATGCGCGGGCGGCGGGGGTGGCGGTGGATGACCGTGGTTTCATCAGCGTCGACAAACAACAGCGGACCAATGTGGCGAATATTTTTGCCATTGGTGATGTGGTGGGTCAGCCCATGCTGGCGCACAAGGCCTCGCACGAGGGCAAGGTGGCAGCGGAGGTTGCCGCCGGCCTGAAAAGCGCCTTCGATGCTCGCGTGATCCCCTCGGTGGCCTACACCGATCCGGAAGTGGCCTGGGTGGGCCTGACGGAGACGGACGCGCAGCAGCAGGGCATTGAGTACGGCAAGGGCAGCTTTCCCTGGATTGCCAGTGCGCGCTCGCTCACGCTTGGTCGCGACGAGGGTTTCACCAAGTTGTTGTTCGACAGGAAGACACATCGCCTGCTGGGCGCCGGCATTGTTGGCCCCAACGCCGGCGACCTGATCGCCGAAGCGGCTCTGGCCATCGAGAATGGCTGCGATGCGGCGGACATGGCCTTGACGGTGCATCCGCATCCGACGCTGTCGGAAACACTGGCATTTGCGGCCGAGGCGTTCGAAGGTACGCTTACCGACCTGTACCTGCCGAAGAAGTAGCCCCATGGATAAACGTCTGCTCGATATCCTGGTCTGTCCGGTCACCAAGGCGCCGCTGTTCTTCAACGAGGCCTCCCAGGAACTGGTGTGCAAGGCCAGCCGGCTGGCCTATCCGGTTCGGGACGGGATTCCGGTGCTGCTGGAGGAAGAGGCGCGGGAGCTGGCGTCGGACGATCCGCTGCTGGCGCGGTGATGGTGAAGAGGTTCAGAGTGGTTATTCCAGCGCGTTACGGCGCTGTGCGGTTGCCGGGCAAACCGCTGCGGTTGATCGCTGGCAAACCCATGGTGCAGCACGTCTATGAGCGCGCGCGCTCCAGCGGGGCAACAGAGGTGTTTGTTGCCACCGACGATGTTCGCATCGAGGAGGCCTGCCGCGGCTTCGGCGCTGGCGTGGTGCTGACTTCGCCCGCACACGCTTCGGGAACCGATCGCATCGCAGAGGTCGCAGCCCTCCGGGGCTGGGCGGATGAGGATATTGCGGTCAACGTGCAGGGCGATGAGCCGCTGCTGCCGGCGTCGCTGATCGATCAGGTGGCCGCATTGCTGAGCAGCCATCCGGAGGCGGGTATCGCCACGCTGGGGACGCCAATCGCGTCGGTAGAGGAATTCCTCGATCCAAACACCGTCAAGGTGGCCGCGACCGCGCAGGGCCGTGCGCTGTATTTCAGCCGCGCGCCGGTTCCCTGGCCGCGCGATGGTGCTGCCGGTGGGCTGGATACACAGCAGCGCTTCGAGGGCGCCTGGCGGCATCTGGGGCTGTATGCCTATCGGGTCGGAGTGCTGCGTCAGCTTGCCACCTTGCCCGCCTCGCCGCTGGAGCTGACCGAGCGGCTGGAGCAGCTGCGCGCGCTGGAACACGGCATCGGTATTGCGATAGCCATGGCTCAGGAAACGGCGCCGGCCGCCAGTGTGGACACCGAGCAGGACCTGGCGCGCGTCGAGAAGTTGATGATGACGGAGGGCGTGGAATCGTGAAGCGAATTCTGTTTGTCTGTGCCGGAAATATCTGCCGCAGCCCCACTGCGGAGGCGGTGTTTCGCTACTTCGTTGCGCAGGAGGCGCCGGAACTGGAAGTGGAAATCGATTCGGCGGGTGTGGGCAGCTGGCACATCGGTTCGCCACCCGACCAGCGTACGCAGGAGGCGGCACTGCGGCGCGGCTATGACATGAGCGCCCAGCGGGCGCGGCAGGTCGCGATGGAGGATTTCACGCAGTTCGACCTGATCCTGGCGATGGATCTGGAGAATCTGGCGGAGCTGCGGCGGCGGGGGCCGGCGCAGGCGCTCGACAAGATCCGGTTGTTTCTGGACTTTATCGAGGGTGGCGACCTTGAGGAGGTGCCGGATCCTTACTATGGCGGAGAAAACGGATTCGAGCAGGTGCTGGATCTGGCGGAGCAGGCTGCGCAGGGATTGTTGCAGCAGATGCGGGACGGGAAAGTCTGAGGAACGAATTCGGGGCCGTGCGGGCCCCCTGATCTTGCGACAGACCAGGGGGCTCACTCCAGCGCGGTTCTCAGTCGTCGCGCCCGGGCCCTCTGGGCGTGGTATCGGTCGCCGGACCCGAAGACCACACGACCTGCTTCGGCGGTGACGATTCTGCGGAGGGCGCGCGCTCCGGCGGACGTTCGGTGTTGAACGGCAGTTCGGAGGTTCTTGGTTCGCGGTTGGGCTGCGGCTCGGGAGCAGTCGTGCGGCCCTCGCCAGCCGCATTCGCGACGTTTCCGTTGTGCTCGCTGCCCGGGTTGCCCGGGGCGTCTGGTTGGCCTTCTACCCGGTCGCGTCCGCCGCGGCGGCGGCGGCGTCCACCCCGGCGCGAGCGCTTGCGTCCGCGGTCGCCCTGCTGGCCTTCATGTCCACCC